>CAZDFV010000441.1:0-2604 GCA_964504495.1 uncultured Rhodothermales bacterium
GTCGCCCTCGCCACCGCGCTCGCCCTCCCCGCCGCCGCCCAGCCGCAGCGCCCGCAGGGCGCCGTGACCGCCCGCGTCGTCGACGCCGAGACGGGCGAGCCGCTCCCCCAGGCGACCGTCGCCCTGTACAGCGCGGCCGACACGGCGTTCGTGACCGGCGGGGCCGCCGACCTCGACGGGGCGGTCACCATCGACCCGGTCCGGCCGGGGTCGTACGTCGCCCGCGTCAGCTTCGTCGGGTACGAGACCGCGCGGGTCGGGGGCGTCGAGGTGGCCGTCGGGCCGCCGACGGCGCTCGGCGAGGTCGGGCTGGCGGAGAGCGCGGCGGCGCTCGGCGAGGCCGAGGTCACGGCCCAGCGCGAGTTCGTCGAGCAGCAGGCCGACCGGACCGTCTACAACGTCCAGGAGCAGGCCGTGACGGCCGGCGGGAGCGCCATCGAGACGCTCCAGACGCTCCCGTCCCTCGAGGTCGACACGGACGGCAACATCTCGCTGCGGGGCAACCAGAACGTCGTCATCCAGATCAACGGGCGGCCGACGCCCGTCCGCGGGGCGTTCCTCGCGGCGCTCCTCCGGCAGATCCCGGCCGAGAAGGTCGAGCGCGTCGAGGTCATCCCCAACCCGAGCGCCCGGTTCGAGGCCGAGGGCATGGCCGGGATCGTCAACATCGTCCTCGCCGAGGGCGTCGAGCGCGGGCTCTCCGGCGGGCTCACGCTCGGAGGCGGGACCGAGGTCTCGGGCAACGTCGGCGGCAACCTGAGCTACCAGCGTGGCGACTGGGACCTCAACGGCCAGTACGGCTTCCGCTACGGCCAGCGCGACGTGAACATCGAGTCGCTCACCGAGGTCGGCGACGTGTTCACGCGGGACGCCCTCACGCTCAACGAGTCGGACGAACGGAGCCACTTCTTCTCCGGCTCGGCCGCCTACGCCGCGACCGACCAGACGACGCTGACGCTCGAGACGTCGCTCGGCGTCCGGTCGGGCGGCGAGGACGGGACGGCCCGGTTCCTCGAGACGGACGGCGACGACCCGACGACCGAGCGGACCCGGGTCGACGACGGCGACTCCGACGGGTTCAACGGGGACCTCGCCCTCGTCTTCCGGCGCCAGTTCGAGAACGCGACCGGCGGCGGCGAGGGCGGCTCCGCCGGCGGCGGGCGGCGGGGCGGCCCTCCGGGGTTCGGCGGCTCGCGCGGCGGCGGCGGCACGCAGTCCGACCACGAACTGGCGGTCGAGGCCCGGGTGACCCGGTTCCAGAACGAGGGGCTCGGCTTTTTCGAGGACTTCGGGCTCGGGGCCGTCGTGCTCGGCGCGCAGTCCCAGTTCAACGACCAGACGAACGACGAGGCCCGGTTCCAGGTCGACTACACGCGGCCGCTCGGGCAGACCAACCTCGAGGTCGGCACGCTGGCGACGGCCGAGTGGGTGGCGAGCGACACCGAGTTCCAGGTCGGCGATGGTACGGGCTCGCTGGAGGTCGACCCCGACCAGTCGAACGCGTTCGAGTACGACCGCCAGGTGCTCGCCGGCTACGTCCAGGGCGCCCGGTCGTTCGGGCCGGTCCAGGTCCAGGCCGGCGTCCGCGCGGAGGCCACGTCGCGCGACTTCAACCTCCTGACGGAGGTGCCGCCGGGTGCCAACCCGTTCTTCGACCCGGGCGCGCCCACGTCGGCCTCCTACGCCGACCTCTTCCCGAGCGTGTTCCTCACGTACGGGCTCGAGCCGGGGACGCTCGCGAAGGCCTCGTACCGCCGGAGCATCACCCGGCCGCGGACGTTCTTCCTCAACCCGTTCCCGGACCTCTCCGACACGACGTTCGTCCGGGTCGGCAACCCGACGCTCGAGCCCGAATACACCGACTCGTTCGAACTCACGTTCCAGTACAAGTTCTTCGCGACGCTCGCCCCGTTCTACCGTCGGACGACCAACTCCATCGCGAGACGCGTCACGACGGACCCGAACACGGGCGTCGGGCTGTTCTCGATCGCCAACCTCGATACGGAGACGAACTACGGGACCGACCTGACGCTGTTCGGCCAGTTCGGGCCCGTCCGCGGGTTCGCCTCGGCGAGCCTCTACCAGGCCGTCCTGGCCGACCCGACCCCGGGGGCCGACGACGTCGAGGACCTCGCGTGGAACGCCCGGTCGAGCCTCCAGTGGGAGGTCCGCGACGGGACGACGCTCCAGGGGTTCGTGTTCTACAACGGCCCGCAGCAGTCGGTCGACGGCGAGCGCCGGGCGTTCACGATCACGTCGTTCGGGCTGAACCAACGGATCACGCAGAGCCTCCAGCTCTCGGCCCGGCTGAGCGACCCGTTCGGGCTCTCGACGTTCGAGTTCGTGACCGACGACGGCCGCGTGTTCCGCGACACGTCGTTCGACCCGAACATCCGCCAGGCCTCGTTCACGCTGACGTACACGTTCGGCTCGAACCAGAACCGGCCGCGCCCGCAGCAGCAGCCCCAGCAGGGCGGGATGGACGAGGGGTTCGGGATCTGACGGCCCGTGCCCCGCTGGCGGCGGCCCCCGGCGGGCCCGGGCCGGGTCGGGCCCGGACGCATGGCGGCGTCAGGCCCGCCCTGACGCGCCCCGCGCGGGGCC
>CAZDFV010000442.1:0-2587 GCA_964504495.1 uncultured Rhodothermales bacterium
CGGCTCCGGCCGGTCGCGTCGGCGCTCGGCCTGTCCCCGTTCGCGTGGGCCCCGTCCGTCCGGGCGATGGGGGCCCTCCGCCGGGCCCTCGACGACACAGCAACGCACGACCCCGACCGGGCCGCCCGGCTCATCGGTGGTCGCGCCGCCGTCGAACCGGGCGACGCCGCCCTGCTCCCCCTCGTCCACCGCCAGCGCGCGCTCGAGGCCCTCGGCCCGGCGCCCGCCTAGACCACGGACCCGTGGCCCCTGCCCTCATCATCGACCGGAACGGCCGGATCGACCTCGCCGCGACGCGGCTACTCGGCCGGCACGGCGTGCCCGTCCACCTCATCCTCCCGTGGGGCCGGACGACGGCGTCGCGGTCGCGGTGGTGCCGCGAGACCCACGTGGTCCCCTCGCCCACTGGCGACGCGAGAGAGGAGGACCAGATCGAGGCCATCGTCGGCGTCGCCGAGCGGCTGGCGGACCGCTACGGCGAGCGGCCGGTCATGCTGTTCACGTGGGAGCGCTACATGATGATGGCGGCCCGCCACCGCGAGCGGCTCGACCGGGTCCTCCGGCTCGACCTCAACCCGCGCCAGGCGCTCGAGGACGCCTACGACAAGCGGCTCTTCGCCGAGCGGGCCGAGGCCGCCGGGCTCCCGGTCCCGCTCACGGTCCCGGTCGCCTCCGAGGCCGACCTCGACCGGGCCGCCGCGCTCGACCTCCCCGTCTTTATCAAGCCGCCGACGAACCGGACCTGGGGCGACCTCCCCAAGCGGCTCGGGATCACCGAGAAGGGGACCCGGGTGGACGAGCCCGGCCGGCTCCGCGACCTACTCGGGGCGTTCCTCGCCGAGGGCCGGGACGTCCTCGTGCAGGAGTCGCTCGAGGGGCCCGACTACGACCACGCCTCGGTCCACAGCTACCGCCACCCCGAGACGGGCGAGATCCTCGCGCTCCAGACGGTCCGCCGGGCCCGGGTCTACCCCGCCCACGCCGGGCTCGGGTGCTACGCGGTCAGCGAGCGACTCGACAATCTCGTGGAGCCGTCGATCCAGGCGCTCGAGACGATGGGGCTCTCGGGGACGACCTCGGTCCAGTGGAAGCGCGACCGGGCGCGGGGGTGGAAGATCCTCGAGATCGGCCCGCGCGTGGCCCTGACGATGTCGATGGGGGAGGCGACCGGGGTCAACGTCCCCCTCGTCGCGTACCGCTCGCTGGCCGGGATCGAGCAGACCGTCCCGCAGCAGCGCTACGGGCCCGCGTGGCTGGACGTCTCGCACGACCGGGTCTCGTTCGGGACCTACCGCGAGACCGGGGAGTGGACCTGGGCCTCGTGGCTCCGGTCGCTCCTCGCCGTCCGGTCGACGGCGTTCTTCAACCTGCGCGACCCGGTCCCGTGGCTCCACGAGCTCCGGCGCCACTCGACGTTCTAGGTCGCGCCCGACTGGTGGCGCGCGTCGCCAGCGGGGGCGGGGACGGGGCCGCTCAGTCGCCCGCCACGACCGGCCGGAGGAGCGCCGGGAGGGCCGCCGGGTCCCCGCTGTTCGGGGCGGGCCGGAGGCCGAGCGCCGCCGCCATCACGTTGTACAGGTCGACGGACGACACCTCGTCCACGACGGCGCCGGACCGGAACGCCGGGCCGCGGGCAACGAGGAGGGCGGCCATCTCGGGCGCCGCGTTGTCGTAGCCGTGCGTCCCGCCCGTCGGCCCGCCGCGGCGCTCGACGTAGTCGCGCGTGGTGAGCGTCCACCCGACGTCGGCCACGACGACGACGGGGGCGATCCGGCGGTGGTCCCGGAAGTGGAGCCGCTCGGGGACCTCCTCGCGGCGGTACACAGTCACGTGGTCGAGGCCGCGGAGTGCCTCGACGACAGCGTCCTCGCGCCCGGGGCGCGGCCAGACCAGCGTCGTCGCGCCGTAGAGGATGCGCTCGAGGTCGGCCTCCAGGTCGACCGCGTCGTCGAGGTACGCCACGCGGTCGGGGGCGAGGGCGGCCATCCCGTGGTCGCTCACGACGACGAGGTTCGTCCGGTCGTAGAGGCCGCGGGCTTCGAGACCGGCGACGAGCCGCGCGAGCACCCGGTCCGCCTGGGCGACGGCGGCGGCCGTCTCGGGCGCGTCCGGGCCGTGGTCGTGGCCGGCGTGGTCGACGGCGCTGACGTAGAGGGCGGCGAACCCGGGCCGCGTCTCGGCCGGCCGGTCGAGCCACGCGAGGACGGAGTCGACCCGGGCCTCGTACGGGAGGTCGCCGTCGTACGGGTGCCAGACGCTCGGGCGGACGCCGCCGATCTCGGCCTCGGAGCCGGGCCAGAACAGGGGCGCCGTGCGGATTCCTTCGCGCTCCGCCGTCACCCAGATCGGCTCGCCGCCCCACCACCGCCCGTCGGCGAGCGCCTCGCGGTCGCCGAGCGAGAACGTCGAGTCGGTCCCGGCCGCAGCGAAGGCCGGGTCGAACATCGAGTTCCCGACGATCCCGTGCTCTTCGGGGTGGAGGCCGGTGACGAGGCTGTAGTGGTTGGGGAACGTGAGCGTCGGGAAGACCGGGACGAGCCGCTCGGCGCGGACGCCCTCGGCCGCCAGCCGGTCGAGCGTCGGCGTC
>CAZDFV010000443.1:0-2580 GCA_964504495.1 uncultured Rhodothermales bacterium
GCTCGGGCTGGCGGCGGGCGTCGGACGGGGCCCCGGCCGCGGCCGACTCGGGCGGCCCGGTCACGACGGGCGGGACCGGGGCCGGCCCGAACTCGACCTCGACGAGCTGGGGCGGGTAGTCCGGGTCGAGCGTCCGGCTCGGCGTGGCCGCCAGCAGGGCCAGCACGAGGAGCACGACGACGTGGGCCGTCACGCTCACCAGGAATCCGTCGCGGTCGTCTCGGGACATGGCCGAAAGGTAGGGCCGGCGCGGGCCCCGCTCCACCGCCCCCCGAAGTCTACTCCGTCCCGACCAGGTGCCTGAAGCGGTACGCGAGCGAGACGCGGTGGGAGTAGCCGAGCTCCGACGAGAGGCCGCCGAAGTCGCCGAACCCGTAGTCCACGGCGAGCCGCCCGAGCCGGACGCCGGCCCCGACCGACGGCGTGAGCTGCGTCCCGTAGTCCTCGTTCTGGAACACGTCCGAGACACCGGCCCGGAGCGCGAGGGCCCCGCGGTACGTGACCTCGGCGCCGGCGCGCGGGTGGAACGAGACGCCGCCGGCGTCGAGCGCGTTCGCGCGGCGCCCGTCGAAGAGGAGGTCGAGGTCGGCTGCGACCGTGAGCCCGACCGCGGGCGAGAGCGCCCGCGTGCCCGCCGCGCCGAGGCGGACGACCGGGTCCACGCGCTCGGTCAGGCCGACGGGACGGGCCTCGCCGTCGAGGGCCTGGAACGCGGCCTCGTCGACGGACCACGACTGGACCATCCGCGCGGGGTCCTGCACGGCGAGCCCGAGGAGGACGCCGCCGAGCCGGGCCTGCGCGCCGACGTCGAGGGAGTACCCCCACGTGCTCGCGAAGTCGCCGATCCCCCGCCGGATCACCTTGGCCGAGGCCCCGAGCGTGAGCCGGTCGCCCACGGCGCGGGCGTACGAGAGGAAGAGGGCGTTGTCGGCCGCCGAGAAGTACGTGACGCGGTCGGTGGCGTCCGGCCGGGGCAGTCCGGTGGCCGGGTCGAAGGCGTCGAGCGTGTTGGCGATGTCGTCCACGGCCGAGCGGACGAACGAGACGGCGACGGTCGAGCGGTCCGTGATCGGGTAGGCCACGGCCGCGTAGTCGAACACGACGGCCCCGCCGAACCGCTCGGCGTGCATGTAGGCCCCCTCGGCGTAGGCCGCGCGCGCCAGCCCGGCCGGGTTCCAGTAGCCGGCCGTCACGTCGGCCGCGTGCGCCACGTAGGCCCCGCCCATCCCCAGCGCCCGCGCGCCGACGCCCGACGCCAAAAACTCGGCCCCGTACTTGACGTCCTCCGTCCCGCTCTCGGCGGGCTCGTCGGCCTGCGCGAGGGCGGCCGGGGCGAGGAGGGCGAGGAGGGCGGCGAGCCCGAGGTGCGTCGGCATAACGGGGGGAGCGGGTCGGGGCGACGTACCAGGGGGCAGAGGCAGGGCGGCGGGTGGAACGGCACGGAAGGTCCCACATTGCCGCGCCCGGAGCAAGGCGGATGCCGGCGCCCGGCCGGCGGCGGTGGCGGGCACGCGCGTCGCCGGCGGCCCCGCTAGGCCGCGGCCCCGCTAGGCCGCCTCGGCCGCCGCGCGCTCGGCCTGGGCCACGTGGCGGACGGCGTGGTGGCTCAGGGCCTCCAGGAACGCCCCGAGCGGGAGCCGCACGACGGGGAGGAACGGCGACCGGACCTTGATGCGGGCGAGGTCGAGCCCGTCCGCCGCCTCGACCACGTCGAGATAGCGCTCGGTGTCGGAGTGGAACCGGGCGAGGGCCCGGTGCCGGTCGACCGTCGAGCGGGGGCCCCGGGCGGGGGGCGGGCGCATCGACGGGGCCGTGGGGATCGGCCGGCTCCCCGGCCGGAGCGCGTCGATAAACCGGCGGGCGACGAACCCGTAGCGGAACGGCCCCTCGCCCCGGGGCTCGGGCCGTGCGGCGGCCGCCTCCAGGACCGGGAGGTACCCCTTCGAGACCGTGTTGAGGTGGACGACGCACTCGCCCACGGACCACGCCTTCGGGCCGGGCTTCCCGTTGAACACGTCGTTCGGCATCCCGTCCACGAGCGCGACCAGCCGGCGGCGGGCCTCGCCGAAGCGGTCGGCCGTGGCTTGGAGCTGTGCGGTCATGGCGTCCGGGGTGACGGTCAAGAGAGGGTACGACGCCCGCCCCGCACGCCCTCCGAGCGGCGGAGGCGGGCGGCGAACGCCCCGTCGGTCCCGTGGACGTGCGGGAGCGCCCGGTACACGTCGCCGTCGCGGAACGGGCCGGGGACGGCCTCGCCGACGGGCTCGCCGGTGAAGGACGGCGTGCGCGCGAGGAAAGATTCGACCCGGCCCTCGTTCTCCTCCGGCTCGACGGAGCACGTGGCGTAGACGAGGAGCCCGCCGGGGCGGACGGCGGCGGCGGCGGCGTCGAGGAGCCGGTCTTGGAGGGCCGCCAGCTCGGCGAGGTCGCCCGGCCGGCGGTTCCAGCGGAGGTCGGCCCGCTTGGCGAGGACGCCGGTCCCCGAGCACGGCGCGTCGAGGAGGACGCGGTCGTAGCGGCGCGGGGGCGCCCACGCCGTCAGGTCGGCGACGGCGGTGCGGACGATCGCGGCCCCCTGCC
>CAZDFV010000444.1:0-2544 GCA_964504495.1 uncultured Rhodothermales bacterium
CGTGGCCTCGACGGCCCCGTCGGCGCTCCGAACGACGGTCCACTCGCGCGCGGCGAGGACGCGGGCGGGCACCTCGAGCCGGTCGGCCGTCTCGGCCGGGACCGCCAGCGCGGCGACGGCGAGCACGGCGGCGCCGCTGACGAGGAGAACGCCGGGGGGCAGGCGGCGCGGGACGAGACGTCGCATGGGGGTGGAGCCAGGGCGGCCCTCCCCGGGCGGTCGGAGGGCGGGCCCAACGATACGGCCGGAGAAGGGCGGTTAACGCCTGGCCGTAACGCTGAGATAACCCCATTCGCGCGAACGTCACGCCCCGTTCGCCGGGCGGCCATAGTCCGTCAGCGTCCATACGGCGAGGATGGCGGCCCCCATCGCTAGGAAAAACAAGAGGGCCACGTGCCGGAACAGGAGGAGCCCGACGGCGAGGAGCGCGACGCCCACGGTGGCCTCGATGGCCCCGTGCGTCCGAAACGGAACGAGCCGGGCGAGGCCGAGCGGGAACGCCGTCGCCAGCGTCATCGCGAGGTGGACGATGGCGAGCCCGTAGCTCAGCGCCGCCGCCGGCCCCTCCAGGCCGAGCACAGCCGGCGCGAGGGCGAAGACGGCGACGACCGCGTAGTCGAGGAGGCCGTGGACGCGGGGGGAGATCGGCTTGGGCATGGAGGGGGAACGCCTACACGCCTGCGCGGTGCCGCCGCCGGCGGAGGCGGCCGGCGGTCCGCCGTCTCCGTTACCGCACGGCGCTGGCGGCGCGGACGGGCGTGGCGGGGAGTGAGGCCAGGAGCGCCCGCGCCTCCGCCTCCGCCGACGGGCTCTCGACCCCGAGGTGCCCGTCGGGCGCCAGCCGGCCGAGGGGCTAGCGGACGACCGTGGCCTGGCGCGTCGCCACGACTTCGCCGCCCACGCGGAGGCGGTAGAGGTACGTCCCCGACGCGAGCCGGGCCGTGTCCCACGCCACGTTGTGCGTCCCGACCGCCGCCCCGCGGTCGTAGAGCGTCTCGACGAGCCGGCCGCGGACGTTGTCCACGTCGACCCGCACCTGCGGCTTGCTGGCGGAGGCCCGGACGCCGATCACAAAGTCCGGGCTGAGGACGGTCGCGGCCTGATCAGCCGTCTTCTCGTCCTTGTGGTGGCTCGAGGCGTCGGAGACGGGCGGGGCGGTGAGGCCGGCCGCGAGGACGAGGGTGGCGACAGCCGCGCCGCCGAGGAGGGGCCGCAGGGTGCGCATGGGGGGAGGGCGGAACGGCTCCCAAGCACGGCGCTCCCAAAGGTCAGGGGGAAGGCCACCGGGCGCTCGTTCGTTGCTCGCCCGTGTAGGAGGTTCGCCTAGATTCGCGCTCCGCCCTGCCCGACATGTCCGAGACCCTCACCCTCCGCGACCGGCTGACCCAGGCGCGCCGTGCCCGGTTCGTCGGGCGCGGGGCCGAGCGGGCGCGGTTCGCCCAGGCCCTGGCCGCCGACCCATTCCCGTTCCACGTCCTCCACGTCCACGGCCCGGGGGGGATCGGGAAGACGGCGCTCCTCGACGCGTTCCGCCGGCTCTGCGACGAGGCCGACGTGCCGGCGGCGCTCGTCGACGGGCGGGACCTGGAGCCGGCCCCGGGCGCCCTCACCGAGGCCGCGGCCCGGGCGCTCGGCGGGCTGGCGGGGGCTCGGCGCGTCCTCCTCATCGACACCTACGAGGCGCTCCAGCCCCTCGACGGGTGGGTCCGACGGACGCTCGTGCCGGACCTCCCGGCCGGGACGCTCGTGGTCCTCGCCGGCCGACACGGGCCGGCGCCCGAGTGGCGGGCCGAGTGGGCCGGGGAGCTGGCGACGATGCCGCTCCGGAACCTCTCGCGGGACGAGGCGGCGGCGTTCCTCGACGGCCAGGGCGTGCCGGAGGCGACGCACGAGAGCGCCCTCGCGTTCACGCACGGGCACCCGCTCGCGCTCGCCCTCGTGGCCGAGCGCGTCCGCCAGCGGGCCGGGGCTCCGACGGCGTTCGACCCCGACGGGGCCCAGGACGTGGTCCGGGCGCTCCTCGACCGGTTCGTCGCCGCCGTCCCGACGCCGGCCCACCGGGCGGCCGTCGAGGGCGCCTCGGTCGTCCGGGCCGTGACCGAGCCGCTCCTGGCCGACCTCCTCGACGGTGCGGCCGAGGGCGGGGCCGAGGACGGCCCCGACGCCCACGCCCTGTTCGGGTGGCTCCGCGGGCTCGCCTTCGTCGAGGCCGAGCACGCCGGGCTCCGGCTCCACGACCTCGTCCGCGACCTCGTCGCCGCCGACCTCCGGTGGCGCGACCCCCAGCGACACGCCGCGCTCCACGTCCGGGCCCGCCGCCACTTCTCGGCCCGCCTCCGCGAGCAGACCGCCGAGGCCGACCGCCAGCGGACGCTCCGGGACTACGTCTACCTCTACCGCGACAACCCGGTCGTCCGCCCGCTCCTCGGCCGGCTCCAGCGGGCGTGGGAGGCCGCCGACCTCGAGGAGTCCGGCCCGCTCGCGCCGGACGAGGCCCCGGCCGTCCGGGCGCTCGTGGCCCGCCACGAGGGCGAGGCCTCGGCC
>CAZDFV010000445.1:0-2543 GCA_964504495.1 uncultured Rhodothermales bacterium
CCGAGCCGCCGGAGACGCCGTCGCCGGCGGTCCCCCTGGCCGAGTCGTCGGGCGACGGGGCGGCCGGGCTCGGCGCGTTCCCGCCGCTCGCGTCCGGCCCGTCGGCCTCGGCGCAACCCGGCCCGGACGAGGCCGGTACAGCGCCGGCCGTCCCCGACGACCGCATCGTCCCGCTCGAGGACCTCAAGCGGCGGGCGGTCGAGCGGGCCTTCGCCCTCTGCGAGGGGAACGCCGAGCGGGCCGCCGGCGAGCTCGGCATCGGCCGGGCGACGATGTACCGGCTCCTCAAGAAGTACGATATTTCGACCGAGTAGGGCGGTGCGCGTGGTGCGTGGGCCCTCCCGTCCCACGCCCCACGACCCCATGCGCCTGACCGAGTACGAACGGACCGCCCAACGCGAGATCGACCGCTGGGAGCGCGGCGAGACGCTCCTCCAGCAAGCGCTGGGCTTCGCCATGCGGCCGGTGGACTGGGCGTTCGAGCAGTTCGTCCCCGAGCCCGTGGTCGACGCCCTCACCGACGCCCTCACGCAGGCGCTCTCGACGCTCAACGACGCGAGCGCCTGGACCTACGACGAGGGCGACGTGCTCGCGAAGGCCCGGGCCCAGGGCCTCGACGTGGAGGCCGTGGCCGACCTCCGCGACCAGCCGCTCGACGCGCTCGACGCGCTCGCCCGGGCGTACACCTCGGAGAACGCCGTGCTGGCGGCGCTCTCGGGCGGGGGCGCCGGGCTGGGCGGCGTGCTCCTGCTCGCGGCCGACATCCCCGTCCTGTTCACGGTCAACTTCCGCCTCATCCAGCAGATCGCGGCGGCCTACGGGTTCCCGCTCAAGGGGCCGGGCTACACGCCGCTCGTGGTGAGCATCTTCAACGTGGCCGCCAGCGGGAGCCGCGAGGCCAAGTCGGACGCGCTCCGCGAGCTCGCCGTCGCCGCGGCGGCCGTCGACGGGGGCGGCTACCGCGGGCGCCGGGCGCAGGGCACGCTCCGCGAGCAGCTCGGGCACGTGCCGCGCGAGATCGCCAAGAACCTCGGGGCGCAGAAGCTGGCCCAGACGATCCCGATCGCCGGGGCGGCCGTGGGCGCCGGCGTGAACTACTGGTTCACGGACCAGACGGCGCAGGCGGCGGCCATGCTCTGCCGCGCGCTCTACCTCGAGCGGAAGGAGCGCTTGTGAGGGCGAGGGGGCAGAGGGCAAGGAGCGTACGGTCCGGTCCCCTGCCCCTTGCCTCATGCCCCGTGCCCCCTTCGGCCACGTCCCCGGCGTCGAGATCGGCGCGCTCTTCGCCGACCGCGTCGCGCTCTCGGCCGCCGGCGTCCACCGGCCGCGGCGGGCCGGCATCTGGGGGACGCAGGCGGAGGGGGCGCAGTCGGTCATCCTCAACTGCGCGTTCGTCGACGACGAGGACCACGGGGCCGTCGTGCTCTACACCGGCTCGGGCGCGCGGCACCCGAAGACGGGCCGCCAGATCGGCGCCCAGACGCTCACGCGCGGGAACCTGGCCCTGGCCGTCAGCGCACGCCGGCGGCTTCCGGTCCGCGTGAGCCGGGGGGCGGGGCGGCGCGTATGGGACCCGCCCGCCGAGGGCTACCGCTACGACGGCCTCTACACCGTCGACGACTACTTCGAGGACGTGGGGCGCGACGGGTACCGGATCTGGCGGTTCCGGCTGGCGGCGGTCGCGGGTGAGAGCCGGGCGGCCCCGGGCTAGGCTCCGTCACGTAAGTGTATTCTGGGCCTCCTCCCCCCCCAGGCGATGCGCGTGCTCACCGACCCCCAGTGGCGGCTCCTCAAGGGGGCCCTCGACGCCGTCCGCTCGCGGAAGCGCCGACCGATGATCGACGAGCGGCAGACCGTCGAGGCCGTGCTCTGGAGGCTCCAGAACGGGGCCGAGTGGCGCGCCGTCCCGGCCGAGCTCGGCCCCTGGCACCGGGCGGCCAACCTCCACCGGCGGTGGAGCCGCCTCGGCGTCTGGAGGCGTGCCTTCGAGTACCTCCGCGACCGCGGTGAGCCCGAGCTCGCCGAGCTGACGATGGACGGGACCGTCATCCGCGCCCACGCCAAGGCGGCGGGGGCGGAAAAGGGGGGGGGCGTAGCCCACGCGCTCGGCCGCAGCCAGGGGGGGCTGGGCACCGAGGCCGTCGTCGCGTGCGACGCCGCGGGGCGCGCGCTGGGCTTCGCGCTCGTGCCGGGCCAGCGCAGCGAGCTCCTCGTGGCGGACCTCCTGCTGGCGCGCGTGTGGCCGGCGGGCCCGTTCGGCGTCGTGACCTGCGACCGGGGCTACTCCTCGAGGGCGTGGCGGTCGTGGATCGCCGCCTACGGCGCGGTGCCGTGCGTGCCAGCGAACCGGACGCACCCCCGGGTGGCGTACGACCGCGGGGCGCACCGGCGTCGGAACCGGGTCGAGCGGCTGTGGGGCCGCCTGAGAGAGTGGCGGTGCGTCTCGACGCGGTACGAGAAGACGGCGTCGAGCTTTGCCGGCGTGCTCTACGCGGCGGCGGCGCTCGACTGGATCCGCCACATACTTACGTGACGGGGCCTAG
>CAZDFV010000446.1:0-2530 GCA_964504495.1 uncultured Rhodothermales bacterium
CGGTGGCGGCGGGGGCGAGCGCGGCGGTGGGGGCGAGCGCGGCGGCCTCAGCCGGGAGGTCGGTCACCTCCATCAAGCGGGGGTGGGCGTCGGCGAGGGCGCCGAGCGCGGCGACCGCGTCGGCGTCCTGGGCGGTCCGGCGGGCGAGGGCCACGTGTTCGGCGTCCGTCTCGCCCCCGGCCTCGTGGCCGGCCAGGAGGTAGCCCAGCGCCGAGAGGTGGGCCTCGTTGAACGCGCCCCACGTGAGGTAGGCCCGCTCCTTCGCCCGCGTCAGGCCGACGTACGCCAGGCGCAGAGCCTCCGCCAGCCGCTCGACCTCGCGGAGCGCCCGGTGCTCGGCGAGCCGGTCGGAGCCCAGGTCGTAGACGACGCCGGCGCCGGTGTGGACGAGCGGGTCGAGCGCGCGCGGCGGGTCGCGGTCCCAGTCCTTCTCCTCGCGGAGCACGTCCCACAGGAGCGGGAGGAAGACGACCTCGTACTCGAGCCCCTTCGCGTTGTGGAGCGTCGTGACCTGGACGGCCTCGTCGTCGCGCTCGAGCCGGAGCTCGGCCTTGTCGCGCGAGGCCAGCGCCTGCTCGCCGCGGTGGCGGAGCCAGTGGAGGAGGTCCTCCGGCGACCGCGCGGCGGCGCCCTCGACGTCGTGCAAGAGCTCGACGACGTGGCGGAGGTTCGTCATCCGGCGCTCGCCGTCGGGGTGGGCGAGGAGCCGGGCGGCCGCGCCCTCGTCCTGCGCCAGCTCGGTGAGGGCGCGGAGGACGCCGTGGCGCCGCCACGTCCGCTGGCCCCGGCGGAAGCGGCGGCGGAGGCCGTCGAGCGCCCCGTCCTCCAGGCCAGCGATCTCGACGGCCGTCCGGCCGAACAGGCGGGTCGCGAGGGCGGCCCGGAGCGCGCCGGCGTCGTCCGGCCGGGCGAGCGCGTGGAGGACGACCTCGACGTCGGCCGTCTCGTCCGTCTCGCGGATGTCGCCCGAGCGCGAGACGACGGCGGCCACGCCGGCCGCGCGGAGGGCGTCCTGGACCTCGCGCGCCTGGCGGTTCTTCGGCACGAGCACGGCCACATCGCCCGGCCGGAGCGCCCGGCCCTCGACCGTCACATCCCCCGAGAGGAGGCGGACGACCTCGCCGACCGTCGCGCGGACGCACATCGCCCGGGCGTCGCCCTTGGGGATCGGCTTGCCGTCCGCCTCGGCCGTCCACCAGACGACGGGGGCGCGGCCGTCGCCCTCGATCCGCGGCTCGAGCCGGTTGGCCGCGGCCGGGTGGAACGCGATGTCGCGGTACAGGAACGGCCGCCGCGCGCGCGCGAACAGGGCGTTCGTCGCGTCGACGACGCCGCGCGCGCTCCGCCAGTTGGTCGTGAGCGTGTACCGGCCGTCGGCCTCGGCCTGGGCGCCCAGGTAGGCGTGGATGTCGGCCCCGCGGAACCCGTAGATCGCCTGCTTCGGGTCGCCGACGAACACGAGCGGGGCGCCCTCAAACGCCGCCTTGAAGATGGCGTACTGGACGGGGTCGGTGTCCTGGAACTCGTCCACGAGCGCGACTCCGAACAGGCGCTGGACGCTGGCGACGAGGGCCGGCCCGGTCTCGGGCGCGTGGAGCGCGCCGTGGAGCCGCCGGAGGAGGTCGTCGAACCCGAGCACGCCGCGCCGCTCCTTGATCGCGTCGAGCCGCTCGCCCGCGGTCTCGGAAAAGGCGTGGATGAGGCTGAGGCGGAGCGTCTCGACGGCGGCCCCGACCGCGGCGCACCGCGCGAACAGGCCCGACGCCTCGATCTGGGGCATCCGGTCCTTGTTGACCGTCCGGTTGCTGTAGAGCGCGTCCTTCAGCGCGTCGACGGTGAACAGGCCGGCGGCGTCGAGGGCGTCGGGGTCGCGCGCGACGGCGGCGACGCGGGCGGCGGCTTGTCCCAACGCCTCTGGGTCCCCGAGCGGGGCCCCCTTCCGCCAGACGAGCCCGTCGAGGAGATCGCGGACGGCCCGCTCGTCCCACGCGCCGGCGAGGTCCGCCGCCCGCTGGCGGAGCGCGTCGAGGGCGTCGGCGAGCGGGGGCGCCGCCGGGACGATCGTCGTGTCCGGGAACGTCGTCGCGCGCTTGTGGTGCTCGACGAGGTCGCGCGGCGTCCACCCCCGGCGGACGGCGAGGGCCGCCAGCCACGGCTGCCCGTGCGTGAGGGCGGCCCAGGCGTCGGCGGCGGCCCGGGCTTCGAGCGGGCCGGTCTCCTCGGTCAGTTCGAGGTCGAACGGCGTCCCGCTCTCGAACGCCGCCTGTTTCAGCACGCGCTGGCAGAACCCGTGGATGGTGAGGACGCCGGCCTCGTCCACGACGTCGAGCGCGGCGAGGAGGCGGGCCTCGGCGTCGGCCCGGGCGAGGAGCGGGGCGAGCGGCCGCGTCAGGTCGTCGGGCTCGGCGGCGCCGCGGGCCACGGTGAGCGCGGTGCGGAGGGCGGCGCGGATGCGCGTCTTCAGCTCCTCCGTCGCCGCGACCGTGAACGTGACGACGAGGAGCCGCCGGAGGTCGGGGAGGCCGCCCGG
>CAZDFV010000447.1:0-2509 GCA_964504495.1 uncultured Rhodothermales bacterium
CCGGCCGGCCCTTGGCCCGGAACACGGCGGCCACGGCCGCGGCGTCGCGCGCCGCGGCGCCGAGCCCGTAGACCGTCTCCGTCGGGAACGCGACGGTCCCGCCGCGTCGGAGGACGGCGGCGGCCTCGGGTACGGACCGGGTCAGGAGCGTGTCGGGCACGGCGCTAGCTTAGGCCCGCCTCCGGCTGGCGGGGCGCGCCGCCAGCCGCCCCCTCCCAGCAACGACATGGCGCGACGCGAGCGGCCGGCGGCCTCGGCCGGCTACGACACCCACGAGATCGGCGGGTACGAGGTCCTCGTCGGGCAAACGGCGAGGGACAACGACCGGCTCACGTTCAAGGTGGCCGCGCCGAACGACGTGTGGCTCCACGTCGGCGGCGGGACGCCCGGGAGCCACGTCGTCGTCCGCAACCCGGGCGGGGGGGAGGTCCCGCGCGCGGTCGTCAAGGGGGCCGCGGCCCTCGCCGTCCGCCACTCCAAAGCGAGAAACGCGGGGGGCAAGGTCGACGTCCACGTGTGCCGCGCGTGCGACGTGACGAAGCCGCGCGGGGCGAAGCCCGGGTCCGTCCAGCTCCGGCGGTACGACGCGGTCAGGGTCTACGCAGCGGAGTAGCGGGCCGCGGGCGCCGCGACCCCCGGCGCCGCAGCCCGGCCTACAGGTCCTCCCAGTACGCCTCCGGCATGTCCTGGGCGAGCGCGAGGGCGCCCTCGGCGCCGGCGTAGAGCGGGTCCTCCGCGACCCGGACGCGGGCCGGGCCGGTCTCCTCGAGCCGCTCCTCGATCATCTCGGCCAGCCCGCGGACCTGGCTCCCGCCGCCGGCCAGGAGCACGTTCCGGCGGACGGTCTCCTGGAAGTCGGGCTCGTAGCGCGAGAGGAGGTCGAGGGTCGCCTCGACCAGCCCGGGCACGACGCTCTCGGACGCCGCCCGGAGGTCGTCGGCCACGTCGAAGTCCGCCAGCCCGTCGCCGCCGGCCCCGCGGACCGTGAGCGGCCCGTCGGACTCGCCGACGAACGCCGCGCGCTCCTTGAGCTGGCGGAGCGCGGTCTCGCTGAAGCGGACGTCCGGGTACCGCTCGCCGAGCCGGCGGGAGAGCTGGGCGTCGACGTAGTCGCCGCCGAGCGCGAGCGTCCGCTGGTCGTCCTCGCCGGGCATCGTCCCGTGCATGACGCAGAGGTCGGCCGTGCCGGCCCCGATGTCGATGACCATGGCCCCGTCGAGCGCGTCGGCCCCGTAGGCCACGGCGAACGGCTCGGACACGATCATGATCGCGTCGGCGAAGTCGCGGACGATGTCGCGGACGGCCTCGCGGCTGGCCCGGAGCGCCTCGGCCGGGACCCCGACCGCCGCCCGGACCGGCTGGCCCTCCTCGGGCCGGACGGACTCGAGGAGGTGCCGGATCAGCTCGCGGACGGCCTCCTGGTCGCGCGCCGACCCCTCGCGGATCACCCCGCCCTCGAGCGGCCGGACGAGCTCGAGCGAGAGCCGGTGCCGGACGGCCTCCTCCCCGAACAGGACCGGCTCGCCGAGCATCTTCCGCGCGACGAAGTCCTTCGGCCAGCCGACCCAGCTCTCCACCCACGCCCGCTCCCCGTTCGCGGCCACGGCCGCGCTCCGGGACGTGCCTAGGTCGATCCCGACGTGGAGCGGCTCGGTCTTCGCGGTCTTGCTAGCGGTCTTCTTCGGGGGCATCGAGGGGGGCGGTAGAGGGGGGAGAACGAAGGTACGCGAGGACGCCCGCTTCGAGCGCGGCGGCGATCCGGTCGCGCGCCTCGGGCCGGCGGAGGCGGGCCTCCTCGGCCGGGTTGCTCAGCGCCGTGACCTCGGCGAGCACGGCCGGGGCGTCGGTGTAGAGGAGGACGGCGAACGGGGCCGGCCGGGCGCCCTCGTCGACCCACCGGCGGCGGTCGGCCGGCCGCGTCGCGACGAGCGCGTCCTGGACGGCCCGGGCCAGGGCCCGGGACTCCTGGAGCTTGACGGCCGTCCCCGCCCGCCGGAGGGCCGCGGTAAAGTCGGCGACGGAGAACGCGGTCCCGGCGTTCGCCGCGCGCGCCAGGGCGAGGGCCGCTGAGTCGGCCTCGACGCCGAAGTAGTACGTCTCGACCGGGGCCAGCGCCGGGTCCGCGAAGGCGTTGACGTGGACCGACACGTAGAGGTCGGCCCCGGCCCCGTTGGCGAGCGCGACGCGGTCGTCCAGCCCGACGGCCCGGTCGTCGTCGCGCGTCAGGAGGACCTCGAACGCGCCGTGCCGGTCGAGCCGGTCGCGGAGCCGGCGGGCCACGTCGAGCGTGACGGCCTTCTCCGTCAGCCCGGTCGGGCCGACCGTGCCGGGGTCCCGCCCGCCGTGCCCCGGGTCGATCACAATTGTGCGGACCTGGAGGTTGAGGAGGTCGGCCACGCCGGCGCCGGGCCCGAGGGGCGGGGGCGGCTCGGGGGCCGGGAGCGTAGCCGGGGCCACGGCGCTCTCAACCGGCTCGGGCCGCGCGTCCGCGAGGGCGACGACGGCCCAG
>CAZDFV010000448.1:0-2500 GCA_964504495.1 uncultured Rhodothermales bacterium
GGGCGGCCACTCGCCGACGTCGCCGAGCGCGCGGACGGTGAGGACGGGGCACGGGGCCCGCCGGGCGACGGCCTCGGCCACGCTCCCCAGCGCCCCGCGCCGCCACCCGTGGCGGCCGTGGGTCCCCATCACCACGAGGTCGGCCTCCTCGTCGACGGCGTAGTCGAGGACGGCCCCGGGCACGTCGTGCCCGGCGACCTCGGCCTCGACCACGCCCACGTCGAACGTGGCCTCGGGCGCGGGCGGGGGCAGGCGGAGGTCCTCGCAGACGTCGGCGACGGAGATCTGGAGGGCCCCCGTCCCGGTCGTGTCGGGCCAGGCCCGCTCGGGGGCCTCGTCCTCGACGACGTGGAGGACGTGGAGCTCGGCGCCGAACCGATCCGCCAGCCAGGCCGCGTGGCGGAAGGCGCCCTCGGCGCACGCCGAGAAGTCGGTCGGGAACAGGATGCGGCGGACGTCGGGCTTCGTCATGGGAGGGCGGGGGTGGAGGGGGCGGCCCGCGTGTGGGCGGGCGCGTCAGACGTCGTCGGGACGGAGGACGTCGGCGACGGGCCGGCGGGGCGTCCCCTGCGCCTCGACCGGCGTCCCGACGCGGAAGGCGACCTGGGCGAACCCGGGCCCGGCAACCGCGCCGAGCCGGTGCCGGAGCGCCGGGACCTCGGTGGGCTGGTTGAAGTAGCTCGCGGCGAGGCCCTCGCCGGCCGCGGTCAGCAGGACGCGCTGGAGGGCCTGCCCGGCCCGGGCCCAGTCGGGCCGGGCGTCGCGCTCGGTCGAGACGACGAGGAGGGCCGGGGCGTCGCGGGCGAGCCGGGCGGCCTCGGCGGCGAGGAAGCGGGGCTCGGTGTGGAGGTACGAGAGCCGGTCCCACCCGCCCTGGACCTCGTCCGGGACCCCGTCGGCCCGGCGGTCGCCGGTCGGGCGGAGCCAGGCCCGGAGCTCGGCGACGGTCGCCTCGTCCTCGCCCTGCTGGCGGACGGCCTCGGCCACGAGGTCGGCGGCCGCCGCCCGCTCGGCCTCGCCCGCGACCACGTGGAGCGTGGCGCCCTCGGCGTCGGCCGCGTCGCGGAGCAGGTTGAGGAGCCCGACCGGGAGCGGGAGGTCGGCGTAGGGGTCGCGGTTGGTGTGGCGGCCCTTGACGGCCCGGAAGAGGGCCTCCTCCGTCGGCGTCGGCCGCGACGGGCCGGCGAGCTGGAGCGTCGCCACGAGGTCGGCGTCGGCCCCGGGCGCGGGGTAGGCCACGCGGACGGCGAACCCGTAGTGCCGGGCCGCCAGCCGGAGCGTGAAGAGCGCGGCCCCGCACGAGACGACGGCCTCGCGCCCGTCCGGGTCGACGGTCTGGAGCACGCGGGCCCGGTCGACGTAGACGCCCACCTCGCTCCCGCGCACGCGGAACCGCCACGGCTGCGTGTTCAGCACGCTCGGGGCGTGGACGGCCCAGTTGAGCATGGCCGCGAGCTGGTCCTCGACGGGCCCGTCCTGCGGGAAGTCGGCGTCGGTCACGGCGCGGGGGCCGTCGGGCGGGGAGGGCGGGCGCATGGCGGCGGGGGCTTAGCGGGTGGGGGAGGGCTCGGCGGGGGGCGCGGCGGCGGGCTCGGGGAGGGGGACGCGGCCGAACGTCGGGAGGGCGAGGACGGCGCACGGCGCGCGGCGGAGGACGGCCTCGGCCACGCTCCCCAACGCCAGCCGCTCGAGCCCCGTCCGCCCGTGCGTGGGCATGACGAGGAGCCCGACGTCGGCCCGGTCGGCCTCCTCCAGGACCGTCGGGACGGGCGGGCCGACGCGGACCGTGGCCTCGCCCCGGCGGTCGGCCGCGACGTGCTGGCGGACGAGCCCCTCGAGCGACTCGCGGGCGCTCCGCGTGACCTCGGGGTAGCTCACGCCGAACTGGACGCCGAGGCCGTAGACGTCGGGGAGGTCGGGCACGAACGCCGCGTGGACCGCGTCGACGCGGGCGCCGTAGGCGGCCGCCAGCCGGTCGGCGACGGCCAGGGCCGCGTGCGACGAGTCGGAAAAGTCGACCGGGACGAGCACGCGCCCGACGGCCTCGGGCCCGGCCCGCTCGGCGTGCTGCCCGACGGCGAGGACGGGGCAGTCGGCGTGGCGCATGACGTGCTCGGCCGTGCTCCCGACGGCGAGCCGGGCCACGCCGCGCCGGCCGTGCGTCCCCATGACGACGAGGTCGGCGTCGCGGGCCTCGCGGACGATCTCGTCGGGGACGGAGAGGGCCTGGCGGGTCTCGTCGGTCCGGCGGAGGCCGGGGCGCTCGGGGTAGGCCCGCGGCGGGCCGGGCTCGGTCCCGACCACGGGCGTCAGGTGGAGGACGCGGAGCTCGGCGCCGTGCCGCTCGGCGAGGAAGGCGGCGTGGGCGAACGCGCGGTCGGCGCACGCGCCGTGGTCGGTCGGGAAGAGGACGCGGCGGAGGGCGAGGCGCGGGGTCGGCGGGGTCGGCATGGGACCGCTGGCGGGGTGTGTAGAGCGTACGCGGCGGGGCCCGGGCCCG
>CAZDFV010000449.1:0-2499 GCA_964504495.1 uncultured Rhodothermales bacterium
ACCTCGACCGGCACCTCAACCCCGTCGACGGTCGCCCGCGCGACGACGGCGTCGAGCGGGAGCGCCGGCGCCACCTCGACCGCGGCGTCGAGCCCGTCGAGGCGGACCTCGTAGGCGCCCGGCGAGCGCGTCAGGCGGAGCGTGTAGGTCCCGCCGCCGGCCGGCGCGTTCTGCACGCGGACGCCGGGCCAGTCGATCGGGAGCTGCGGGGCGATGCGGACCGCCCGCCCGCCGTCCGACACCTCGATCCCGAGGAGGCCGCGGACGAGCGGCGTCGCGACCATCGCCTCGCTCCAGATCTGGTGGTGGCTCGTCCGGCCGAAGGCGGCGTTGTAGTCGCCGGACAGCAGCTCCGTCACGTAGCCGAGGGCGTCCTGGCGCGTGAGGAGCGCGCTCGCGTAGAGCGCCTGCGCGCCGACGTGCGGGCGGCCGTAGGCGTAGGCGCCCATCGACGCCCACCCGGTGAAGAGCGGCCAGACGGACCCGTTGTGGTAGCTGAGGGGGTCGTAGAGACGGCTCTCCTTCGTGAGGAGGCGGGCGCCCCAGTCCGTCGCGATGCCGGCCGAGCCGACGTGCGTGATCGCGCTCTGCGAGCGGCCGTCGCTCAGGAGCCCCCACCACATCGGGACGCCCTGGAGCGCGGTGTTCTCGTCCACGATCTCCAAGTCCCCGAGGTCGCGGTTCGCTACGCGGTCACCTTCGGTGGTGGCCTCTCCGAGGAACGCCGTGTTCTCGCGCATGTCGGCATCGGAGAGTGCGCCGGAAATCTCGCTCAGCGTCGGCGCGCCGGGGTAGGCCGTGGCGAAGGCGTAGAAGCCGGCGTCCGGGAGCCAGTACGTTTCTTCCATAGCCGCGAGCGTGGCCTCGGCCAGGGGGCGGGCCTCGGCGGCGAGGGCGGGGTCGCCGAACGCCTCCGCCAGTTCCGCGACGTCCCGCGCCGCTTGGACGAAGAGCGCCTGCTGGTAGAGCTCCTCGTGCGGCGGGTAGAGCGTGCCGCCCTCGACCCACCCGTGCCCGACGCCCGTGTTCTCGACGAGCCCGTTCCCGTCGCGGTCCGTCGCCGCCGAGAACCGGAAGGCGCGGACGGCCGCCTCGTAGTGCTTTTGGGTGAACGCCCCGTCGCCCGACTGGCGGAAGTAGTCGGCGAGGACGATGGGGAAGAGCGGCGTGGCGTCGGCGCTGGCCCACGGGTACGGGTAGTCCTCGAACCAATCCAAGTACGCGGCCGACTGGCTGATCTCGTGCGGGATCTTCCCGTCGTCGCGCTGGAACTGCGCGAGGAAGTCGAGCGCGTCGCGCGTCGTCTGGAGGTCGCCGACGGCCGTCGTGGCGAGGGCCGTCCACAAGGCGTCGCGGCCGAAGAACCACGCGAACCCGGGCCGCTCGGAGTTGCCCGACGTCCGGTAGCCGGCGACGAGGCCGGTCCCCAGCTCGGGGTTCGTGGCGAGCCCCTTGTCCATCCCCACCTTCGCCCACGCGAACGCCTCGTCGAGCCGGTCGTCGGGCGTGTCGACCGTCATCGTCTGGTCGAGCCGGCGGTAGTGGGCGACGGTCTCGGCGTAGAGGGCCGGCGCCTCCGCCAGCAGGCGGTCGTACGTCGCCTCGGCGTCGGCCCGGCCCGTCACGCTGCCCGTGACCACGACGGGGACGAAAAAGTCCTCGGCCACGTCCGGCGTGACCCGCATCTCGAACCGATTGGGCACGTCCTTCGGCTCCTCCTGGTACGGCTGGACGGAGACGTCGCGGGCGAGCGGGCTCCCGACGAGGCCGTAGAAGGTCTGCGTCTCCTCGCCGGTGAAGTAGCGGCCGGCCTCGACGTCGAACCCGACGAACCCGGTCATGAGCCCGGCCGGCCACATCAGCGCGAGGTCGGGCCGGAACGACATGGAGATCGTGAGCGGCCGGATCGCGTCCACGTCGAGGAGCATGACCACGCCCATCGCGTCGACCGGCGCGAAGATCACCTGGCGGACGGTGAACGCGGGGTGCGTGTAGACCAGCGTCGTCGCCTCCGGCCGGACCTCGATCCGCCGCATGATCTCGGTCCCGTCGATGGGCACCGGGTAGTCCTCGATGGCGAAGCTCAGCCGGGCGTCGTCGAAGATCTTCAGCGGGTAGACCCATGCCTCGAACGGGCGGTTCTCGTAGCCGAACACGGCCGCCCGCCGGCCGACCACGTTGAAAAAGGCCCCGGCCGTCGTCGTCCGCTGGAGGACCGGGCCGCTCTCGGGCAGGTCGAACCGGGGGACGAGGCCGTCGCGCATCGGGGCGCCGGGCTGGGCGCTGGCGGCCGTCGCCAGCAGGGCGAGGACGAGGGCGTGGGGGAGGCGTCGCATGGCGAGGCGTGGAAGCGCTCCCGCAAGCTATCGCGTCAGCCGGCGGCCCGCGCCGGGAGCGTGACGAGGGCGCGGACGAGGGCCGCGAGCGGCTCGGTCGGCGGCGGCCCCGCCCACCGGACCTCGGCGTCGCCGATCTGGAGCCGCGACCGGACGGCGCCGG
>CAZDFV010000450.1:0-2491 GCA_964504495.1 uncultured Rhodothermales bacterium
CGACGACCGCCAGCTCGCCGAGCATCCGCTCCAGGCGGGCCCCGCGGTCGGCGTCCCCCGCGCCGGCCTCGCGGAGCGCGCGGAGGTCCGGCACCTCGCCGTCGCCGAACAGGCCGAGCGGGAACTGGACGCCGTAGGCCCGCGCGTCCCCGCCCCCGGCGTCGACCCAGACGGTCATCCCGGTCAGGATCGTGTGGCGGATGGCGTCGGGGTCGCTCGTGACGACGGCGACCGCCAGCCGCTCGCCGTCGTTGCGGACGCCGAGCGCGACCCGGTCGTCGGCGAGCGCGACCAGGGCGCCGGCCCAGTCGGAGGCGTCGCCGTCGACCACGGTCGGCGCGAGCGGCCCGCTGGCGATCGTCGGCGCCGACGACCCGCACCCCGACAGGGCGATGAGGGCGGAGGCGATAAAGAGGCGAGACATGGAGCAGCGGGTGTGGATCAGTGGTCGGAGTGGCCGTGCGCGCCGCCGTCGTGCGCGCCGCCGAGGTGCCCGTTGCACCCGGTCGTCCGGCTGGAGGCGTCGAGGTAGACGTCGACCAGCCGGTCCGGCGCGGCGTCGGCGAAGTCGGCGCGGAGGGCGGCCCAGTGGCCGATGGCCTCGTCGGCGAGGGCGTCGTAGGCGGTCCAGTCGCCGGCATCGCGCGCGCCCCGGAGGGCGGGGACGAGCGCGAGGATCTCGTCGCGGTACGGCTGGAGCACGTCGCGGAGGGCGGGCGCCCGCGCCTCCGCCCGCTCGATCAGGGTGAACGGGACGGCGGCCTCGCCGAGCGCGAGCGCGAGGTGCCGCATCCGCGTGGCTCCCTCGGGCGTGGCGAACCGCTCGGCCGGGGGCGGCGCGAGCCCGGCCATCCGGTAGCCGAGGAACGGGTTGTGGTCCGTGAACGGACCGTTCAGGGCCGGGTCGAACCAGAGGTGCACCATCGCCACGTGGCCGTCGCCGCGCGGGGTGGCGTGCGTGTGCCAGACGTCTGCGTCGCCGTCGAAGCCCTCGGGGAGCGGGTCCCTGCCCTGCTGGCGGAGGCTGTAGGAGACGCCCACGAGCCGGCTCTCGCCGTCGACCGGGGCGAAGAGCAGGATCGACGGGCGCTCCGGGTCGAACACGCCCGCCCGGCTGATCCGGGGGCTCACCCAGTGCTGACCCATCGTCGGCGTCGTACCGGCGAACGGGCGGTAGCCGGCCGCGCGGGCGGCCTCGGTCGTCGCCAGCGGGGCCGCCGCCGCGCGGGCCGACGCGATCTGGGCCTGCGTTTCGGCGGGGAGGTCTGCGAGGGTCGGGACGTGGGCAGGGTCGACCGTGCAGTCCGCCGCGGGGAGCGCGTAGGGGTCGAGGGGCGGCCCGGAAAAAACCCCCTGCGCGGAAGTCGGCGCGGTCAGGACGAGGGCGACGGCGAGGACCAGGGGGAGACGCACGGGAGTGGTGGCTAGAGGCGGACGACGACGAAGCCCGCCCGGACCGGCCGGTACACGACCCCGGCCGCGCGGTAGTGGACGGCCCCGCGGTGGCGGAACCGCTCGGCGCGGCGCGGGAGCGCACGGACGACGAGCCCGACCGGCGGGGCCACGGCGACGTAGCGCCCCCGCCGGTCGGCCCGGTAGTAGCGGCCGTGCGCGCGGTGGTACGCGACGCTCCCGTGGCGAACGACGACGGCCCCGGCGGGAGGGGCGGCCACGACGACGACGCGGGCGGCGCGCGGGGCGGGCTGGGCGACAGCGCAGGCCGAGAGCCCGGCGGCGAGGGCGACGAGAGCGAGGACACGCATGGCGGCGGGGGCAGGCCCGCCCAGACCGAGGCCGGGGCGGGGTGGTGGAGCTCCCCCGAGGCTACCCGCCCGCGCCCGCCACGGCGTCTCGCCCCGTCGTCGATTGTGTCACGGACCGGCGGCGTGTCCTCCGCGCCGTCCTACGGCAGCGCGTACCGGAGCCGGAGACCGACGACCGTGAGCGCGAGGTCGCGGCTGGTGACCCCGCCGAGCGGGAGCCGCCCGTACACGTCCACCGCCAGCGGGAAGGCGTCGCCGGCCGGCGTGTACCCGACGCCCAGGTTCAGCTGCCGCCCAAGATCGAGCCGGCCGAGCGGCCCGACCGTCTCGCGCGTTTCGAAGGGCGTCGGCGGCGACGCCTCGAAGGCCACCCCGCCCTCCGCCTCCGGGCTGGCGACGAACCCGCCCGAGTACGTCTCCCCCTCGTCCTGGAACGTCTGGGCGAGGTACAGCGCCGACGTCAGCCCCACGGAGACGCCGAGCCGCCCGCCCGGCGCCGGCGCCACGTCGAGCGCGACGTCGACGGGGACCTCGACGGCGACCGTCTCGACCGTGCTCCGCGCCGTGAGGTTCCGGGACCGGACGAGGTCGGCCTGGGACAGCCGCCGCACGGCGGCGCCGAAGTCCTCGGCCTCGATCACGTACCGGCCGTACGCGGCGACGGCCCCGCCCGAGACCGACAGGCCCGGCGCGACCCGCCACGCCCGCACGACGCCGGCGGCGACGCC
>CAZDFV010000451.1:0-2483 GCA_964504495.1 uncultured Rhodothermales bacterium
GGGCCGGGCTGGCGGGGCTCGCGTGCGCGCGGGCCCTCGCCGCGCGGGGCGTCGAGTGCGTGGTCTTCGAGGCGGCCGACGCCGTCGGCGGGCGCGTGCGGACGGACGCGGTCGAGGGGTTCCAGGTCGACCGCGGGTTCCAGGTCCTGCTCACAGCCTACCCCGAGGCCCGGGCCGTCCTCGACTACGAGGCCCTCGACCTCCGGGCGTTCGAGCCCGGCGCGCTCGTCTGGCACGGGGGCCGGCTCCACCGCCTCGGCGACCCGCTCCGCCGGCCGCTCACGGCGCTCCCCACGCTCCGCGCCGACGTGGGCACGCTGGCCGACAAGCTCCGCGTCCTCCGCCTCCGCCGGACCGTCACGCGCGGGACGCCGGACGACCTCTGGGCCATGCCCGAGACGACGACGGCGGCGGCGCTCCGCGAGCGCTACGGGTTCTCGCCGAAGATCGTCGAGCGGTTTTTCCGGCCGTTCCTGGGGGGCGTCCTCCTCGACCGCCAGCTCGGCGCGTCGAGCCGGTCGTTCGAGTTCTACTTCCGCATGTTCAGCCAGGGCGACGCGGCCGTCCCGGCGGCGGGGATGGGGGCCATCCCGCAGCAGCTCGCGCACCGGCTCCCGCGCGGGTCGGTCCGCCTGGGCGCGGCGGTCGCGTCCGTGGAGGCCGGGAGGGTCACGTTCGAGGGGGGGCAGGCCGTCCGGTGCCGGGCCGCCGTCGTGGCGACCGACGCCGACGCCGCGGCGCGCCTGCTGAGCGGGACGGGCGCCCCGTCGGAGCCGCCCGGCTGGCGGGGCACGCTCCAGCTCGCGTGGGCCGCGCCCGAGCCGCCCGTCGACGAGGCCGTCCTCGTCCTCAACGGCGAGGGGGCCGGGCCGGTCAACAACGTCCAAGTGATGAGCGCGGTCGCGCCCGAGTACGCCCCGGACGGGCAGGCGCTCGTGACGGCGAGCGTGATCGGGGTGCCGGACGCGCCGTAGACGAGACCGAGCGGCTCGCCCGGGCCCAGCTCCGCCGGTGGTTCGGCCCGGCCGTCGACGAGGACTGGCGGCTGCTGGCCGTCCACCCCGTCCCGCGTGCGCTCCCGGACCTCCCCTCGCTCGACCCGCCCGAGCGCCCCGCCCGCGTCGGGGACGGGCTCTACCTCGCCGGCGACTGGCGCCGGAACGGGTCGATCAACGGGGCCCTCGTCTCGGGCCGCCACGCCGCCGAGGCTGTGGCCGCCGACCTCGGCGCGGGACCGCCAGCCGCGGGGCCGCCGGCGGCTGAGCCTACGGGCGCCGAGCGCGGCCCCTAGGGCGTAACCGCAGGACGCTAACGGGCGAACAGCGGGGGCCGATCGGTCGAGCCCCGAGGCCTCCCCTTAGGGATCACCCACAGGCTGTTGCGCCATTAGCGCGGACCCTCGGGGCTCCCCCGTTAGAACAAGGAGGCCGGGTCCGGCGGATTCGCGCTCGCGGTCCGCCCGGACGGACGTTCGGCGCACCCGCGGCGGCGCCCCCCCTCCAGCTCCACGCCTAGAGCCGTCTACGACAGGTGAGTGGCGTCCCGATAGGTGTTACAACGACCGAACCACATTGCGTTTACAACACCCGACTCCCCCCGGAGTCGCGGGAGGCTCTAGCGTGACCCGCCCGAAAGACCCGTCGCTCGCCGCCGTGCCGCCCGCGAGGTCCGGCCGCTGCCCGACTCCGGTCGCCGACGGCCGGGACGGTGCGGGCTCGCCCTCGCTCTCGGTCGTCGTCCCGGTCCACGACGGGGGCGACGCCTTCCGGTCGTGCTTGGCCGCGCTCGGAGCGGCGCTCGGCCCGCGCGACGAGCTCGTCGTCGTGGCGGACGGGGCAACAGACGGGGCGTGGCGGGCCGCCGAGGGGACGCGCGCGCGCGTCCTCGTGACGCCCCAGGCGCGGGGCCCGGCCCACGCCCGGAACCGGGGGGCCCGCGCGGCCGCGGGCGACGTCCTCTTCTTCGTCGACGCCGACGTCGTCGTCCGCCCCGATACGCTCGAGGCCGTGCGCAGGCGGTTCGCCGCCGACCCCGAGCTCGACGCCCTTGTCGGCTCCTACGACCACGCACCGGCCGACCCGGGGTTCGTCTCGCAGTACCGGAACCTCCTCCACCACCACGCTCACCAGCGGGTCGACGGGCGGGTCTCGACGTTCTGGGGCGCGTGCGGGGCCGTCCGGCGGTCCGCGTTCTGGGCCGTCGGCGGGTTCGACGAATCGTACCGGGCCCCGTCCGTCGAGGACGTCGAGCTCGGCTACCGGCTCGCCGACGCGGGCTACGCCATCCGCCTCGACCGGGACGTCCGGGTCAAGCACCTCAAGCGGTGGACGGCCGGCTCCGTGGTCCGCACCGACGTGTTCGCGCGGGCGGCGCCCTGGGCCCGGCTCCTCCTCCGCCGGCGGGCCGTCGAGGGCGGACCGAGCGTCGGCGCGGGCGCCCGCGTCAGCACGGCGGCCGTCTGCGCCCTCCCGGCCTTCGGCCTG
>CAZDFV010000452.1:0-2455 GCA_964504495.1 uncultured Rhodothermales bacterium
CGAACTGGCGGGCTCGGCCGCCAGCGGGCTGGCGAGGGCGTCGGGGGAGAGGGCCGCGACGGCGGCCAGGGCGACGGCGAGGGCGGTCTGTCGGCGGGGGGCGGCCCCCGGGCGCGGCGTCGGCATACGGCGTGTGGTGGGGTCGCACGCGAGAACCCGGGGCGGGGCGAACCCGTGTCCCCGCCGGGGACTTTCACCCAGCCCGCGCGCCCGCTCAATGTAGCGGACACAAACGCCGGCCGCCGACGTTCCCCCAGCGGCCGGGTACCTTCCGGCCGCCCCCCCCCGCCCCCCATGTCCGAGGCGATCAAGATCCTCTTCGTCGACGACGAGCCGGACCTCGTCCCGCTCATCCGCCAGAAGTTCCGGTCCCAGGTCCGGGAGGGGACCGTCGACCTCGTCTTCGCCTCCGACGGCGTCGAGGCCCTCGAGCACCTCGAGGGCGACAGCGACATCGAGGTCGTCGTGACCGACCTCAACATGCCCCGGATGGACGGGCTCACGCTCCTCGGCCGGCTCGCCGACCTCGGCCGGCGGACCCGGTCGGTCGTCGTCACGGCCTACGGCGACATGGAGAACATCCGGACGGCCATGAACCGGGGGGCCTTCGACTTCCTCACCAAGCCGATCGACATGTCGGACCTCGAGGTCACGCTCGACCAGGCCCGCGCGGCCGTCGAGCGCGACCGGGAGGCCGACCGCGTCCGCGCGACGATCACGCGGTACCTCTCCGACAAGATCGCCCGGGCCGTCCTCTCCAACCCCGACGCCGTCGAGGCCTCGGAGAAGCGGGAGGTCTCGGTCCTCATGAGCGACATCGCCGGGTTCAGCCAGCTCGCCGCCCGGCTCGACCCCGAGCGGACGGTCGAGCTCCTGAACGTGTACCTCGGGGCCATGACCGAGGTGGTCGACGCGCACGAGGGGGCCATCGACGAGTTCATCGGCGACGCCGTCCTCGTCATCTTCGGGGCCCCGCTCCCGATGGAGGACCACGCCGCCCGGGCCGTGGCCTGCGCCGTCGCCATGCAGGCCCGGATGGCCGAGGTCAACGCCGAGCTGGCCGAGCGCGACCTCCCCCCGCTCGAGATGACGGTCGCCGTGAACTCGGGCGAGGTCGTCGTCGGGACGATCGGGTCGGAGAAGCGGGCGAAGTACGGGGTCGTCGGGAGCCCGGTGAACCTGACCTCGCGCGTCCAGACGCTCGCGGCGCCGGGCGAGGTGCTCGTCACCGACGCGACGTACCGGGACGCCGGCGGCGAGGGCGGGCCGGTCCGCCTCCGCGGGACCCGCCACGTCTCGCTCAAGGGGTTCTCGGAGCCCATCGCCGTCCACACCGTGGCCTCGGTCGAGGGCGGCGGCGCCGTGCCCGAGGACGCGGACGACCTCCGCGAGCTCGACGAGCCGCTCGAGTTCGGGATGGCCGTGCTCGACGGGAAGGAGGTCTCGAACGACGACCACGCCGGCCAGATCGTCGCGCTCTCCCAGACCGGGGCCCGGGCCCGCGTCTCGGCCGACGTCGAGCCCCGGGCCGACGTGTGCCTCCAGCTCGACCTCCCCGGCGGCCGGTCCGACGTCTACGCCAAGGTCCTCCACGTGGGGGACGAGAACGGGGACGGCCGGGAGCTCCGGCTCCGGTTCTCGTCGGTCCCGCCCGAGGCCGCCGAGGCGTTCCGCGGGCTCGCCTGATGCGCCGCCCGTCCCCGACGCCCCGGGCACGCCCCGCCCCGCTGGCGGGCGGGCGCCGCCAGCCAGGCGAGGCCGCCTGCTCTGAGTCCTCCCCCTGGACAGGGGGGACTAGAGGGGGGCGACCAGGCGAGCACGGCGCCTCGTCACTGGCAGAGCACGTCCCGCTGGCGGAGACGCCCCGCCAGTCAGGCGGGACCAGCGCTCCGCCCGGTCGACCACTGCCCGCCCCTCCTGTCCAGGGGGGGGGCTCCCCCGACGAGGGCTGCCGCCAGCCCGGCCCTGCAGAAGCCCCCTGCCAAAGGACTAGAGCGCTGCTCAGGACGGTGCACGCCCCCACCCTCGTCATCCTGAGCGGAGCGAAGGATCTCGACGCCGTCGTCCCGAGCCATAGGCGCCGGTGCCGGAGGGCTTGGAAGGCCGGGTTGAGACCCTTCGCTAGCGCTCAGAGGCTGTTCGGATCCGGGTCTGGGGCCGACCCCGCCCCCTGGAGGGGGCTCTCGGCCGAGCGGGGTGGGGGTGTCCGCCCGCTCGCCCGGCCCGCCCGGACACCCCCCGCCCGCTGGGGCGGGCACCTCCCCCAAGGGAGGAGGAAAACCCAAACAGCCGCTCAGGATGGCACCTTCTTGAACTGCGCGCTAGCCTCTCCCGTCCGGGAGGGGGACTGAGCGATGCGCCGCGTGCCCGCCCCCGCGCTCGCCGCCGCGCTGGCGCTCGCGCTCGTCGCCGCCGGCGCCCTCGTGGCCGTGGCCCAGCAGCGGGACGCGCTCGG
>CAZDFV010000453.1:0-2448 GCA_964504495.1 uncultured Rhodothermales bacterium
GAGGTCGCCCGGCGCCGCGTCCGCGAGCGCCGCGAGCCCCTCGGCCTCGGCGGCGTAGGTCTGGCCGGCCGCCCCGCGCCCCCACTTGGCGAACACGTCGCCCCCGTCCGTCTCGACGCGCGCCGCGCGCGACACGTCCCCCCCGCCGACGGACCGCACCGCGCGGACCGTGCCCGCAGCCTCTTCGACGGCCTCTTGGACGCTGGGCGGCAGCACTACCCGCGCGCCCGCTCGCGGAGCACCATCATGAGGAGGGCCACGACGACGAGCTCCTCCTGTTCGGTCGGGAGGTCCGCCAGGCGGTCGATCGTGAACCGGCCCTCCCAGAACGCCGGCTGCTTGGCGAGCCGCATCGCCGGGTCCCCCTCACGCTCGGGCGTGGCGGGGTCGTCGGCCTCGACGGTGTAGCTCGGGTTGAACAGGTAGCCACCGAGCGCGCCGACGAGCGGGATCTGCTGGAACAGGCCGTCCATCACCTTCACCCAAGCGTCGTCCTCGTGAACGCGGAAGACCGTGCGGCCCTCCGGGTCGAGGACGTCGTAGCGGGCCCGCCAGATCGAGCGGCGGCCCCGCCGGGCCAGCGCGCCGACCTCGCGGCCGAGCCCGTCGCGGATCCGGTAGACCGCGTTAAAGTCGAGCACGCGGTCGGCCTCGATCGTGTAGAGCGCGCGCTCCCGGGCCTCGCTCCGGTAGACCGTCACGGCCTCCCGGAGCTTGAACGCCTTCTGGCGGACGTAGAGGACCGGCGCGCCGGTCGCGTCGGTCACCGTCGCCTGCGGGGCGATGGCGACGATCTTGAAGGTGAGCGTGAGCGGGTACGTCATGCGTTTGCGCTCGCGTCGTCCCAGCCGTAGATCGTGCGGAGCCTGTCGAGGATGGCGCTGGTCGTCCGGTCGGCGATGTCGAAGACGGTCTCGAAGCCGCGGTCGCCGCCGTAGTACGGGTCGGGCACCTGGTAGTCGCCCGGCTCGGGGTCGAACTCGCGGAAGAGGCGGACGCGCGTGCCGTGGTCGCCGTCGGGGTCGAGCGCGAGCGTGTCGTGGAGGTTCCCCTTGTCCATCACGAACACGTGGTCGTAGTGGTCGAGGTCGGACCGCTCGAGCTGGCGGGCGCGGAGGGCCGAGAGGTCGGTCCCGCGGCGGGCGGCCGTGGCCGTCATGCGGGCGTCGGCCGGGGCGCCGACGTGCCAGTTGCCGGTCCCCGCCGAGTCCACCTCGACGCGGTCCGCCAGCCCGGCCGCGGTCACCTTGTCTTGGAACAGGGCATGGGCGAGCGGGCTCCGGCAGATGTTGCCGAGGCACACGAAGAGGACGCGGACGGGGCGGTCGGGCATGGGGTCAGAGGTGACGGGACGGGGCGCTCGCGGCGGGGGCAGGCAGCGGGGCGGCCTAGTACTTCGACAGGCTCGTCTTGTCATCCTGAACCGCCAGGTCGGCGTAGCCAGCGTCAGCGGAGGGTCTCGGCGCGGTGCCCCGGCCGTAGGCACCGGTGCCTACGTCCTGTGAGATCGGCGTCGAGATCCTTGGCTGCGCCGTCGCTTCGCGGTCGTCGCTCCGCTCCTCAGGATGGCAGGGTAGGGTGGTCACGGTACTAGTTCGAGCCGCCGACGTGTCGGTTGACGGTCGAGGGCCAGTCCGGACTGTGGACGCGCTCGAGGACGGCCCGGGTCAGCGTCTCGCGGAGCGGGCTCCCCGGGGCCACGGCGAACGCCCACCGCTCGATCTCCGCGCCCGTGGTCTGCACGCTGAACGAGAGGCCCGGGGCGCCGTCGAGGGTCGCCCTCAGGTGCGGGGCCGTTCCGACGAACACGTCGAGCGAGTCCTCGTCAATGGCGCGGAGGCCGTCACGTGCCGTCGGGAACGGCCGGGCGTCCACGTTCGCCTCGCGGACGACGGCCTCGGCCGTCGAGCCGGCGACGACGCCGACGCGCTCGCCCCGGAGGTCCTCGGGGATCTGGGCGCCCCCGCCACCGGAGTTGGACCCCAGCCCGAGCGCCGAGACGAGCGCGGCCGTGAGCACGGCGGTCACGGCCATCGAAACGAGCATCCAGAACAGGGCAAGGGTCTGCCCGGGCACCGTCTTCGGCGACTTGTCGCCGTACCCGATCGTCGTCATCGTGACGCCGGCCCACCAGAACCCGTCCCAGATCCCGCTCCGGGCCCCCTCGTCGAAGTCGTCCGAGTTCTCGTGGCGCTCGATGGCCCAGATCGCGATGCCCACGACGAGGAGGAGGACGGCGAGTCCGGCGGTGATCTGGAAGAAGAGCGGCGAGAAAAAGCGGCCCGCGATCTCCGCCAGCCGCCCGACCTGCGGCTCGGCGATCCCGAGGCGGGCAGCGTAGAACGGGACGGCAAAGTCGGCCTCGGCCTCGGACCGGGCCGTGACCGGCGCGAGCGCGGCGTCGGCCCGGCCGGCGGCGACGGCGGCGACGGCGGCCTCGGCGTCGCG
>CAZDFV010000454.1:0-218 GCA_964504495.1 uncultured Rhodothermales bacterium
GCCACGGCCCCCCACGCGGCCCCCGCCCGCGGCGCCCCCGCCTCCCACGCCGCGTAGTGCTGGCGGACGGCCTCGGCGACCCCGTCCGCGTCGTCGCGGGCCAAGACGGCGCCGCCCCCGGTCTCCGCCAGCAGGGCGGCGGCGTCGCCGTCGGGCGGGCCGAGGGCGAGGACGGGCCGGCCGCTCGCGAGGTACTCGTAGAGCTTCCCCGTGATCAT
>CAZDFV010000454.1:276-2432 GCA_964504495.1 uncultured Rhodothermales bacterium
AACGGCTCGATGGAGAGGACCAGGAGCCCCGCCCGGCCCATCTCGGCGACGGCCTCGGTGTGCGTCACGTACGGGACCGCCTCGACCGGCACGCCCGTCGCCTCGGCCGCGGCGCGGACGTCCGGGTCCGTCCGCCCGACGAGGCGGACGACGAGGCGCGGCACGGCGCCCTCGCCCCGGAGCCGGCGGAGCGCGGCCCAGAGCGCCCGCGGGTCGCGCGTCCCGTAGAGGCTGCCGACGTGGGCGAGGACGAAGGCGTCGTCGCGGACGGCCGCGGCGGGCACGCCCTCCAGATCCGCCTCGTCCACGCCGTTCTGGACGACGTGGACGGTCCCGGGAGACAGATCGCCCGCCCGGTCGAGCCGGCGGGCCCACGACGGGCTGACGGTGACGACGGCGTCGGCCGCGCGGAGCACGCGGCGCTCGAGGGCCCGGTCGAGCGCCCGGGCCGGCCGCGTCATCGGGAGGTCGTCGTAGAAGTTGATGGCCGTCCACGGGTCCCGAAAGTCCGCCACCCAGGGGACGCCGAGCCCGAGCCCGACGAGGTGGGCCGAGTGCGGCGGGCCCGTCGTGAGGACGGCGGCGTACGGCCGGTGCTCGCGGGCGGCCTCGCGGAGCAGGTCCCGGGCCGCGCGCCGGGCGAACGGGACCCACCCGACCCGGGCGTCCGGGAGGAACACGTTCGCCCGGAGCCAGACCGCCAGCCGGGCGAGCGGGCCGCCGCCCTGCCCGACCGTCCCCACGGCGACGGCCTGCTGGCGGCTCCGCCCGGTGAGGCGGGCGTAGAGCGCGAACGGGTCGGGCGCCGCCGTCCGCACGACGCGGACGCCCTCGGGCACGTCGCGGGCGAGGCTCTCGTCGAGGCTCGGGTACGCCCCGGCCTCGACCGTCAGCACGACCGGCTCGTACCCGAACGCGCGGAGGTACCGGACGGTCTTGAGCGCCCGCTGGACGCCCGGCCCGCCCGACGGCGGGAAGTAGTACGTGACGACGAGGATCCGCACGGGCGCGTGTTCGGACGGCTGGCGACGGCCTCCGCCAGCGGGGCGGGAGGCTACCACTCGGGCACGCGGTCGGCCGTGGTGGCGAGGAGGGCGAAGTAGTGGGTGCCCCGCCGGGCCGGCTCGTAGGAGAGCCCCCGCCGCTGGAGGACCCGGTTCGTGCTCCGGTCGCCCAGCCAGACGCCCAGGCTCACTCCCTCGACCGTCGGGCGCGGGACGGACTCGTCGGAGACCTCGACCTCGATGGGCACGCCCTCCTGCGTGAACGTGACGCGCCACGCCGCCACCTCGGCCGGGTCGGCGGCCGCGGCCTCGGGGCCGAGCCACGGGTACCGCGCCAGCAGGTCGAGCGGCCGTCCGCCGGGGAGGTCCACGACGTAGCCCTCGTCGAGGCCGCGGACGAAGTCGGGGAACGTCAGCGCCGGGTCGTCCGCGACGGCCTCGTAGAGCTCGGCGGGGGGGACGCCCGCGAGGTTCGTCCCGAAAAAGAGCCCGTGCGGGTTGTCGATCCCGAAGTAGACGTCGAACCAGTCGCCAAAGTGCCTGTTGAGGAGCAGGGCGATCTCGAGGTGGACGTGCGCCCGGCTCCGCCCCAGCCCGCGCCCGGTGTACCCCATCCGCCCCAGCGGCGCCCCCGCGTCCACGCGCTCGCCCGCGGCGACCGACGCCTCGGCGAGGTGGGCGTAGAGGGTGTAGACCGGGCTCCCGCTCCACGTGTGCTCCACGACGACGTATTTCCCGTAGCTGGAGGCGCCCGCGCTCGGGTTGACGTAGGCCACGCGCCCGGCCCCGACCGCCCGGACCGTGTCGAGCGGCTCGCCCGCGGCGTCGCGCCCGACCGGCCGGATGTCGATCCCCTCGTGGACGCGCCGGAAGGTCTTGAACCCGAAGATCGTGGGCACGGGGTCGCGGACGTACCCGTACTGCCCGCCCTCCCACCGCTCCGGCCGGAGGCTGTCGATCGTCACGTTGAGGCCCATGTAGAAGTCCCCAGGCCGGCCGTCGAGGAGCGCCCGGTTCGACGTGGGGAGGACGAGCGAGAGGCCGGTCTCCTCCGGGGCCCCGGGCGCGCCGGCCCCGGCGTCCGCGCGGCTGGCGGCGGGCGAGACCGCCGCGGCCGGGGGCGGGTCGGCCTCGCCGCAGGCCGCGAGCGTG
>CAZDFV010000455.1:0-2426 GCA_964504495.1 uncultured Rhodothermales bacterium
CCGGTGGGGCGAGAACCTTGCCGTTGCCCCTTGACTTCTAACACAGTTGCTGCCGCCATGTCCGTCAACGTCGCCGTCGTCTACTACTCCACCTACGGCCACAACCACCAGATGGCCGAGGCCGCCGCCGAGGCCGCGCGCGGGGCCGGGGCCGAGGTCCGCCTCCGCAAGGTCCGCGAGACGGCCCCGCAGGACGTGATCGACGCGCAGGACGCCTGGAAGGCCCAGCAGGAGGCCCAGCAGGACGTCCCCGAGGCGACGCTCGACGACATGGAGTGGGCCGACGCCTACTTCCTCTCCTCGCCGACGCGCTACGGCGGGGCCGCGAGCCAGATGCGCTCGTTTATCGACACGCTCGGGCCGCTCTGGCAGCGGGGCGCCCTCGCCGACAAGGCGTTCACGGCCACGACGAGCGCGCAGAACCCGCACGGCGGGCAGGAGACGACGCTCCTCACGCTCTACGTCACGGCCATGCACTGGGGCTGCGTCCTCGTCCCGCCCGGCTACACCGACGACAGCCTGTACGCGGCCGGGGGCAACCCGTACGGCGTGAGCGTGACGGCCGCCGACCCGGACGTCTCCGACGAGGCGCTCGCGGCGATCCGGCACCAGGCCCGCCGGCTCGTCCGGTTCGCCGAGAAAGTCCGGGGCTAGCGGCTGGCGGCGGCCGTAGGCGGCCCGCGCGTCCGCCCCCGGACTACGCGCCAGGCCGCTACGTCCTCAGCGCTCTGGATCGATTAGCGAACAGACAACCCACGTCATCCCCGCGCAGTTGGGAATCCAGGGAGTCCGAGCACCTTGCCGCACGAGCCCTATAGCGAATAGCAGGTTGGTACGGGGTACGCAGTACGTGGCCGTCCGTCGTGACCCCGGACCGTACCTCGTACCCGGTGCCGCGCACCTACCCGAAGGGTGCTCCAGGATTCCCGCCCGCGTGGGGAGGACGGCACACGTTCGTGTAGCGGACCCCAGAACGTAGCGGCTATGCTCACCTACACGGGGGCCGCCAGCGGGGCGGACTACCGCTCGCCACGGCCGTTCTCGCCACCCGGGAGCGGACGGCCGAGGCGCGGCGCCCAGAGGTCGGAGCGGTCGACGGCGTTCGTGACGGCCGGCTCGTGCGGGTCGGAGACGTCGGACCCGTCGAGGTCGAGGACGTCGGTCGGGTTGTTGTCGGCGTCGACGAGGACGACGCGGGGGCGGTGGCCGCGGGCCTCCTCGGGGGTCATGTCGGCGTAGGCGATCACGATCACCTGGTCGCCCGGGGCCACGAGCCGGGCGGCCGGGCCGTTGAGGCAGACCGTCCGGCTGCCGGCCGGGGCCGGGATCGTGTAGGTCTCGAGCCGCGTGCCGGCGTTGACGTTGAGGACCTGGACCCGCTCGTACGGGAGGAGCGCCGCCGCCTCCATCAGCTCGCGGTCGAGCGTGATCGAGCCCTCGTAGTAGAGGTCGGCCTCCGTCACCGTGAGGCGATGGAGCTTCCCCTTGAACATCGTGACGGTCATCTTTCCGTGGGCAGGGGGCAAGGGGGATGGGGCGAGGGCGACCCGAGCGAGCCCCTCTTGCCTCTTGCCCTATCCCTCTTGCCCCACGCGGAGCGTGGTGTTGTCGATCAGGCGGGTGTCGCCGAAGTGGACGGCGAGGGCGGCAAGGTAGCGGCCCCCCGATGGGCTTTCCTCCGAGAGCGCTTCAACGGGCTGGAGCGTGTCCGCGTCCACGACCTCGGCGTACTGGAGGCAGGCGAGCGGGGACGCGCCGACCTCGTCCGCGAGCCGCTGGCGGAGCACGCCGGCCGACCGCTCGCCGCGCTCGACGGCGGCCGCGGCGGCCACGAGCGCCCGGTGGAGGACGACGGCCTGGGCCCGCTCCTCCGCCGTGAGGTAGCGGTTCCGCGACGAGAGCGCCAGCCCGTCGGCCTCGCGGACAATCGCGTGCCCGGCGACCTCGACCCCGAACCCCATCTCCTCGGTCATCCGGCGGACGACGGCCAGCTGCTGCGCGTCCTTCTCCCCGAACACGGCCACGTGCGGCCGGCACGCCAGGAACAGCTTGGCGACGACCGACGCGACCCCGTCGAAGTGGCCCGGCCGGTGCGCCCCGCACAGGTGCCGCCCGAGCTCGCGGACCGAGACGGTCGCGTACGGCGGGAGCCCGAACGGGTACACCGCCTCGACGCCCGGCGCGAACACGGCGTCCACGCCGCCGGCCGCCGCCAGCCGGTCGAGGTCGGCGTCGAGCGTGCGCGGATAGGCCTCGTAGTCCTCGCCCGGCCCGAACTGGGTCGGGTTGACGAAGATGGAGACCGTCACGTGCCCCCCCGGGCCGGCCCGCCGCTTGGCGTCCTCGACGAGGGCGAGGTGGCCCGCGTGGAGGGCCCCCATCGTGGGGACGAGCGCGAGGCGGCGGCCGGCGGCGCGGGCGGCCTC
>CAZDFV010000456.1:0-2421 GCA_964504495.1 uncultured Rhodothermales bacterium
GTCGGCCGGGGCCCCGAAGAGGCCGCCGACGCCGGGGAGCCGCTCCGGCCCGTACACCCAGGCCGCGCCGGCGAGGACCGCCAGTGCGGCGGCGAGCAACACCAGCGGGAGCCGGCGGGCCGGGCCGCCTCGGCGGGACGGATCGCCTCCGGCACCGTCGGGGGGCGGAGGGTCGGCGGCCAGGTCGAGCACGACGGCCGTCACGTTGTCCTGACCCGGGAGGGCCTGGTCGAGCGCCGCGTCGACGAGCGCGCTGGCGGCCTGCCCGGCGGGCGCGGAGGCGAGGAGGGCCTCCAGCCCGGCGTCCGGGAGCGCGCGGTAGAGGCCGTCCGAGCACAGGAGGACCCGGTCGGCCGGCTCCAGCCGCAGCGGCCGGAGCGCGCGGTCCGCCTCGCCGATCTCGTCGAGGCCGAGGAAGCTGGTGAGCGCCCCCCGCTCGGGGTCGGCCCGGGCCTCGTCCCACGAGAGGTCGCCCCGGGCCGCGGCGCGGTCGAGGTCGCGCGCGTGGTCGTGGTCGGTCGTGATCTGGGTGAGGTCCCCCCGCCGCCACAGGTAGAGCCGGCTGTCGCCGACGGAGACCCAGTACAGGTGGAACCCGTGGACGACGGCGGCCACGAGGGTCGTCCCCGTCCGGCCCGCGTGGCCGAGCGCGACGACGGCGGCGTTGGCCTCCGCCAGCGCGCGGAGGAGGGCGTCGGGGATCGGCTCGCCAACGTCCTTCCGGGCGTACGCCTCCCCGAAGGCGAGGGCCGCCGCCGCGCCCGCCGCCCGGCCCCCGTGGAGGCCGCCCATCCCGTCGGCCACGAGGGCGAGGAGCCCCCCGTGCCGGACGAACGCGCGGTCGTCCCGGTCGGAGAGGTAGAAGGCGTCCTGCTGCTCCCCGCGCTGGCCGACGTCCTGGGCGTTGTCGAGGAGCACCTCGACGGGCCCGGCGTCCGGGGGCTGGGTGACGGCGGCGCTCACGACGGGTCGAGGATGCGGAAGCGGAGGTCGAGCGTCCCCAGCCGGACGACGTCCCCGCTCTCGAGGCGGTGCCGGCCCCGGATGGGGACCCCGTTCACGAACGTCCCGTTCGTCGAGCCGAGGTCCTCGACGGCCACGTGCGCGCCGTCCGGGACGAGGGCGGCGTGGGCGCCCGAGACGCCCGGCTCCTCCGGGAACGCCACGTCGGCGCGGGCGGCGTCTCGCCCTAGCGTCGTGCGGCTGCCGAGGCGGAGCGTGTGGGCGCCGTCGGCCCCGCCCGCCCCGAGCGGCGTGAGCCGGACCGAGAGCGGCTCAGGACCGCTGGGTTCGACCGGGCGCGTCGGCCTCGGCGGTGGGGCCGCCCGCCCCGCTGGCGGAGCGTGGACGGGGGCATCGGGCGCGTCCGGCTCCTTCCCATCCGGGGCCAGTTCCCCCTCGTCGTCCGGCCCCGCGGTCTCGGGCGGCGGACGCTCCGTGCGGGGCCTCCGGGCGAGCACGAGCGCCCCCCCGACGACGAGCACGAGTGCGAGGGCCGCCAGCCACCCGTAGCCGGCCACGCCGTCCCACCCGTCGCGCTCCTCCGACACGGCGGCGGCCGGGAGGGGCGGTGGGAGCCGCTCGGGCGGGGTCAGCCGAAGGGCGAGTCCGTCCTCGACCCGGAGGCCGCCGACCGACGCGGCAACCTGGAGCCGGTGGACGCCCCCGTCGGTCGGGCACGCCGCGCAGTCGAGGGCGGCCACCCGGACCGACTCGATCCGCTCGCGGACCTGGGCGAACCGCTCGGCCAGCGGCTGCCCCCCCACGTCGAGGAACGCGCCGCCCGAGGTCCGCGCGATCTCCCCGAGCGCCTGGAGCCCGGCGCGGTGGGCCGCGCTCGGCGGCGGCTCGTGGAACCCGAGGGCGTAGACCGGGACGGGGTCGGCGCGGAGCGCCTCGAGCACCTCCGCCTGCGTCGCCCCGCCGACGGCGTCGTCGAGCCCGTCCGACAGGGTCACGACCACGCGCCGGTCGGGGAGGCCCGCCCTACCGACGCGGCCGAGGGCGAGGGCCCGGAGGAGCCCGTCGTGGAGCCGCGTCGTGCCCGCCGTCGGGGCGAGCGCGGCGAGCGAGTCCTGGAAAACGTCGGGCCCGGCCCCGAACCCGACCACCTGGCGGACGTCGTCGCCGAAGGCCACGAGCGCGGCCTCGTCGTCCGGGCCGAGCCCGCGGGCCCACCCGGCGACCGCCCCGCGGATCTGGTCGAACCGCTCGCGCCGGAGCGACCGGGACACGTCGACGAGGAACACGTAGGCCGTCCCCCCCGCCGCGCCGACGGTGTCGACCGGGAGCGCCCGGTCCCCCAGCGTCGCGTAGAGGTCGGCGGCTCGGAGGCCCGCCGCCGGGCCCTGGCCGTCGCGCACGTCGAGGTACACGCGGAGGGCGCCGCCGCGCCGCCGGGCCTGCTCCACGCGGAGCGCC
>CAZDFV010000457.1:0-2420 GCA_964504495.1 uncultured Rhodothermales bacterium
CGGCGACGGTCCGCGCGACGGCCGGCGTCCGGGCGTGCGGGAGGGCGAGCCCGGCGCCCACGCCCGTCGACATCTCGGCCTCGCGGGCCCGGACGTCGGCCCCGAGCTGGTCGGCGTCGCGGACGGCCGGGGCCGCGGCCACGAGCGCGACCATCTGGTCCAGGACCTCACCCTTCGTCGCCGCCGGCAGGCGGACGCGGACGCGGTCGGGGGCGAGGAGGTCGGAGAGCGTCGGGGGGGCGAGCATGGGGCACCGTACCCGCCCGCCCGCCCACAGATCCCCCCGGTCACGCTCGACCCGGGCACGCGGGCCGCCAGCGGCTGGCGGCCGGTGCGGGCGTCCGCGGTCTACCCGCCCCCCTCGACGGCCCGGACCCGCTCGACGACCCAGGCCATGTCGTCCGGGAGCGGCGCCTCGAAGTCCACGGCCGCGCCCGTCGTCGGGTGCTCGAAGCCGAGGGTGTGGGCGTGGAGCGCCTGGCGCGGCCCGAGCCGCTTCAGGAGGTTCGCCACGAACGCACGCCGCGAGCCGACGGCCGGCCCGTACCGGACGTGCTCGCCGCCGTACGTCGGGTCGCCGAAGACGGGGTGGCCGAGGTGCGCGGCGTGGACGCGGATCTGGTGCGTCCGCCCGGTCTCGAGCCGGAACCGGACGAGGGCGAAGTAGCCCAGCGGCTCGACCGTCTCGTAGGTCGTCGCTGCCCACTTCCCCTCGCCCTCCGGGCGGACGGCCATCCGCTTCCGGTCGCGCGGGCTCCGGCCGATCCAGGTCTCGACGCGGCCCTCCGCGGGGTCCGGCTCGCCCCAGACGAGGGCGAGGTAGCGGCGCCGGATCGCGCGGTCGGCGAACTGGCGGCCCAGGTGAGCGGCCGCCGCGTCCGTCTTGGCGACGACCATGAGCCCGGTCGTGTCCTTGTCGAGCCGGTGGACGAGCCCCGGCCGGACGCTCGGGTCGCCGTCGTAGCGCGGCCCGGCCGAGGACGTCGCCAGCCCGACCGCGTCGTCGTCCGCCTCGTCCACGTCGTCGGCGCGGACGGGCCCGGCGCCGACGTGCCACAGGAGGGCGTTCACGAGCGTCCCCGAGCGGTGCCCGTACGCGGGGTGCACCACCATCCCCGCCGGCTTGTCGACGACGAGGAGCGCGTCGTCCTCGTAGACCACGCTCAGGGGGATGTCCTCGGGGACGACCTCGACCGGCGGCGGGCGCATCACGCGGCACACGATCCGGTCGCCCGGCTGGACCGGCGTCGAGACCTTCGTCACGACCTCGCCGTTCATCTCAACCCGCCCGGCCTTGATCGTCCGTTGGACCTTCGAGCGCGTGGCCCCGGCCGTCTTCTCGGCCAAGTACACGTCGAGGCGGACGGGGCTTTGCCCTTGCGGCACATCCAGTTCGATGACCGCCTCGATCTTGTCTGGCTCGTTCGAGGTCGGGTGGCTGTACGTCAGGTTGGGGTCGCGCGTGCTCACGTCGGGACGGAGACGCGGTTGAACCGGGCGACGGCGTCGAGCGCTCGGTCGAGGTCGGCCTCGCGCGTGTGGGCGTGCGGTGCGAACCGGACGCGCCCGTTGCGGAGCGAGCACGCCACGCCGCGCGCGGCGAGGTGCGCGTGGAGCGCGTCGGGCTCGTCCGCCTCGACGGCGACGATGCCCGACTGGCGGGCCGGGTCGGCGGAGCCGGAACGGCGGAGGCCGAGGGCGCTCAGCTCTCTCGCTAGCCGGGCGGCGTGGCCGAGGACGGCGGTTTCGATCTGGTCCATCCCCACATCCAGAAACAGGCCCAACGCGGCGTCGAGCGCGTACGCCTGGGCCGTCGGCATCGTCCCGGTGCGGAAGCGCGTGGCGTCGTCGTGGAGACGGAGCGTCGCGTTCTCCAGGTCGTCCCAGTCGAGCGGCCCGTTGAGCCAGCCGCGCGGGGGGCGGAGGCGGTCGAGGAGCGTGTCGGCCACGACGACGACGCCGAGCCCTTGCATCGCGCACAGCCACTTGTGCCCGCCGGACGCCACGAGGTCGGCCGCGCCCACGTCGAGCCGGACGGCGCCGACGGCCTGGATCGCGTCGACGGCGAGGAGGACGCCGCGGTCGCGGCACAGCGCCGAGATCGCCTCCAGGTCGCACCGGAAGCCGGACAGGAACTGGACGGCCGAGACGGCGACGAGCCGGGTCTCGGGCCGGAGTGCCGCCTCGACGTCTTCGGGCGTAAACGTGCCCTCGCGGTGCGGGACGAGGTCGACTTCGACGCCGCGGTGGGCCAGCGCCCGCCACGGGAGGACGTTCGCGGGGAACTCGCAGGCCGGCACCGCCACGCGGTCGCCCGGCCGCCAGTCGAGCCCGGCCGCGAGCAGCCCGAGCCCGGCCGACGTGTTGGGCACGAGCTCCACGTTCCGCACGTCGGCGCCGGCGAGGGCGGCGGCCCGCTG
>CAZDFV010000458.1:0-2416 GCA_964504495.1 uncultured Rhodothermales bacterium
GCGCTCCTCGCCCAGATCTACGACCCGCCCCCGTTCCTCTGGGTCCGCGGCCGGATCGCCCCGGACGACGCCCGCGCCGTCGCCGTGGTCGGGACGCGGAAGGCCAGCGACTACGGCCGCCGCGTGGCCGAGGCGTTCGGGCGCGGCCTCGCCGAGCGCGCCGTGACCGTCGTGAGCGGGCTGGCCTACGGGATCGACGTGACGGCCCACCGGGCCGCCCTCGACGCCGGCGGGCGGACCGTCGCCGTGCTCGGCTCGGGCGTGGACCGGGTCTACCCATCGCGGCACGGGCCCGAGGTCCGCCGGATCCTGGAGGGCGACGCCGGCGCCGTCGTCTCCGAGCTCCCGCTCGGGGCGTCCCCAGACGCCCCCAACTTCCCGCGCCGCAACCGGATCGTCTCGGGGATGAGCCTGGGGACGGTCGTGGCCGAGGCGCGCGAGACGGGCGGGGCCCTCCTCACGGCCGCCATCGCCCTCGAGCAGAACCGGGAGGTCTTCGCCGTCCCCGCGCCCGTGTTCTCGGACTACCCAGGCACGAACCGGCTCGTCCAGAAGGGGTGGGCCGCGCTGGCGGCGGGCCCGGACGACGTCCTCGACGCGCTCGCCCCGCTCCTCCCCGCCGCCGCGGCCCCCGCTCCCGAGGCGGCCCCGGCCGCCCCCGAGGCCCCGCCCGACCTCACGGCCGTCGAGCGCCGGCTCCTGGGCGCCCTCGACGGCACGCCCCGCCCGCTCGACGCCGTCTGCGCCGCCTCCGGCGTGGACGCCCCGACGGCCCTCGTGTACCTCCTCCAGCTCGAGTTCCGCGGCCTCGTCCGCCAGCTTGCCGGGAAGCAGTTCTACCGGGCGTAGCGGGGAGGACCGAAGGACCGCCGCGGCTCTGCCTCCGCGACCCGTCCCCCCGTCACCCACCGACTGGCGCGGCGTTTGCGCGGCTACGGCCGGCCGTCAGGAACGGCCTGAACGCCTATCCAGTTGAGACCCGTCCAGTCCCCACGCCATGTCCGTCGTCAAGGTGCTCCTCACCGTGCTGGCCGCGGTGTTCGTCCTCGCGACGGCGCTCCCGCTCGTCCGCACGCCGTACTGGTGGGTCCGGGCGTTCGACTTCCCGCGCGCGCAGATCGCTGTCGGGGCGCTCGTCACGCTCGCCCTGTTCGGGGTCGTGAACGTCGGGGCCGGCGAGCCCGGCGCCGTTGAGTGGGCCGCCCTCGCCCTGCTGGCGGCGTCGGTGGCCTACCAGGTCTGGCGGATGGCCCCGTACACCCGGCTCGCCCCGGTCCAGACGGCCGAGGCCGACGGGGCGGCCGGCGACGACGGCCGGACGATCCGGCTCGTGATCTCGAACGTGCTCATGGAGAACCGGGACGGCGAGCGGTGGCTCGAGACCGTCCGAGCCGAGGACCCCGATGTCGTCGTCGCCGTCGAGACGGACGACTGGTGGGCCGAGACGGCCGGCACGCTCAAGGACACGCACGAGCACGCTGTCGAGCTCCCCCAGGACGACACCTACGGGATGTGCGTCTACTCCCGGCTCCCGCTCGAGGACGTCGAGGTCCGCCACCTCGTCGAGGACGAGGTGCCCAGCCTGTTCCTGACCGCTCGGCTCCGGTCGGGCCGGCCGGTCCGGCTCGTCTTTCTCCACCCGCGCCCGCCGCGCCCGGACATCCGGCAGGACTCGACGCTCCGCGACGCCGAGCTCGTCCTGGCCGCCCGCGAGGTGTCTCGGTTCGAGGACCCCGTGATCGTGGCCGGCGACCTCAACGACGTGGCCTGGAGCTACACGACGAGCCTGTTCCAGCGGACCGCCGACCTCCTCGACCCCCGGATCGGGCGGGGCCTCTTCGCCACGTTCCACGCCGACCACTGGTGGCTCCGGTACCCGCTCGACCACGTGTTCCACTCGGAGCACCTCGCGCTCGTCGAGATCCGCCGGCTCGGCCACGTCGGGAGCGACCACTTCCCGATCCTCATCGAGCTGGCCCTCGACCCGGACCGGGAGCCGGTCCAAGAGGCCCCCGAGGCCGACGAGGACGACCGCGAGGAGGCCGAGGAGATCGTCGAGGACGCCGCCGAGTTCGAGGCCGAGGAGTCGCCGGAGGAGAAGGAGGAGCGCATCGCGGAGGACGTGTAGCGGGGAACGGCCGCCGGGGACGGCGAACGGGGAGGCGGTCTGGAGCGTAGCCTGGACCCACCGGCAGAGCGCGCCGCCCGCCGCCCCCGAACCTCGTGACCCTCGACGCCTACCGCGACCTGTTCGACCTGCCGCCCGGGCTCGCGTACCTCGACCACGCGGCGACGGGCGTGCTGAGCCGGCCGGCCCGGGAGGCCGCCGCCGCCTACCTCGACAAGCGGGCCGGGCGCGACCCCGAGCGGACGCCGAACGACTACCCCGCCGACCTCGACCGCGTCCGTCGCGCCC
>CAZDFV010000459.1:0-2410 GCA_964504495.1 uncultured Rhodothermales bacterium
CCCGCCGGTGAGGAAGCCGTCGCGGCCGCCCGGCGCGAAGCGCCCGGCCGTCCCCCCCCGCGCCCGGACGGTGGACCCCGAGGGCGACGGGTCGGCGCTCGGCCTGCCCGTCCTCACGCGGAAGGACTTCGCGAGCGGCGCCGACGTCCGGTGGTGCCCCGGATGCGGCGACTACGCCGTGCTAGCGGCCGTCCAGCGCGCGCTCCCCGACCTCGCCGAGCGACGCGAGGACGTCGTGTTCATCTCGGGCATCGGGTGCTCGTCGCGGTTCCCGTACTACATGAACACGTACGGCTTCCACAGCATCCACGGGCGCGCGCCGGCCCTGGCGATGGGGCTCAAGGGCACGCGGCCCGAGCTCGACGTGTGGGTCGTGACCGGCGACGGGGACGCGCTGAGCATCGGGGCCGGACACACGGCCCACATGCTCCGCCGCAACCTCGACGTCCAGGTCCTCCTGTTCAACAACCAAATTTACGGTCTAACAAAGGGGCAGTATTCGCCCACGTCGGAGGTGGGGAAGGTGACGAAGTCGACGCCGTACGGGTCGCTCGACCACCCGTTCAACCCGGCCGCCCTCGCGCTCGGGGCCGACGGCACGTTCGTCGCGCGGACGCTCGACCGCGACCCGAAGCACCTGCAGGCGGTCCTCAAGGCCGCCCACTCCCACCGCGGGACGTCCTTCGTCGAGGTCTACCAGAACTGCAACATCTTCAACGACGGGGCCTTTTTCGACTTCACGGAGCGCGAGTCCAAGCCGCTCCGGACGGTCTTCGTCGAGGACGGCCGGCCGATGACGTACGCGAACGGCGAGCGCGGGCTCGTCCTCGACGGCCTCCGCCTCCGGTCCGTGGACTTGGCGGCGGGCGAGCACTCCGCGAGCGACTGCGTGGTCTACGACTCGACCGACAAGGCCCTCGCGCTCCTCGTGACCAGCCAGCTGTTCTGGGACGCCGACCTCCCCCGCCCCTTCGGCGTCCTCTACCAAGAGGATCGGCCGACCTACGACGCGCTCCTCAACGCGCAGGTCGAGGCCGTGACCGAGGAGCGCGGGCCGGGCGACCTCGCCGCGCTCCTCGCCTCCGGCGAGACGTGGACCATCGAGTAGCGACGGGGCGGCCTCGCGGAGACCACCGCCAGCGGGCGAGCGCCGTAGTCTGGGGACGCGCCCCCCGCCCGCCGATGCTCGCCCTGCTCGCCTTCGCCGCCGTCCTCGCCCTCCCGCTGGTGGCCTGCGCCGACGCCCCGGCCGCCGACGCGCCGCCCATGCCCGTGCGCGCCGCCAGCGCTTCTGCCGACACCGTGGACGCCTCCGACGGCGGGGCCGTCGCCCTCCCCGACTCGACCGTCCGCCGGCTCGTGGCCGGGGACCCGCTCTGGGCCGACGCCCTCCGCATCCACTACGACGCGGTCGTCCTCGACGGGCACGTGGACACGCCCTCGCTCATGCTGGACGAGGGCTACGCCTTCGGCGAGCGGCACCAGGCGCTGGCGGGGAGCGCGCACCTCGACCTCCCGCGGATGGCCGAGGGCGGGCTCGACGCCGCCTTTTTCTCGATCTACGTCTCGCGGACCTACGGCGAGGGGCAGGCCGCGACGGACCGGGCCCTCGCCATGCTCACCGAGGTCGGCCGCCAGACGAACGCGCTCCCCGGCGCCGAGACTGCCCGGACGGCCGCCGACGTCCGGCGGATCGCCCGCGAGGGCCGGCAGGCCGTGCTCCTCGGCCTCGAAGGCGGCCACGCCCTCCAGGCCGACGCCGACGTGCTCCGCCACCTCTGGGCCAACGGGATCCGCTACGTCACCCTCACGCACGCGAACACGAACGCCTGGGCCGACGCCTCGACGGACGCGCCGCGCTGGGGCGGACTGAACGAGACGGGCCGCGACCTCGTCCGCGAGATGAACCGGCTGGGCGTGCTCCTCGACCTCTCGCACGTCAGCGACTCGACGTTCTACGACGCCCTCGCCGTGACCGAGGCGCCCGTGATCTTGAGCCACTCGTCGGCCCGGGCGCTCCACGACCACGTGCGGAACGTGAGCGACGACATGCTCCGGGCGCTGGCGGAGAACGGGGGCGTGGTCATGGTCAACTTCTACCCGCTCTACCTGACCGGCGGGGAGGCCGACCTCGACGACGTGCTCGACCACGTCGAGCACCTAGCCCGCGTCGCCGGCGTCGACCACGTCGGGCTGGGGAGCGACTTCGACGGCGTCCCGTCGCTCCCCGAGGGGCTGGGGGAGGTCTCGCGGCTGCCCTGGATCACGCACGGGCTCCTCGCGCGCGGCTGGCCGGAGGCCGACGTGCGGAAGGTGCTCGGCGGGAACGCGCTCCGCGTGCTGGAGGAGGCCGAGCGGGTCGCCGCGCGGCTGGGGGGCCCGCCGCCCCGCTAGCGGCGGGCGCGGGGCG
>CAZDFV010000460.1:0-2404 GCA_964504495.1 uncultured Rhodothermales bacterium
GGAGCCAGCCGACGGCCGCCGCCGCGGCGTGCCGCTCGGGCCACCCGTACCCGACGCGCCGCCCGGGCGACTCGCCGTGGCCCGGCAGGTCCACGAGGAGGACGGCGTAGCCGGCCTCACGGAGGAGCCGCGCGCGCCCGACGAGGTGGACCCGGCTGTCCGTGATCCCGTGGAGCAGGACCACCCCAGGCGCGCCCTCCTCAGCGGCGAGGTACCACCCGGCGAGAGGCGGTCCGATGGGGACCGGCACCCCGACCGCCTCCGCCCCGAGGTCTGCCGGAGGCGGCCCGACGCGCGAGGGGTGCGGGGCCACGGCGATCTCGCCCACCAGCGCGCACCCGCCCAGCACGACGCCGCACCCGGCGAGGGCGACCCACAGGGCCCGCCGCGTCACGACGACGACGTGCGGAGGTCGGCCTCGTGGAGGCGGTAGGCCAGCTCCTTGAGGTGGTCGGCGTCGCGGCGGACGACGGCGAGGGCGAGGCCGTAGAGGTCCGTGGCCTCGCCGTCGAGCGTGAGGGGGCGGGCCCACGCCGCGGCGGGGACGGCGGCCCACGTCTCGCGGAGGGCCGCGCGCGACTGGCGGAGCCGGCCGAGGAGGGCGTCGAGCGGCTCGCCGTTGGCGCCGTCCGTGCCGACGAGGTCGGGGGTCTGGACGTCCGGGCCGTCCTCCTCCTGGACGCGGGCGAGCCAGGCGGGGTAGACCTCGCGGTCGAGCGCCGCGAGCGCGGCGAACGTCTCCTTGGCCGTGAGGTCGGTCGGGAGCGGGGCCTGCTCGACGGCCCACGCCGGCAGGGCGCCGAGGAGCGGGGCGAGGGCCGCGGCCTCGTCCTCCAGCCACCCGAGCTGGTCGAGGAGCGCCTCGCGACGGGCCGCCAGCGTGTCGGCGTCGCGCGGGGGCTCGGCGTAGCGGTCGAGGTCGACGGGCATAGGCGGGGGGGGCGGCGGGTGCCTCTCGGCCCCCGGGTCTAGACCGCGGCGACGTCCTCCACTAGCGGCTCCTGCGGGTCGGGGTCGCCGACGGTCGCCTCGGCGTCCTCGAGCCGGGCGAGGTAGTCGAGCCGGTTGCGGAGCGTGTGGACGTTGTTCTCCGGCTTCATCTGCCAGTCGCCGACGGGCTGGCCGTTCCGCCGGCGCTCGAGGAACTCGAGCCGGTCGACAAGCCGCTCTTTCGGGACGAGCAGCTTGTCGATCCCGAAGTGGGCCTCCTCGCGGTCCTGGAACGTGATGTCGTACTCCTTCGACATGACGATGGCCTCCTCGGGGCAGACCTCCTCGCAGTACCCGCAGTAGATGCACCGGAGCATGTTGATCTCGAACCACTCCGGCTCGCGCTCCTTGACGTCGTCGGTGACCTCGTGGGCCTGCATCGAGATCGCGAGCGGCGGGCAGCTCCGGGCGCAGAGCCCGCAGGCCACGCACCGGGGGCGGCCCTGCTCCTCGACGAGGACCGGCCGGCCGCGGTACGAGTCGGGCGGGTACCACTGCTCCTCGGGGTACTCGAAGGCGTAGCTCTCGAGCGACATCTTCGACGCCGAGTAGCCGAGCCCCTTAAAAATCTCCGGGAGGTACAGCCGCTCCCAGAAGTTAAGCGTCCGCTCGTCTGAGGTGGCCTTGTTGACAGGTGTACCGGGCATGGTCGGTCGGGGGGCGGGCCTCAAGCTACGCCGGAGCCGGGGCCGAGTTCGGCGGGGCGGCCGGCTCCGTCGGGCCTTCCTACGGCGGCGCGCGGGCGTGGTCGGCCGGGTCGGCCGTGAGCGTCTGCGTGGACGAGCAGCCGGCGACGAGGACGACGAGCAGGATGAGGGGGAGGCGCATGGGGCGACCCGGTAGCTGGCGGAGAGTCCGAGCGTACGGCCCGGCCCCGCGGCCCCGCCTGATCCACCTGCACTACCCGCCCGCCAGTGGCGCGCTACCGGCGGAGGTCGATGGCGACGGCCGCCCCGAGGCCCTGGACCACGGGGACCGAGACGTAGGCGAGGGAGCGGTCGGGGCCGACGTCTCGGAGGACGTAGGCGACGCCGATCGCGACGGGAAACGCTACGGCGGCGCCGAGGAGGGCGGTCCAGGCGTCCCGGCGCTCGAGGTCGAGGAACCCAGAGAACCCCCGTCGCCCGGCCCACGACTCCGAGACGTGCGCCGTGAAGTAGACGCCGAGGCCGGCCCCGAGCGTCGAGCCCACCGCGCTGAGGGCGTCGAGCGCGACGCGGGCGTCCGGCGATCCCGACCCCCAGGAGCCGAGCGTCACCGTCATGGCGCCGATCAGGAAAACGGACGAGCCGACGACGAACGCCCCGGTCCCCGACACGAACGCGACCCCGGCGGTGCGGAGCGCCGGAGGCGCGGGCGCCGTCCCGCTGGCGAGCGCCGCCGGCAGCCGGTAGGCGAGCGCGGCCGGGCGGTC
>CAZDFV010000461.1:0-2400 GCA_964504495.1 uncultured Rhodothermales bacterium
TCGCGATGGTCTACGTGGCCTCGATCATGACGCTGCTCCGATGAATGTCACTACCCCCTAGGACGGCGCGACGGGCCGCCCGTCTTCGTCCCCCCTGCAACCACCCGGGGGGAAGGAGAGCTCCCAGCGCTGCCCCGGGGATCAACCCCGTGCGGCATTTGGGCTTGAGGGCGCTTCCATCATGCTTAGCTTTAAGTAGGAGCAGAACGCCAGAGGTGTCGAAGCGCCGGCACCTGCACGGTACGATCTTCCCCCCACTGGCGGGCCGCGCCGCCAGCCACAGGCCACCATCAGACCCCTCCCAATGGCGAAGGGCCGCCAGAAAAAGACCGGCGCCGCGTTCGACGACCTCGCGGTCGGGTTCCGGCACGGCCAGTTCGCCCCGCTCTACTTCTTCTATGGGGCCGAGGGGTGGTTCGGCGACGAGCTCCAGCGGCTCGCCGTCGAGCACGCGCTCGAGCCGCACGAGCGGGACTTCAACCTGGACGTCGTGTTCGGGCCGGAGGCGAACGCACAGGCCGTGCTCGCGCAGTGCGCCCAGTTCCCCATGATGGCGGCCCGGCGGCTCGTCGTCGTGCGGGGGTTCGAGAAGCTGGACGACAACGGCCTGTTCAAGGGCTACGCCGAGGCCCCGAACCCGCACGCCGTCGTCGTCCTCCTGTGCAACGCCAAGCCGAACCTCTCGGCCCACCCGTACCGGGCGTTGAAGGAGCACGCCGTCTGGGCCGAGTTCGCCCCCCTCAAAGACCGCCAGCTTCCGGGGTGGGTCGAGAAGCGGTTCCGCGCGCGGCGCGTCCAGACCGAGGCCGGGGCCGCCCAGATGCTCGCCGAGACGGCCGGGCCCGACCTCCGCGCCCTCGACGCCGAGGTCGAGAAGCTGGTCACCTACGTCGGCGACCGCGCCCGCGTCACGCGCGACGACGTGCTCCGGGCCGCGGGCCACAGCGCGGAGCAGAACCCGTTCGAGCTCCAGAACGCCCTCGCGGCCGGCGACGTCCGCCGCGCCCTCGCGATTGCCGACGGGCTGCTGACGCGGGCGGGCAACCGGCGCGGGGAGGCACTGAAGATCGTCGGGCTGCTGACGGCCTACGTGACGAAGTTGTGGAAGCTGACAGGGTGTCTGGCGTCCGGCGTTCCAGAGGGGCGGTGGGCCGGACAGATCGGCGTGCCCCCGTTCTACGTCCGCGAGTACGCGCAGGCCGCGCGGCGCTTCGGGCCGGACGCGCTCCGCCGGGCGTTCGAGGCCCTCCTCGCCGCCGACACCGAGCTCAAAGGGGGCTCCCACCGCGACGAGCGGCTCGTCCTCACGCTCGCGCTCCGCCGGATGGCCGCCCCGCGGCGGTAGGGGCGCCGCCCGGGGCGGGGTGGGGAGCGCCCCGACTTCGGCGACGCTTGTTGCGACAGGGGCCTCGGGCATAGAACTTGTGTTTTTGTTCCCGACTGCCACGCTGGCCGTCACGCCGCCCGGCTCCCCCTCCCTCTCCCCCCCTCTATGCCCACGCTGAAGAAGCAGACGTTCGCCAAGGCCGCCGCCCGGACGGTGACCCCGGCCTCGAAGAACCACGGGGTCCTGTCGCAGATGAACGACGAGGACCTGATGTCGCAGTTCCAGATGGGCACGGTCGAGGCGTTCGACATCCTCGTCAGCCGCTACCACGACCCGCTCACGAACTACATCTACCGGTTCCTGGGCGACCTCAAGGAGTGCGAGGACCTCCTCCAGGAGACGTTCCTCCGCGTCTACCGGAACCGGCACAGCTACCGCCGGATCGCCAAGTTCTCGACCTGGCTCTACACGATCGCCGGGAACCTCGCCCGGAGCGAGTACCGGAAGCGGAAGCGCCGCCGGCTCTACAGCCTCCAGTCGGTCAACCGCGACGACGAGGAGTACGAGGTCGAGATCCCCGACGAGACGTTCCTCCCGGACAAGCACGCCGAGGGGACGATCCAGGACCGGTACATCCAGGAGGCGCTGGGCCAGATCCCGGAGGAGTTCCGCGAGGTCGTCGTCCTCCGCGACGTCCAGCAGCTCGCCTACGAGGAGATCGCCGACATCACCGGCCTCCCGATGGGGACGGTCAAGAGCCGGATCAACCGGGGCCGGACGAAGCTCCAGGGCATCCTCAAGGAGGTCTACGTCCCGGCCGAGGGGTAGGGCCCTCGCTCCCCCACCGCACGGCGGGCTCCCGCTTGGGGGCCCGCTCTTTTTGTGCCCGGTCGACGGACGGGGGCGTCGCCGGCGGTCCTCGCGGGCTCTCCACCGGGCCGTCTTGCCCCCGACGCGGGGGCGGGCTACCTTCGCTGCCCGTCCGCTTTGCGGACCACGGGCCCTTAGCTCAGGGGTTTAGAGCGCTCGCCTCACACGCGAGAGGTCGTTGGTTCAAATCCAACAGGGCCCAC
>CAZDFV010000462.1:0-2387 GCA_964504495.1 uncultured Rhodothermales bacterium
CGAGCGGGCCGGCGATCGCGAGCCCGAGGCCCGGGATCACGGCCGTCGCGCCGGCCGCGGCGAGGGCGCCAATGATGCCGCCGGTCGTGCCGCCGATCGCGGCGCCCGCGCCGGCGCCCTCCATGGCCTTCGAGCCGTGCTCGATCTCGACGTTGTCGCGGTTGTAGTACTTCTTCTGCGTGTCGTCCGACATCATCACGTGGATGTCGTCGTCGGTGTAGCCGCGCTCGCGGAACGTGCGATAGGCCTTGTCGGCCGAGTCGTAGTCCTTGAACGTTCCGGTGACGAGGGGGCGGGTGTCTGCCATGAGGGGAAGGGTCGGGTTGGTAGAGGAGGGAGCGTGTTGGATGAGGAAGACCCCGGCGGAGTTCCGACCCGCGCCGTGCACAGGCGTCCCCCTACGCCGCCTGCGGCCGCGAACTCCGAGCGACGGGGTCGAGTAGATCCGCCTCCTCGCTCGCGCCCATGCCCGCCCGTACCGTCCACGCGCACCGGCCCGCCCCCGCCGCCCGGCTGGCGACGGCCGCCCCCGCTTAGCCGGATGCCGGACGCCGAGGTCCCGGACGTCTGGACCGAGCCGTTCCGCGTCCGCGCCGTCGAGGTCGGGCCGGACGAGCGGGCCTCGGTCCTCACCGTCGCCGACTTCTTCCAGGAGGCGGCCGGCGAGCACGCCCGGGCCGCGGGCGTCGAGGCGTTCACGCTCGACGGCGGTGCCGGGACGTGGGTGCTCCACCGGCTCCGGCTCCGGGTCGAGCGGCTCCCGGCGGTGCGCCAGGCCGTAGTCGTCGAGACGTGGCCGAGCGCGTACGACGGGCTCCGGGCCTCGCGCGACTTCGTCCTCCACGCCGCCGACGGCAGCGCGCTGGCGCGTGGGACGAGCGTCTGGCTCGTGATGCACGCCGCGCGTCGGCGGCCGGTCCGGCTGCCCCCGGCCGTGCTCCGGTTCGGACCGGCCGGCCGGGCGCGGGCCCTCACGTTCGGGCCCGAGCCCGCCGCCCCGAGCTCCGTCGAGGCCGAGCGGACGTTCGCCGTCCGCCGCTCCGACCTCGACCGGGTCGGCCACGCCAACAACGTCCGCTTTGTCGAGTGGGCGCTGGAGGCGCTCGACACGGACGACGGGCTGCGCGAGGTCGACGTCCTCTACCGCGCCGAGGCCGTCTGGGGCGACGCCGTCGTCTCGCGCGCCGGCCCCCTCGTCGGCGACGCCCGCGCCCACGAACTGGTCCGCGAGGCCGACGGCCGGACCCTCGCCCTCGCCCGCACCGTCTGGACCTGAGATGACGCGCTCTACTCTTATCGCCGCTGTTGTCCTCGCCCTCGGCGTCGCCGCCTTCGTCCTCCTCACGCGCGGGGGCGAGACGGAGCCGGCCGCCGACGTCGTGGCCGCCATCGAGGCGGGCGCGCCCGTGCTCGACGTGCGGACGGAGGGCGAGTACGCCTCGGGCCACGTCGCCGGGGCGCTCCACGCGAACGTCCTCGCCGGCGGCTTCCGCCAGCGCGTCGGCGGGCTCGACCGCGACCGGACGGTCTACGTCTACTGCGCCTCGGGCCGCCGGAGCGGCTGGGCCGCCGCGGTCCTGGAGGACATGGGGTTCCGGCGCGTCGTCAACGCCGGCGGGCTGGCGGACCTCGCGGCCGCCGGAGCGCCGGTCGAATAGGGACGCCCGCTCCGACGGCTCACGTCGGCAGACGCCCCGCCTACGACCGCCCTGACCAGTAGCGCGGGCGGCGACGCTCGTGCGCGACTGCGAGGACGCGTACCACGCCGCCGTCTGCCTCGTCGCCCGTCTGGTAGATCACGTAGTACGGGAACCGGCGGAGCGGCCACCGCCGAAGCGCCTCGTGGCCTACGACCGGGGCCCCGAGCCCAGGCGACGACGCCAGGAGGCCGAGCACCCGCTGCGCCTCGTCGACAAACTGACCGCCGAGCCCGTCCGCCTTCTCCTCGTAGTACGTGGCCGCGTCGAGCAACTCGGCCCGGGCGTCGGGGTGGAACCGGACGTCAGTCACGAGACGGCCCGCCGAGCCTCGGCGAGCACGTCGGCGGCGGGGACGGCCGTGGCCTCGCCCGAGGCAAGGGCGTCGGACCGGCGGGCGGCCTCGTCGGCCCATGCCTGCTCGGCCTCATCGGCTTCGTCGAGGCTGGCGATGAGGTGCTGGGCGAGGCGCGCGCGCTGGCTCGGGGGGAGCCGGAGGGCCTGGGCCTCGATCTCTTGGATGCTCATGGCGCGGAAGACGGCGTTGCTGGAAGGTACCGCGTGGACAAACGTACCTCAGGCCAGGCTCGCGCCTCCACGCGGGCTGGCGGACCTCGCGGCGGCCGGGGCGCCGATGGAGTAGATACTCTCTGGCAAGTCAAGCTCCGGCCGTCACTTTCTGAGGCGTCG
>CAZDFV010000463.1:0-2382 GCA_964504495.1 uncultured Rhodothermales bacterium
CCAGCCCGAGCGCGGCGAACGCGGCGAGCGCCGCCGGGCGCTCCCACCACGCCGGGAGCACGCGGAGCGCGACCGGGGCCGAGGCCGCGCTCCGCCGGCCGTCCGGCGCGACCGTCCGGACGGAGAACGTGTAGTCGCCGGGCGGGAGGTTGGCGTAGGTCGCCGCGTGCTCGGCTGTGGGTGGGCCCCAGCCGGCGTCGAACCCGTCGAGCCGGAACTGGTACCGGACGCCGGCGGGGTCGGCGAACTCGGCGGCCCCGAACGCGAACGTCACGTGGTTCTGGTCGTGCGGGAGCTGGAGCCCTGTCGGCAGCCCGCCGTCGCCGACGGCCTCGGCGTAGGGCCGCCAGTCGCGCTCGCCCCGGAACAGGTCGAGGTCGTCGAGGAACGGGCGGGGCGGGGCCGCCAGCGGCCCGTCGGCGGCGGGGTCGTAGCGGACGGCCCCGGCGATCGTCCCGAACCACACGTGGCCGGCGTCGTCCTCGAAGAAGGTGTTCGCGTTGAGCTCGAGCGGGGTGAACCCCTCGGCCGCCCCGTAGAAGCGGTAGTCGAGGCCGGAGCCGGCCGCGGCCCCGTCGAGCCGGGCCAGCCCCCGGTTCGTCCCCACCCACAGCCGCCCCGCCCGGTCGACGTGGACGAAGTAGATGGCGGCGCCGGCGAGCTGCCCGCCGAGCCGGCCCGGCCGGACTGTCCCATCGGGCAGGACCCGGATGAGGTCGCTGGCGACGTTCCCGATCCAGACGGTCCCGTCCGGCCCGGCGCTCAGCCACTTGGCCCCCTCGGGGACGCCCTCGGCCGCCCCAAGCGACCGGACCGACCCGTCGGGCCGGACGGCCGTGACCGCGCGGTGCGACCCGACCCAGACGGTCCCGTCGGGCCCCTCGGCGAGCGAGAGCACGCGGTCTTTTGCGGGGTCGATCCCTTCGACCTCGAAAAACGAGACGCGGCCGTCGCGGACGGCGAAGAGGCCGCGCCCGTCGGCCGCGCCCCAGACCTCCCCGTTCTCGCGCCGGAGGACGGCGATGACGTAGGTGTTGTCGGAGGCGTCGAGGCCGGGCGTCCGCGCCAGGCGGCCGTCGCGGTAGCGGAGGAGCCCGCTGGCGGACCCGATCCACAGGCCGCCCGCGCCGTCCGAGACCATCTGCGCGGCGAACTGGACGGGCTCGCCGCCGGGCAAGGCCAGCTCCTCGGCCCCGTCGGGCCCGATCCGGGTCAGCCCGCGGCCGTGGCCGACGAGGACGTCGTCGCCGACCACGCCCGTGCCCCAGACCGAGTTGCTGGCGAGGCCGTGGTCGGTCGTGTAGACCGAGAACCGGTCGTGGCCGTCGCGGAAGCTGGCGTACCGGAACGCCCCGCTCCCGTGCGTGGCGAACCAGAGGCCGCCTTCGGCGTCGGCCTGGACGCGGTAGACGAGGGCGCCGTCGACGCCCGCGGCCGGCGTGAGGCAGTCGGGTGGGCTCTCGGGCGGCCCGAGCCGGCACGGCCCGTTCGTGGTCCCCACCCAGACGGCCCCGTCGGCGTCGAGGCCCAGGCTCTCCGCCCCGCCCGACAGCCCGCCCGGCCCGACGGGGTACCGCGCCGTGACGTTGAACTCGGCGTCCAGGGCGACGACGCCGCCGGCCCGCTCGGCCACCCACAGCGCGCCGTCCGCCTCGAGCACGTCGAAGGTCTGCGCCGCGAGCGGCGTCGGCCGGTCGAGCCGGCCGCGGCGGTACCGGACGGGCCCGGCGTCGGTCGCCAGCCAGACGGCCCCGTCGGCCCCAGCGGTGACGGCCGACGTGGGCCCGAGCGACGAGTCGGGCGCGGGGCGGACGGGGTGGAACCGGCCGTCGCCGGCCCGGCGGTAGAGGCCGTCCTGAGTCCCGACCCACACGTCGCCGTCGATCGCGCGGACGACGTAGGCGCGGAGCGGCTCCCCCCCGGCGGCAGGGACTCGGCGGAACGCCCCCCCGTCGAACCGGCCGACGCCCCCCTCGCCGAACGCGAGCCAGAGGCCGCCCCGCCCGTCGAGAGCGAGCGAGCGGACGTGGTTCGTGGGCAGCCCGTCGGAGACGGTGTGGGTCTCGAACCGGCGCCCGTCGGACCGGCTCACGCCGCCGTCCGTGGCGAACCAGACCCGCCCGTGCCGGTCCTGCGCGAGGTCGTAGACGATGGCCTGGGGGAGCCCCTCGGCCACGCCGAACCGCTGGACGTGCCGCCTCTGCGCGTCGGCCGGGAGGGCGGCGCACGCGAGCAGGAGGAGGGCGCAGAGCTGGCGGATTGCGGCGGGGGCGGGTCCGGGCGCGGGTATCGGCGCGGAGGCCGACGGCCTGAAGGGGCGCCAGCCGAGCAGGCCGCGTCCCCCGCTGGCGGCGCCGTCGAGGCCCGCCGAGGCCCCGTCCG
>CAZDFV010000464.1:0-2374 GCA_964504495.1 uncultured Rhodothermales bacterium
CGGCCCGGCCGCCCCGTCGGTCGGGCCCCCGTTCGCCGCCGCGAGACCGCGCCCGGCCGCCGACGCCGGACGCGCCGGGTCCTACCGCGTCATCCCCCTCCCGTTCGAGAGCCCGACGCACGGGGCGTTCGCCCTCGTCACCGACCCGGCCGACCCCGTGGCCTCGCCGCGCGGGTGGCACGACGACGGCGAGCGGTCCTACGTCGTCACACGCGGCAACAACGTCCACGCCTACGCCGACGCCGACGCCGACAACCAGCCCGACCCCGGGTCCTCGCCGGACGGGGGCCCCGGGCTCGTGTTCGACTTCGCCTTCGACCCCGACCGGCCGCCGGCCCAGAACGCCGCCGCCGCCGTGACCAACCTGTTCTACTGGAACAACACGGTCCACGACGTGGCCTACCGGTACGGGTTCGACGAAGCCGCCGGCAACTTCCAGAACACGAACGTCACCGGGGCCGGGGCCGGGGGCGATTACGTCCAGGCCGAGGCCCTCGACGGGTCGGGCCTGAACAACGCCAACTTCGGGACGCCGCCCGAGGGCCGGAGCCCCCGGATGCAGATGTTCCGCTGGGGCGGGGCGTTCCGGCTCGAGGTCACGGCGCCGGCCCGGCTGGCGGGGCCGTACCCCGCGCTCCCCGCCGAGTTCGGGCCGACGCGGCCGTTCGCCGGCCCGCTCGTCCAGACCGTCGGGCCGGGCGGCGAGACGCTCGGGTGCCAGGGGCAGGTCGCGAACGACCTGTCGGGCGCCGTGGCCCTCGTCGAGCGGGGCGACTGCACGTTCGTCGAGAAGGTGCTCGCGGCCCAGGACGCCGGGGCCGTCGCCGTCGTCGTGTACAACGAGCCGGACAGCCCGGGCCGGAACGGAGGCGAGAGCCTCGTGCGGATGAGCGGGGCCGACGCCGACGTCCTCGTCCCGAGCACGTTCGTCCAGCGGAGCACGGGCCTCGCCCTCCGCAGCGCCGGCGCGACGGTCGAGGCGACCGTCCTCGTGGACCGGAGCAGCGGGCTCGACGCCGGCGTCGTGGCCCACGAGTACGCCCACGGCATCTCGAACCGGCTCGTCGGCGGGCCGGGCGAGGTCGGGTGCCTCGTCAACGGGCTGACCGGCGACACCCCCGCCGGCGACCGGCCCGGCGAGCAGATGGGCGAGGGGTGGAGCGACTTCTACGGCCTCGTCCTGACGATGCAGCCCGACGACGTCGCCACGCAGCCGCGCGGGGTCGGGACGTACCTCCAGTTCGAGAACCCCGACGGGCGGGGCATCCGCCCGGCCCCGTACTCGACGAGCTTCGCCGTCAACGACTACACGTACCAGGACGTCATCGACGGCGCGGCGCACCGGCCCGACGGCGGGCGCGGGCTCTCGATCCCCCACGGGGTCGGGTTCGTCTGGGCCTCGATGCTCTGGGACATGACGTGGGCCCTCGTCGACGCCTTCGGGTTCTCCGAGGACGTGGCCGACGCGGACGGGACGGCCGGCAACCAGATCGCCCTCAACCTCGTCACGACCGGGCTCAAGCTGACGCCGTGCTCGCCCGGCTTCGTCGACGGCCGCGACGCCATCCTCGCCGCCGACCAGGCCCTCTACGGCGGCGCCTACGCCCCGTACATCTGGCGCGCGTTCGCCGGCCGCGGCCTGGGCATCGACGCCCTCCAGGGCTCGCCGTTCGACCCCAACGACGGCATGGCCGACTTCACGGCACTTGAAGACCTCGAGGGAGAGGTCCGCCTCTCAGCCAACTCGGTCGGCACGTCCGTGCTCCCCGGCGCGACGGCAACGGCGACCGTCGAAGTCGTCAACGAGAGGGGCCGCCCGCAGGACTTCGTCGTCGACATCGAGGCTCTCCCGGCGTGGCTTGATGTGACGCCGACCCGGGGGACGGTCCCGGCCGACGGGCAGCGGACGCTGACAGTCACGTTCCGGCCGTCTCCACTCGAGTCCAGACTGCTCCAGACGTCGATTCCGGTCCGAATCGGGCCGGCCGGCCGGCTCCAGCTCGCCGTCCGCGTCGAGACCGACGGGCTGCCCGAGGGGACGCACGCGCTCTCGCCGGTCGGCCCGAACCCGGCCCGCTCCGGCGCTCGGTTCACGCTCGCCGTCGCCGAGCACCAGCGGGTCGTCATCGCGCTCCACGACGCGCTCGGGCGGCGCGTCCAGGCCACGGCCTACACCGTCGCGGCCGGCCCGCGCGGGGTGTTCGATCTCGACCTCGGCGGGCTGGCGCCCGGCGTGTACGTGGTCCGGGTCACGGGCGACGCGTTCGCCGAGTCGCGGACGCTGACGGTCGTCCGCTAGGGGCTCCCGCCGGCCACGCGGCGCCACGCCCGCCGCCCGAGCGCCTTCGCGACGGCCTTCGTCGCAACCGCCCCG
>CAZDFV010000465.1:0-2366 GCA_964504495.1 uncultured Rhodothermales bacterium
CCCGGTCGTCCACGGCGAGCGCGAACGGGACGGCGCCCGGCCCGGCGAGGCTGTCGGGCGCGAGGGCCCCGGCCCGGGCCGCCCGGTCGAGCGCGTCCACGAACGCCTCGTAGGGCACGGTCACGCGAGGCCGGGCCTCGGCGCCCTCCCCGAACACGACGGCGCTGTCGCGGACGACCTCGAAGTAGACGAGCCGCCCCCCGCTCTCGACGAACCCCGACGTCCGTCCGGTCTGCGCCGCCGCGGGGCTGGCGACGAGCGCCGCCAGTAGGAGGGGGAGGACGCGGGCGGGCGGGGTCACGGGTCGGCGGACGGTGCGGGCCCAAGCTAGGCCGGCGCCCCGGGCCCGTCTTGGTCCAGACGCACTACCCGAAGCCGGACGGCGGCCGCCCGTCGGGAGCGTCAGGGTCGCATGGGGGTCCGGCCGTCCGTAGCATCAGGGACTCCCTCACCCGCCCCCCGGTCGCCCCGCCGATGGACTTTACCCTGCTCGACTACGTCGTCTTCGGCGCCTACTGCGCCCTCATCATCGGGGTCGGCCTGTGGGTCTCGCGCGAGAAGGAGGGCCACGAGAAGAACACCGAGGACTACTTCCTGGCGGGCAAGGCGCTGCCCTGGTGGGCCATTGGCGCCAGCCTCATCGCCTCGAACATCTCGGCCGAGCAGTTTATCGGGATGTCGGGGTCCGGCTTCCGCCTCGGCCTCGCGATCGCGTCGTACGAGTGGATGGCGGCCGTCACGCTCCTGGTGATCGCGTGGTTCTTCCTCCCGATCTACCTCGAAAAGGGCATCTTCACGATGCCGCAGTTTTTGGAGAAGCGGTTCGACGGCCGCGTGCGGACGCTCCTGGCCGTCTTCTGGCTCCTCGTCTACGTCTTCGTCAACCTCACGTCGGTCCTCTACCTCGGGGCCCTCGCGCTCGACGGGATCATGGGCGTGCCCCTGTTCTGGGGGATCGCCGGGCTGGCGCTCTTCGCGACCGTGTACTCGATCTACGGCGGCCTCGAAGCGGTCGCGTGGACGGACGTCGTCCAGGTCGTCGTCCTCATCGGCGGCGGGCTCCTGACGACGTGGCTCGCCCTCGACGCCTACGGCCAGGGCGCTGGCGTCGCGGCCGGGTTCCAGAGCCTCCTCTCGGACGCGGGCGACCGGTTCAACATGATCCTGTTCGAGGGCGAGCTCCTCTACGAGAACGACGCGGGCGAGGTGGAGGACGCCTACCAGCTCCTCCCCGGCCTCGGCGTCCTCCTCGGCGGGATGTGGGTGGCGAACCTGTTCTACTGGGGCTGCAACCAGTACATCATCCAGCGGGCGCTCGCCGGGAAGACGCTCGTCGAGGCCCAGCGCGGGCTGGCGTTCGCGGCCGGGCTCAAGCTCCTGCTCCCGCTCATCGTCGTGATCCCGGGGATCGCCGCCTACGCCCTCAACGCGCCCATCGACAAGGCCGACGAGGCGTACCCGTGGCTCCTGGGCACCTACGTCGGGCCCGGCCTGAAGGGGCTCGCCTTCGCCGCCCTCGCGGCCGCCATCGTCTCGTCGCTGGCCTCGATGATGAACTCGACGGCGACCATCTTCACGATTGACCTCTACAAGTCGAGAAACCCGGAGGCGTCGGAAAAGCGGCTCGTCACGGTCGGGCGGATCGTGAGCCTGACGGCGATCATCATCGCCGCGCTCACGGCGTACCCGCTGCTCGGCGCCATCGACCAGGCGTTCCAGTACATCCAGGAGTACACCGGCTTCATCAGCCCCGGCGTGCTGGCGGTCTTCATGATGGGCCTGTTCTGGCGGAAGGCGACGGCGAACGCGGCGCTCGTCACGGCGATTCTCTCGATCCCGCTCTCGGCGGCGGCCAAGGTGCTCCTCCCGGCTATCCCGTTCCTCAACCGGATGGGGTACGTGTTCCTGATCTCGGTCGCCCTCATCGTCGTCATCTCGCTGTTGGAGGGGAAGGGGGAGGACAGCCCGAAGGGGATCCGCATCCAGGGCGTCCGGTTCGGGAGCGACCCGGTCTTCGCTGCGGCCGCGTTCGGCATCCTCGGCGTGACGGCCGCCCTCTACGCCGTCTTCTGGTAGGCCCATGCCCGACGACCTCGACCGCCAGCGGGGCGCCGCCCGCGCCGCCTTCGCCGAGCGCCACGGCGCGGGCGGTCCGGTCTGGGCGGCCTACGCGCCGGGCCGCGTCAACCTCATCGGCGACCACACCGACTACACGGGCGGGCTCGTCCTGCCCATGACGATCCACCGGGGCACGTGGGCCCTCGCCAGGGCGCGCGACGACGGCCGCGTCCGCGTCGTGGCCGCCGGCTTTGGGGACGCCGCGTGGGCGCTCGGCGAGCCGGTCGGGGGCGACCTGTGGGCGCGCT
>CAZDFV010000466.1:0-2366 GCA_964504495.1 uncultured Rhodothermales bacterium
CCACGAGCGCGGCGACGACCGGGCCGACGAGCGCGGAGTCGGCGGCGAACGCGGCGACGGTGTAGACGGCGCTGTCGGTCCGCACCGGCCCGCGCACGACGGGCGGGAGCCGGCGGACGGCGAGCGCCTCGGCGTCCCCGAACGCGAGGAGCGGCCCGGCCTCGGCGTCCCCGACCGGGACCTTGGGAAAAAAGACCTGCCGCCCCGGCCCGTGATCCACCGCCACGGCGATCTCGAACCGCTCGCCGGCCCACACGCTGTCCGCCAGGACGTGGAGCCGCGCCGTCTGCGCCGCCGCCCCGCCGGCGGCGAGCACCGCCAGCCCGGCGAGCACGACCGCCCCGGGCCAACGCCTTCCCATGCCGCGTCCCCTATCCCGCATCCCTCACCTCCGGGCTCGGTGGCGGAAAAACGACGAGAGCGGCTCGACGTAGTCGGCGTCCGTGCGGAGCGTGACGTGGTCGACGCGGGCGGCCGTGAGCGCGGCCTCGGACCGGGCGGCCCGGGCGGCGGCCCGGCGCGCGAACGCCTCTCGAACGCGGGCGCTCGACGTGTCGACCAGGGCCGGCGCGCCCGTCTCGGCGTCCACGACGCGGACGAGGCCGACGGCCGGGAGCGACTCCTCGCGTGGGTCGACGAGGCGGACGGCCACGACGTCGTGTTTCTGGGACGCCACGCGGAGCGCGCGCGAGACCCCGGCCTCGGCGCCGGGCGGGACCAGGAAGTCGCTCACGAGCACCACGATCGCCCGGCGCCGCTGGACGCGCTGGACGTGGTCGAGCGCGCCCGCCACGTCGGTCCCCCGGTGCACCGGCTCGTGGGCGAACAGGTCGCGGAGGAGCCTCAGCACGTGGCGCTTCCCTCGCTTGGCCGGGACGGCCCGCTCGATGCGGTCGGTAAAGAGGACCAGCCCGACCTTGTCGCTGTTGCGCAACGCCGAGAACCCGAGGACGGCGCAGACCTCGGCGGCCAGGTCGCGCTTGGCGGCCTCGCCGCTCCCGAACTGCGCGCTCCCCGACACGTCGACGACGAGGAGCAGGGTCTGCTCGCGCTCCTCCTCGAACAGCTTCACGTGCGGCTCGCCCGTCCGCGCCGACACGTTCCAGTCGATCGTCCGGACGTCGTCGCCGACCTGGTAGGGGCGGACCTCGGCGAACTCGATCCCGCGGCCCTTGAACGCCGAGTGGTACTCGCCCCCGAACACGTCGTCCACGAGCCCCCGCGTGCGGACCTCGACGTGCCGGATCTTCTTGAACAGCTCCCGGGGGATCACTTCCTGATACGTGATTCGTGATGCGTGAGGGGAGCCGCGGCGTGGGCCTCCGCGAACGGGGGGCGGGCCGGTAGATTACCCCCGCCCCCGGGCCCGTCTCGGTGGAGCCTAGAGGCGGAAGGGAGTTCCGGTCACGCATCACGAATCACGCATCCTACCCGCAATGGCTCGCGTCGCCGTCCTCGTCTTCCCCGGGTCCAACTGCGACCACGACGTGTACCACGCCGCAAAGCACGTGTTCGGGCAGGACGCCCGGTTCGTGTGGCACAAGGAGGGCTCGCTGGGCGAGGCCGACCTCGTCGTCGTCCCCGGCGGGTTCTCCTACGGCGACTACCTCCGGGCCGGGGCGATCGCCCGGTTCTCGCCCGTCATGAAGGACGTCGTCCGGTTCGCGGGGACGGGCGGGCTCGTGCTCGGCGTGTGCAACGGGTTCCAGGTGCTCTGCGAGGCCGGGCTCCTGCCGGGCGCGCTCGTCCGCAACGCGAGCCTCCGGTTCGCCTGCCGCGACGCCCGCCTCCGCGTCGAGAACGCCGCGACGCCGTTCACGTCGGGGCTCGACGAGGGCGAGGTCCTGACCGTCCCCGTGGCCCACGGCGAGGGGAACTACACGGCCGACGAGGACACGCTCGACCGCTTGGAGGACCAGGGCCGCGTCGTCTTCCGCTACGTGGACGAGGCCGGCGAGGCCGCGCCCGAGGCCAGCCCGAACGGCTCGGCCCGGAACATCGCCGGGATCGTCAACGCCCCGGGCAACGTGCTCGGGATGATGCCGCACCCCGAGCGGTGCGTCGAGTCCGTCCTCGGCCGGGCCGACGGGGCGCGGATCTTTCAGTCCGTGTTCGCGCACCTCGACGAGCGCGTCGCGGCGTGACCGGCGGGCCGACGGGCTCCGCCAGCGGGCCGGGCCCGTGATCGAGGTCCAGACCCGCGTCGAGCGCGCGTTCCGGCTGGCGGCCTCGCCCGACGCCGCCGGGGCGTTCCTCGCCGACGTCCCGCGCTGGGGCGCCCTGTTCCCTCGCGTGGCGTCCATCGCCCCGCATCCCGAGAGCGGCCCGGACGCCTACCTCTGGCGGATGGAGCCGATGGGCCCGCC
>CAZDFV010000467.1:0-2364 GCA_964504495.1 uncultured Rhodothermales bacterium
CTGCGCCGACGCCTGGAGCGCCGCCTCGAAGGCGGCCGCGTCGTTCAGGAGCGCGCGCGGCCCGGCCTGGCTCCGGGCGGCGGCCGTCGGCGCGATTGTCGCGGCCACGCCCACGAGGGCGAGGACGGCGACGGAGCGCAAGACGAGCCGGGAGCGGAGCGGGTTCACGGACGGGGCCGCAGGACACGGGCGGAACGGCCCAAGGTACCGTCCCGCGCCCACCGGCTCCGCCGCCGCCCTGCTCTTCGCAAGACTTTAGGCCGCGGGCGGGGTGACCCGGGCGGCCCGGGGCCCTACTCCTCGACCGTCACCCCCTTCCAGAACGCGACGTGGTCACGGATCTCGGCGGCGGCCTCCTTCGGCTCCGGGTAGGTCCAGGCCGCGCCCTCGTTCACGTCGCCGTCCACGACGACGTCGTAGTAGCTGGCCTCGCCCTTCCAGGGGCAGGTCGTGCGGTGGTCGCTCTCGCGGAGGTGCGCCCGGTCGAGCGCGTCGGGCGGGAAGTAGTGGTTGCCCTCGACGACGACTGTGTCGTCGCTCTCGGCCAGGACGGCGCCGTTCCAGACGGCTTTCATGGGGTCAGGGGGATGGGGCCCGCTGGCGGCACGGGCCGCCAGTCGGGCGAGTGGGTTAGACGCGCTCGGCGCGGACGCCCTCGGCCACGTCGCGCGGAGCCGGCACGACGCACACGGCGCCGCCCCGGAACGGGTCCACGACGACCGGCAGCCACTGGTACTGCGAGAGGTGCGCCCGCTCGCGCCCGAACCGGGCGGCCACGGCCGTCTGGAGCACCTCGTACGCCTCCGGCCCAACCAGGACCGACTGGGGCTCGCCGCCGGCGTCGCGGAGGGCGCGGACCTGCTCGTCCACGAACGGGAGGATGGCGTCGGCGTCGGGTTGGGCTTCGAGGACGGTCATCGGGGGCGTCGGCGGGGCCGGGTATACTCCGCCCCCCGCGCCCCGCTCCCGATGACGCACGAGACCGGCACCCTCCGCACGGCCGACGGCCTCGACCTCTTCACGCGCCGGTGGACGCCCGACCGCGGGGCCGTGGCCGTCGTCGCACTCGTCCACGGGGTCCACGAGCACAGCGGGCGGTACGCCTACCTCGCCAGCGCGCTCATGCGGCGCGGGATCGCCGTCCACGCCCTCGACCTCCGGGGCCACGGCCAGTCGCCCGGCGAGCGCGGCCAGGTCGAGGCGTCGTTCGACGAGTACGTGGGCGACGTCGCCCGCTTCCTGGACGAGACCCGGGCGGCGGCCGAGGGCGCCCCGCTCTTCCTCATGGGCCACTCGATGGGCGGCCTCGTCGCCGCCGCCGTGCTCGTAGACCGGGGGACGGACGGGCTGGCGGGCGTCGTCCTGTCCTCGCCCGCGCTGGCGGTCGACGCGCCGGCGCTCTTGCGGAGGGCGGCGCCGGTCGTGGCCCGGTTCTTCCCCGACGCGCCGGTCACGCGGCTCGACCTCTCCGGCCTCTCGCGCGACCCCGTCGTGGCCCGGGCTTACCGCGAGGACCCGCTGACCCTGAACCAGGGCGTCCGCGCCCGGCTCGGGCACGAGATCGTGCGGACGGCCGAGCGCGTCCGCCAGCGGTCCGACGCCTTCGACGTCCCGCTCTACCTCTTCCACGGGACGGCTGACCGGCTGACGAGCCCGGAGGGCACGCGCTGGCTCGCCGCGCACGCCGCCTCAGACGACGTCACGCTCCGGCTCTACGAGGGCCTCTACCACGAGACGCTCAACGAGCCCGAGCGCGACGACGTGATCGGCGCCCTGGCCGACTGGCTGGCGGACCGGGCGGACGTCGCTAGAGGCAGTTGACCCCGTCCTCGGTCACGCAGGTGTCCGACGACCCGCCGAGCCCGGGCTCCGGCCCGTTCAGGCTGAAGAAGACGTCGGCCGAGTTGTCGTTCCGGCTGTCGGCGGTGAGGGCGGTGGCGTCTCCGTACTCGACGATGACGGGCGGGGTGTACGGCTTGCGGGTCGGCATGGGCTCAGGGGTGTGGTGGGCCTCCGTCTGGTGACAGGGCAGGGGCAGACGCACACGTTAGACCATTCGTCCCCCGTCCGAAATCGGTGGGCGGCGGACCTTGGACCGGGCCCTCCCCCACCGCCCCTAGGGAGCCTTCCCCAGCGGCGGGAGTGCCCTCGGCAGGAATCGAACCTGCGGCCTACTCTTTAGGAGAGAGTCGCTCTATCCGACTGAGCTACGAGGGCCCATAGAAGCATGAACTGCTCCCGTTGCGGCGAAGATAAGCCGGCGACCGACTTCTACTATCGTCGGACGGAGTCCCGGCACCACGCCTACTGCCGAGCCTGTCACAACGCCTACACACAGGAGCGCTTTAAACGGCGGAAGCTGAG
>CAZDFV010000468.1:0-2361 GCA_964504495.1 uncultured Rhodothermales bacterium
GAGGCTCTCGCCGAGCACGACCGACCGGCTGGCGTCGAGCGCGGTCGGGAGCGTGAGGGCGCCGCCGAGCGTGAGCGCCCCGTCGTCTCCGCCCACGCCGCGCGCGGTGACCGCCCCGCCGAGCGTGGCCGTGACGCCGACGGCGCGCGTGGCCTCGGCCTGGCGGGGCTCGAGGAAGTCGGTCCCGTCGAAGTCCGTCCGCTGGAGCGTCTCGCCGGTCCCGAACACGAGGTCGGCGCTGGCACCGAGCTGGGCGGGCCCGAGCCGGAGCCCGAGCCCGGCCGAGAGCTGCTGGAGCCCGCCCGAGCCCTCCAGGTTCAGGGTGTACGCCGCCGTGTCGCCCTCGACGACCACCCGGTCGCGGACGGCCGACCGGTAGTTGACCCGGCTGTACGGCCGGTACCCGACGACGAGCCCGAGCCGGCCGGGCAGGAGCGGGACGCCGAGGTGGAGCCCGGCGAGGTCCCCGGCCGTCCCCACGCTCGCGTCGGGGCTCAGGGCGTCCTCGCCGCGCACGGCCGCCACGCTCGCCGACGCCGAGAACGTCGTGACGACGGCGTCGGACCACAGGGCCGGGTTCGAGAGCGTGTGGTACGACGGGTGCCGGACGGCCACGCCCGCGTGCCCGAGCGCGGCCGACTGCGACGTCCCGAAGTCGAGCCGCTCGCCGAACCCGTAGCGGGAGTAGATCGAGCCGTAGTTGTTCTGGCCCTGGGCGAGCGACGGCGCCGCCAGCAGGACGGCGGCGGCCGCTAGCGGGGCGAGGCGGAGGAGACGCATGGGGAGCCGGGGCGGGCAGGCGGGGGACACGGGCCGGGCGGGATCGTTGCTCACGCCGACGGCCCGCCGATGACGGTCAGCGAGAAGCGGGGCACGGCCTCCTGCGGCGCGTCCGGGCGGACGACCGGGAACACGTTCAAGGCCGGCGCCGCCGACGGGAAGATGAACTCGAACCGCCGGTAGACCGGTACGCCGGTCTCGGACTCCTCGACGAGAGCGTCTTGAAGCACGTCCGTGAAGTCAGGGGCTGCGAGGACGGTTGGTCGGAGCTCGCCACCCACCAACTCAATTTCGCCGAGAACCCGCCGCCCTCCGTCGGCGCGGACGCCCTCGACCAGGACGCGCTGCGCGACCGGGCGGACGAAGGCGCCCTCCTCCATCAGCCCGGACTCGATGGGCACGCGGAGCGCGGCGCGGGCGAGCGGGAGCGGCCCGACCTCCGAAAAGTCGAAGTGGAGGGCCGCGCCGGCCGTCGACGAGCGGGCGGGGAGGGCGGTCGGGGGCGGCGCGACTGGGGCCTCGTGACGGATCGAGGAGAACACCTCGCCGAGCCCGAAGTCCAACGTGTCGTCGGGGACGGCCACGCGGATCCGCGTGCCGAGCCGGGCCAGCGTCGAGAACCCGTAGACCACGCCCGGGGCCGGCACGAACCCCTCGGCCGTGCCGACGGCGAACCCCTCGAACTCGCGGAGGAAGTCGGCCTCGTCGGACAGGAACGTCGCGGCGTTCTCGCGGACCCACGCCTCGGGGAGGTCGAACCGGACGAGCGTGTCGGCCGGGGCCGTCGTCGCCGTGGCCGTCGCCAGCACGTCGCCCGTCGCGAGCGTTGTGTCAGCGGGGTAGCTCGGGTCCGCCTCCCACGACGCGGACCCGCTGATCTGGCGGAGGGCGAGGGGGAGGGTCGTCGTCGTGTCGCCGTAGGCGTACTCGCGCCGGAGCTCGACCCAGACCGCCCGGACCTCGTCGGCCTCTAAGTCGCCGTCGATCGCGGACGGCTGGACGGCGTCGAGGTAGGCCGTCGCCTGGACGTCCCCGAACGCGGGGTCCACGACGTCGCCGACGAGGACACGCGACTGCGGCCGGTCCCCGCTCTCCTGCGCGAACCCGATGGCCGCCGTCTCGATCGCCACGGTCTCGGCCGTGTCGGCGGCGACGGGGAGCGCGGTGGGGCGGGTGCCCTCCTCACCGATCAGCCCGAGGCCGACCCCGGCCGGGTCCTGGCACGCAGCGAGGGCGAGGGTGACGGCGAGGGCGGAGCTGACGGTGAGGGTCTTCACAGGCGGGGGCAGCAGGCGGGGGCAGAGGGAGCAGGAGCCCTCCCCAACGGGGGCCACGGCAGATTCGCATGGGGGGCACGGCGAACGGGACCGCCCGCGCCGACGAGCCGCCGGTCCCGGCGGGCCGCCTACACTAGGGGCGACGCGGCCGGCCAGACCGAGGCGATCTCGCAAAAAAAGCCGCCCGGCCCGCGCCCGTCCTCGCGTCGGCGCCATCGGAGGCGCCCGTGGCTGGCGGCGGGCGAGCACGAGATCCGCCTGCCGCGCGCGCGACCATGGTCCGCAGGCGCCGGCAGCCCGACGG
>CAZDFV010000469.1:0-2357 GCA_964504495.1 uncultured Rhodothermales bacterium
GGACGGGGCGGGCTCGGCGAGCTCCGGCTCGGCGGCCGCGGGCACGTCCTCAGCGTCGTCGGGCCCGGCGGACCCCTCCGGCGTCTCCCCGGCGGGGGGCGAGAGCGCCAGCGCCCCGCCCTCGCCCAAGCGGACAGCCCCGGCGACGAGCGCCTCGACCTCGCCCAGCAGCCGGTGCGAGGCGTCGTTGGCCGGGTCGCCGAGCCCGATCACGAGCGTGACGTCGGCCTCGCGGAGCGCGTCGAGGAGCTCCGAGAACGCCTCGCGGAACCGCTCGAACGTGTCGAACTGGACGAGCGGCGTAAAGTCCTCGACGACCACGCGGTCCGGGCCGTCGGTGGCGACGAGCTGGACGAGGTCGCGGTAGGACTGGGCGAGCCCCTCGGCCCCCCGTGCGGCGAGGTCCGCGGGGGCCGGGATGCGGAGGAGCCGGAGCCGGCCGGCCCCGTGGGCCTCGGCGAGGTCGAACCCCACGCCCCGGCCGATCTCGACGAGGGACCCGGGCTCGCGCGGCGAGATGAGCAGGCACCGGGCGCCGCCGTCGACGGCGGCCTGGGCGGCCTGCAGGGCGAGGGCCGAGCGGCCCGCGCCGGCGCGGCCGACGAGGAGGTACGCCTGGCCCGACGCGAACCCGCCCCACTGGCGGTCGACGTCGGGGATGCCGGAGGGGACAGCGGTCATGATCCGAGGGGGAGCAGGTCGGCGGGCGGCGCGCAAAGCGTGTGCCAGGGGGGCACCGGCGCGCGCGGTCACGGGCGGGGCCGAGTCGCGGGGCGTCTCGTACCCCGCCGGCCCGTCCTGTAACGGCCGGCCCGAACGTACGGCCGGCCTCCGTTGAACGTACGGCCGGCCTCCGTTGAACGTACGGCCGGCCTCCGTTGCCGCCGGCCCGGGCCCGGCCGTACGTTCGGGCCCCGCCCCCGCACGCGATGGACGCCGACCTCCGCTCGATCCAGGAAGCCCGCGACGCCGTCCGGGCCGCCGCCGCCGCCCAGAAGCGGTTCAAGACGGCCACGCAGGACGAGGTCGACCGGGTCGTCCGGGCGATGGTGGACGCCGGCGACGCCGAGGCGGGCCGGCTCGGGCAGCTCGCCCACGACGAGACCGGGTTCGGCCGGCCCGAAAGCAAGGCGCAGAAGAACCTGTTCGCTACGCGCACGCTGGCAGCCCGGATGGAGGGGATGCGGACGGCTGGCGTCGTCGAGAAGAGCGCCGACGGGGCCGTCTGGACCGTCGCCACGCCGATGGGCGTCGTCGCCGCGCTCGTCCCGTCGACGAACCCGACCTCCACGGCCCTCTACAAGGCCATCATTGCCGTCAAGGCCCGGTGCGGGATCGTCATGAGCCCGCACCCCCGGGCCGCCGGGTGCACGGCCGAGGCCACGCGCGTGGTCGCCGAGGCCGCCGTCGCGGCCGGCGCGCCCGAGGGCCTCGTCGCGTGCCTCGGCGTCGACGCGCCCGTCACGCTCGCCGGCACCGACGCCCTCCTCGAGCACGACGCCGTCGACGTCATCCTCGCCACGGGCGGCGGGCCGATGGTCCGCGCGGCCTACTCGAAGGGGAAGCCGGCCTACGGCGTGGGCTCCGGGAACGTGCCGGCCTACGTCGACCGGAGCGCGAACGTCGAGAAGGCCGCCGCCGACATCCTCACCGGCACCTCGTTCGACTGGGGCACGCTGTGCTCGACCGAGCGCTCGGTCGTCGCCGACAGCCCCGTCCGCTCCCGCCTCCTCGACGCGCTCCGCCAGCGGGGCGGCCACGTCTGCTCCGACGCTGAGGCCCAAAAGCTCCGCGCCGTCGTCAAGCCCGGCGGCCGGTTCAACACGGACATCGTGGGGCAGAGCCCGCGCCGGATCGCGGAGATGGCCGGGTTCACGGTGCCGGAGGGCACGCGCGCGCTCGTCGCCGAGGTCGAGGCCGTCGGAGCAAGCGAGCCGCTCTCGATGGAGACGCTCTCGCCCATCCTCAGCTTCTACACCGCCGACGGGTGGGAGGCCGGGTGCGAGCGGTGCATCGAGGTCCTCGAGTTCGGGGGGATCGGCCACACGCTCGCCCTCCACGCGACCGCCGACCGCGTGGTCAGGGAGTTCGCGCTGAGGAAGCCGTCGATGCGGATCGTCGTGAACACCGTCGCGGCCCTCGGGTCGGTCGGGATGACGACGGCCCTGTTCCCGGCCATGACGCTCGGGCCCGGGACGGTCGGCGGGTCGATCACGAGCGACAACGTGACGCCGCTCCACCTCGTCAACTTCAAGCGGGTCGCGTTCGAGACGGCCCCGCTCAACTCCGACGCGGGCGCGCCGCTCGGCGACGCGGCCCCGCACCCGACGCCCGGGCGCCGCCCGGCGCCGCCGGCG
>CAZDFV010000470.1:0-2352 GCA_964504495.1 uncultured Rhodothermales bacterium
TGGGGCGACGGCGGCGGGCGGGCCACCAGCGAGCGGATGCCGGTGGCCCGCGCCGACGGGTCGGAGGTCTCCGTCGAGCTCTCGGTCCGGCCGGTGGCTGGGTCGGTGCAGCACCTGTTCGGCGTGTGCCTCCGCGCCGCGCCGGCGCCGGCGTCTCCGCGCCCGGCCGCACGCGACGCCGCCGGGACCCAGGACCCCGTGCTCCGGGCCGTCTTCGACGCCCTGCCCGACCCCGTCCTCGTCGTCGGCCGACAGGGTCGGGTCCTCTTCCAGAACGAGGCCCGGGCGCAGGCCCACCCCGACGGCGCGCTCTCCGCCCGGGAGCGGAACGACGCCGAGGCCGTGATGCGCACGGGCGCCCCCGTCTTCGACCAAGAGGAGCCCGACCCGGCCGGGGGCGTCCGCACGACGACGCGGGTCCCCGTCCGCGACCGGGCGGGGGCCGTCGTCGGCGTCGTGGCCGTCTCGCGCGACGTGACGGCCCTGCGGGCCGGCGAGGCCGAGCTCCGCGGGGCCAAGGAGGCCGCCGAGGTCGCGGCCCGGACCCACCGCGAGGTCCTCGCGACGACGAGCCACGAGATCCGCACGCTCATGAGCGGGGTCACGGGGATGACGGCCCTCCTCCTGGGCACGGACCTCGACGACGAGCAGCGCGACTTTGTCGAGACCGTCCGGACGTCGAGCAACGCCCTCCTGTCCGTCGTCAACGACGTCCTGGACCTCTCGAAGATCGAGGCCGGGATGCTCGAGTTCGAGGAGCGCCCGTTCGACGTCCGCCGGGCCGTGAAGGAGGCGGTCGACATGGTCACGCCGCAGGGGCGGGACAAGGGGCTCGCCCTGAGCTACGACCTCGCCGGGGGGACCCCCGACGTCGTGCTCGGGGACCCGCTCCGCGTCCAGCAGGTGCTCATGAACCTGCTCTCGAACGCCATCAAGTTCACGGACGAGGGCTCCGTCGAGGTCCACGTGGAGGGGGCCCGGGCCGCCGACGGCCGGCCGGGCCTCGCGTTCACGGTCCGCGACACCGGGGTGGGGATCGCCCCGGACCGGCTGGAGGCCGTCTTCCAGCCGTTCGAGCAGGCCGACCCGTCGACGGCACGGACGCACGGGGGGACGGGCCTGGGGCTCACGATCTGCCGCCGGCTCGTCCAGATGATGGGGGGCGAGATGTCGGCCGAGTCGGCGCCGGGCGGGGGCTCCGTCTTCCGGTTCACGATCGCTGCCGCGCCCTCCTCGGCCACTCCGACTGCCAGCGCCCACCCGGACGCGCCGGCCGCCAGCGCGCTGACCGCCGAGGCCCTGGGCACCGACGCGCCCGCCGCAGGAGACGGCGCCTCGGCCGAGCCCGGGGTGCCGGCCGCGCTCGACGTGGAGCTGGCGCCCGCCCCGCCGAGCGGGGACGGGGCCCCCGACCCGGAGCCCGCCGCACCCTCGGACGACGTTCCGAGCGACGCCCCCCGGCCCGAGCGCGCCGTCGTCATGTCGATGGACGCCATCCTGCCGTCGGCGCGGGTCCTCCTCGCGGAGGACAACCCGGTCATCCAGAAGGTGTCCGCGCTGACGCTCCGCCGGCTCGGCTACCGCCCCGACGTCGTGTCGAACGGGGCCGAGGCCGTCGAGGCCGTCCGCCGCCAGCCCTACGACGTGGTGCTCATGGACGTCATGATGCCCGGCGTCGACGGGCTCGAGGCCACGCGCCAGATCCGCGCGGACCCCGGCCCGCACGCCGAGCCGGCGGTCGTCGCCGTGACGGCCAACGCGCTCGAGGGCGACCGCCAGAAGTGCCTCGACGCCGGGTGCGACGACTACGTCGCCAAGCCGGTGGCCCCGCGGGTCCTGGCCGCCATGATCGAGCGGGCCGTCCGTCTGCGGGCGGGCGCCCCAGCCGGGGCGCCGTAGCCCCGCCGCTCTACCCCCCCTCGACCTCGTCGGCCATGGCCCGGCAGATCGCCGCCGTCTGGACGCTCCCGCACGCGGCGAGGTCGGCGGCGAGCTCGCGGAGCCGGTCGGCCTGGAGCGGGGCGGACGGGCGGCGGGAGCCGGGGGAGGACCGCCTGGCGACGTACGGTTGAGGAGGGAGCACGGGCGGGACGTTCGGGGAGGCTCCCAAACAACGCCGGTACGGCCGGCCGGTCCATCCATGCATCCCCGAACCGGGGACCGGGTTCTCCCTAGGTGCCGGCGGTCCGCGCCCCGCTGGCGGCTCAGGCCGCCGGCCGGCGGACCCGCTCGGTCGGGACCGGCTCGACCGGCCGGTCGGGCGCGAGCCACAGCCCCTCGCCCCCGTCGATCGGCGTGGCGTTGGGGGCCCCGCGCGTGAGGAGCCGGGCGGTCTTCGCCGACACCTTCCGG
>CAZDFV010000471.1:0-2342 GCA_964504495.1 uncultured Rhodothermales bacterium
CCTCGACCTCTGCCAGCGGCGCGCCCGTCGTCGCCGCCAGCGTCTCGGCGGTCGGGCGGAGGCCGGCGAGCGGGCCGGCAAAGCCGAGGAGCGCGGCGTGCTTGACGAGCGCGACGTCGAGCGGCCGGTCGGCCGGGAGCGCGCGGATCGCGGCCTCGGTCTCGGCCCACAGCCGCTCCATCCGCTCGGAGAAGAGGGTGGCGCCGAGCGACGCGACGAGGTAGTCGTAGAGCGCGTCGAGCCGGTAGAACGGGGCGGGCGCGTACAGATCGCCTCCGCTCACCACGTCCAAAAAACCGTGGCGCTCGCCGGAGGCGAGGAAGGCGAACAGCGACCGCTCGTTCTGGGCGAGCCGCCGGAACAGCGGGCCCACCAGAACCGCCACGGCCGGGTGGACGGGCGCGGCCCCGACAAGGTGGTCGAGGACGGCCTCGCGGTCGGCCTGCGCCGGGAGCTGCGTCTCGGCCAGAACGGCCCGGGCCTCCGCCTCGGCGCCTGTCGGCACGGCCTCGGGCGTGGCCTCGACGGCCGCCGCCAGCAGCCGGAGCGTCTCGCCGACGGGCTCGACGAACGCGACGTCCTCGAACCGGCCCTGGACTTTTCGCCACTCGTCGCGCTGGGCGCTCCCGAGGCGGCCGGCGTAGCGCTCGAACGCCTGGTGGAGGACGGTGAACAGCAAGAGCGGCGCGCCGGCCCGCGACGCCCGCTCAGCGAGGGACTGGAGCACGAACAGGTCGGACCGCTCGGGGTGGAGCGCGGCGAACTCGAGGAGCTTCCCCATCTCGTCGACCACGACGAGGAGGCCGCCGCCGGTCGCGGCGTGGACGGCCTCGGCGGCGCGACGGTACAGGTCGAGCGCGTCGGCGTCCAGCTGCCGGGCCTCGGCGGCGATCTCCGCCAGCGCGCCCCGGTTCTCCTCCCCCTTGGCGAACGTGTCGAGGGCGTCGGCCAGGGCGCGCAGGAGGGCCGGCCCCAGCGGCTCGCGCGAGCCGACGACGAGGACCGGGCAGAACGGCCCGCCGGCGACGTCCGCCAGCCGGCTGGCGAGCGCGGCGTCGGCGTCCTCCAGGACGTGCCGGGCCGCCTCGTCGCCGCGGAGGAGGCCGGCGAGGAACAGGGCGAACGCGCTCTTCCCCCCGCCGTACGGGCCGGTCACCGTCCACGCCCGCTGCGTGACGGGCGCCCCCAGCGCCTCGGCCACGCGGCCGAGGACCGCGCGCGCGCCGGACGTGACGAGGTAGCCCTCGCCCCCCGCCGCGTCGTAGAAGTCGCGGGCGAGGTGGACGCTCCGGCGGAACCGGCCGCGGACGGTGACGGGCATGAGGCGTGGGTCGTAGAACGTCGGACGTGGGTCTCCCCCCCACGCTCCTCGCTCTACGCGTAAGAAGCGGCGTAGTGCTGGAGGAGCGCCCCGGGGGCGGTGGCGCCGGGCGCGCGGTAGAGCTGCTCCACGCCGGCCGTCGAGGCGTAGCGGAACGGGGGCTCGGCGAGCGCCTCGGCGCCGGTGACGAGGTCGTGGGCCGCCTCCTCGGTGAGGCGGAAGACGCGGCCCGGCGAGCCCGGCGCGTGCAGGAGGTCGGAGACGGCGAGCGTTTCGGACTCCGGCCGCACGCGGTCCCAATAGTCGAGGGCGGCGGACGCGAACACGGCCGGGGGGAGCGACGGCCGCCGGTCGGCGCGCGCGACGGCCCCGCCGGCCACGAGGCCGAGGCCGGCGAGCGGGCTCGCCACGGCGTCCTCGACGGCCCCGCCCCGGCGGGGGGCGTAGAGGTGCTGGAGGCAGAGGAGGTCGCGCCGGAGGGTGGCGTCCGACGGCGCCGCCTCGCCGTGCGCCTCGAGCCACGGGTCGAGCGCCTCGCGGACGGCCCGGAGGTCGAGCGGCCCGCCCCGGCCGTGCCCGAACACGACGTGCCAGAGCGTGGCCCGGTCGGCGTCCCGGCAGAGCCGCCAGTGGATGAGCCAGTGCGTGCCGGGGTCCTCGCAGTACGGGTCGGCCCCGTCCGGGGCGAACACGTCCGCGCCCAGGCGGGTCGGCGCGAGGCCGCCGTCGGCCGGCTCCAGGACGCCGACGGCGAGGGCCCAATGGCGGATCGAGCGGACCATGTTCCGCCCGACCCCGAACGTGGCGATCGCCGCCTCGTCGCGGAACGCGCCCGGGTCCTCGCGGACGGCCTCCACGGCCTTCGCCAGCCAGGTGAACCGGAGCGGGAACGTCTCGTGACCGGAGAACGAGGGCACGGGGCGGCGCCGGGGCGGCGCGGGCGGGGGGACCGCCCGGAAGGTACCGGCCGGGCGGCGACGCCGGGCGGCCTTCTCGCCCCGCTGGCGGGTGTGCCGGGCCG
>CAZDFV010000472.1:0-2341 GCA_964504495.1 uncultured Rhodothermales bacterium
CGCGTCCGGGCCGACCGCCGGGCCCGCCCGGCCCCGGACGACGCGACGCAGGCCGACCGGCTCCGCCTGCTGGCGACGGTCACGGCCCAGGGCGACCTCCCGTTCGAGGACCAGGTGAGCCAGGCGCTCGCGCTCACGACCCGGCTCCTCGGCCTCGACGTCGGCCTCCTCAGCCGGGTCGAGGGCGACGACTACACCGTCGTCGCGTGCTTCGCGCCGGGCGCGGACCTCGCGCCGGGCGCCCGCTTCGCCCTCGGCGAGACCTACTGCGCGATCACGCTCGGGGGCCGGGACCTCCTCGCCATCGACCACATGGCGGCCTCGCCCCACCGCCGGCACCCGTGCTACGAGGCGTTCGGGCTCGAGTCCTACGTCGGCATCCCGGTCCAGCTCGGCGGCGAGCCGTGGGGGACCCTGTCGTTCTCGGCCGGGGAGCCGCTCGGCGGCCCGCTCTCCGAGGCCGACCGCGACCTCGTCCGCGTGCTCGCGACGTGGGTCAGCGGGGCCCTCGACCGCCGGGCCCGGACGGCCGCGCTCGCCGAGGAGGGCGGCCGTCTCCGGGCCGTCGTCGACGCCGCCCCCGTCGTCCTCTACGCGCTCGACGCCGACGGCCGGTTCACGCTCTCCGAGGGCCGGGGGCTCCGGGCCCTCGGGCTGGCCCCGAACGAGGTCAACGGGCAGAGCGTGTTCGACCTCTACGCCGACCTCCCCGACGCGCTCAGCGCGATCCGCGACGTGCTCGCGGGCCACGAGCGGACGTGGACGACCCAGATCGGCCCGCTCTCGTACGAGGCGTGGGGGTCGCCGGTCTTCGACGGGGCCGGGCGCGTGGCCGGGATGACCGGCGTGTCGGTCGACGTCACGGCCGTCCGCGAGGCCGAGGGTCGGGTCCGGCACGAGGCCCACCGGCTCCACCGGCTCCTCAACGTGACGGCGGCCGACGGCCCGTTCGAGGAGCGGGCCGAGGCCGTGCTCGCCGAGCTGACCGCCCTCCTCGGGCTCGACGGCGGGGCCCTCGTCCAGACCCTCGACGGCGTGACGACGTGCCTCGCGAGTTGGGCCCGCGACGGCGCCCCCCCCGCGCCCGGCGCCGAGCGCCCGCTCGGTGAGACGTACTGCGACCTCGTGGTCGGGGCGGGGGGCGTGGTCGCCGTCCACCACGTGGGCGAGAGCGAGCACCGGGGCCACCCCTGCTACGCGGCCGCCGGGCACGAGGCGTACATCGGCGCGCCGGTCCTCGTCGACGGCGAGGCCCACGGGGCGGTGGGGGTCGCGTCGGCGCGGCCGGCGGCCCCCTTTACCGAGGCCGACCGGGAGCTCGTGCGGCTGGCGGCGCAGTGGGCCGGCGGGCTCCTCGAGCGCGACCGCCGCCAGCGGGCGCTCGCGGTCAGCGAGCGGCGGCTCCGGGCCCTCAGCACGTCGACCGTCGAGGCCATCGCGTTCTCCGCCGACGGGGTGATCGTCGACTGCAACGACCAGTTCGTCGAGCTCTTCGGGCTCGCCGGGCGGGCCGAGGCCATCGGCACCCCGGCCGCCTCGCTGGCGGCGCCCGAGCACCGCGCGACCGTCCGGCGGAGGATGGCCGCCGGGCACACCGAGCCGTACGAGGTCGAGGGGCTCCGGGCCGACGGGTCCCGGTTCTGGGCGGCCGTCCAGAGCGGCCCGGCCGAGTACGACGGCCGGCCGGTCCGGATGACGGCGCTCCGCGACGTCACGCGCCGCCGCGAGGCCGAGGCCCAGACCCGGTTCCAGGCCGACGTCCTCGCCCACGTCTCCGACGCCGTCGTCGCGCTCGACCTCGACGGCCGGGTGACGTACTGGAACGCCGGGGCCGAACTGCTCCACGGGCTCCCGGCCGAGGCCGTCCTCGGCCGCCCGCTCGACGGGCTCGTCCGGTACCGCGTGCCCGAGGCCGGCGGCGACGTCCCCGCCCGGGCGGCCCTCCAGGGCGAGGCCGGGGGCCCGGGCGACCTGCTCTGCGAGGCCCCCGACGGCCGCCGCCGCGTGGTCTCGGTCTCGGCCAGCCTCCTCCGCGACGCCGACGGGGCCGAGCGGGGGACGCTCGCCGTGCTCCGCGACGTGACGGCCCCGCGCGAGATGGCCGCCCGGCTCCGGCACCAGGCCCACCACGACGCGCTCACCGGGCTCCCCAACCGGGCCCGGTTCCGGGAGCACGTCGAGCGGGCGCTCCGGCAGGGCCGCCCGTCCGCCGTCCTCTTCGTCGACCTCGACCGGTTCAAGACGGTCAACGACTCGCTCGGGCACGAGGCCGGCGACCGGCTCCTCCGGGCGGTCGCCGCGCGGATGCGGGCGGCCGTCGCGGGCGCCGTCGGGCCGGACG
>CAZDFV010000473.1:0-2340 GCA_964504495.1 uncultured Rhodothermales bacterium
CGTCCTCAAGGACGAGTACGGCATCGAGCCCGCCGCCGCCGCCGCCGTCATGGCCGGCCCGGCCGGGGGCGACGGCGCCGCCGCCGCCGAGGAGCAGACCGAGTTCGACGTGATCCTCGCCGGGATCGGCGGGAACAAGATCGCCGTCATCAAGGAGGTCCGCGGCATCACAGGCCTCGGGCTGAAGGAGGCCAAGGAGCTCGTCGACAACGCGCCGTCCGCGATCAAGGAGGCCGTCTCGAAGGACGAGGCCGACGAGGTCAAGGGCAAGCTCGAGGGCGCCGGCGCCGAGGTCGAGCTCAAGTAGTCCCGCCCGCTGGCGGCCGCGAGGCCCCGCCTCCGACCCCGCCAGCGGCGCCGCGTCTCGCCCGTCCCTCTCCGGAGGGGCGGGCGTTCGCGGCTTCCGGCGCACGTGTTCTTCGCGCGCGTGCCGGCACGGACGGCGCGCACTGCGCGTTCGCTCCGATCCCCGCTTCTGGAACGGACCCGCGTCGCCAGAGGCGTTTGAACCGCCGGAACCCTGTGTTCCGGGTCGCGTTCCGCTCCGTCGCCCGCGCTGCGTCCCCCGACGCTAAGCGGGCCCGGATGCACACGCCGGGACGACCGCCCGCGGTCCTCTCCCCGCGCCGCCCCCGAGGCCGAGCCTCGGCGAGGGCACTCCGCACCGAACGGTCACCACACCCCAGGGGTACGCCTTGAGCAAGAGCAACGGCAGCACGGCCACCGCAAACAACCAGCCGGCGCCCAGCGGCGAGTCCACGCGCCAGTCGTTCGCGGACATCGCGCCGGTCCTCGACTTCCCCGACTTCCTCGAGATCCAGCTCCGGTCCTACCACGAGTTCCTCCAGGCCGAGCTGGCCCCGGAGGAGCGGGACCCGAACAAGGGCCTCGAGTCGGTCTTCCAGGAGCACTTCCCGATCTCGGACACGCGCGAGCGGTACACGCTCGAGTACCTCCACTTTACGCTGGAGGCCCCGAAGCACTCGATCCAGGAGTGCCTCGCGCAGGGGCTGACCTACGCGCTCCCGCTCAAGGCCAAGCTCCGGCTCTCGGCCAAAGAGGACGAGGACGAGGACGAACCGGAGGAGGCCGTCCAGCAGGACGTCTACCTGGGCAACCTGCCGGTGATGACCGACAAGGGCACGTTCGTCGTGAACGGGGCCGAGCGCGTCATCGTCAGCCAGCTCCACCGCTCGCCCGGCGTCTTCTTCAGCCAGTCGGTCCACCCGAACGGGACGGACCTGTACTCGGCCCGCGTGATCCCCTTCCGCGGGTCGTGGATCGAGGTCTCGACCGACGTGGCGAACGTGATGTGGGCCTACATCGACCGGAAAAAGAAGCTCCCGGTCACGGCCCTCCTCCGCGCGCTGGGCTACTCGTCCGACGCCGAGATCGTCTCGCTCTTCGACCTGGCCGACCAGGAGGAGGTCACGAACAAGCGGGCGTTCAAGAAGCTCACCGGCCGGACGCTGGCGGCGAGCGTGACCGTCGAGATCAAGCACGAGACGATCGACGAGGACACCGGCGAGGTCCTCTCCGAGACGACCGAGCGCGAGGTGATCCTCCCGGCCGAGCACGAGCTGACGGAGGACGACTACGGCACGCTCAAGGAGGCCGGCGTCGAGGGCGTCATCCTCCGCCGCGAGGGCAGCGAGGACGACGACGCCGAGCAGGGGCTCGACATGTCCACGCTCCTCAACACGCTCAAGAAGGACCCGACGCACTCCTCCGACGAGGCGCTCCGCCACCTCTACGAGACGCTCCGCGGCGCCGAGCCGCCGGACGTGGACACAGCCCGCGCGCTCCTCGACCGGCTCTTCTTCTCCGACAAGCGGTACGACCTCGGCGACGTCGGGCGCTACCGGATGAACAAGCGGCTCGGGCTCCCGCCCGAGACCGACTCGGTCACGCTGTCCAAGGAGGACATCGTCGCCATCATCACCGAACTCGTCAAGCTCCAGAACGGGAAGAGCCAGGTCGACGACATCGACCACCTCGGCAACCGCCGCGTGCGGACCGTCGGCGAGCAGCTCGGCCAGCAGTTCTCGCTCGGCCTGGCGCGCATGGCCCGCACCATCAAGGAGCGGATGAACCAGCGCGACGCCGACAAGTTCACCCCGCAGGACCTGGTCAACGCCCGGACCGTCTCGTCGGTGATCAACACCTTCTTCGGGACGAACCAGCTGAGCCAGTTCATGGACCAGACCAACCCGCTCGCGGAGCTGACGCACAAGCGTCGGATGTCCGCGCTCGGGCCGGGCGGTCTGACGCGCGAGCGGGCCGGGTTCGAGGTCCGCGACGTCCACTACACGCACTACGGCCGGCTCTGCCCGATCGAGA
>CAZDFV010000474.1:0-2338 GCA_964504495.1 uncultured Rhodothermales bacterium
ACGCTGCAGGCCGACGGCCGCAGCGACGGCTCGCCCGCCGACCGGGCGGACGGCCGGCCGGCCGACGTGCGTGCCGTGGCCGTCGGGCCGGACGGCCGGCTCTGGGCGGCGACGCGCTTCGACGGCGCCTTCGTCCGAACGGGCGGGCGGTGGACGCGCGAGGCCGAGGCGCTCCCCGTCACCGGCGTCGTCCCCCAGGCCGACGCCGTCTGGGTCGGGACCCACCAGGGCGTCACGCGCCTCGGCGCCGACGGCGCGCTCGTCCAGTACACCGAGGAGGGGACGACCGAGCACGGGCTCTACGACAACGTGACCGACCGGCTCGTCGGGACGGCCGACGGGGCCGTCTGGGCCGTCCACCCGGAGGGCGTCTCGGTCTTTACCGACGGCGAGCCGCACGGGTACGCCTTCGTCGGCCGGCGGGGGGCCGCGCTCCACGACGTCGCCGCGCTCCCGGGCGGCGGGTACGTCCTCGCCACGGCGGCCGGGGTCCTCCACGTGCCGGCGCTCTCCGAGAAGCCGGAGGGGTTCTACGAGGTCTACGCCGACTCGGGCGCCGACGCCGACGCCCTCGCCGTCGCCCCGCTCGGCGAGGCGGCCCCGACCCGGCTCACTCTGAGCGCCGACGGGTCGGCGCTGTGGTTCGCCTCGCGCGACGGGCTGTGGTCGCTCCCGGTCGAGGCCCTCCGCCCCGCCCTCGCCGCGCGCTAGGCCGGCCGGCGCGCGCCGCCAGCGGCCCGCTCCCCCTCGCGGACGGCGGTCCCGAGGTAGCCGACCGCCAGGCTGGCGCCGTAGGTGAACCGGAAGTCCGGGTCGAGCCGGCGGCGGAGGACCGACCGGACGAGCCCGCCGTTCAGGGCCGGCCGCATCCCCCGGACCTCCTCGACGCGGAGCCCCGCCGCCTCGGCGTACTCGCCCAGCGTGTCCGGCGCAATAAACAGCCGCCACACGTGGACGCGCTCGGGCACGTCGCGCACGACGAACCGGAACCCGTGGACGGCCACGAGCCACGCCAGCGGCGTCCGGTTGAACGTGCTGAACAGGACGAGCCCGCCCGGCCGGACGACGCGGGCGGCCTCGGCGAGCGCGCGTTCGGGCCGCTCGACGTGCTCGAGCATGTCGAGGAGGAGGACGGCGTCGTACGTCCCGGCCTCGGCGTCGAGCGCGAGCGCGTCGCCCCGGCGGAACGTGGCGTCGGCGCCGGGCGGCGTCCGCTGGCGGGCCGCCTCGAGCGCGCCCTCGGCCAGGTCCACGCCCTCGACGCGGTAGCCGGCGTCGGCGAGGGGGAGCGAGATCAGCCCGGCCCCGCACGCCACGTCGAGCACGCGCGCGCCGGGCCCGATCCCATGCCGGTCGAAGACCTCGCGGACGTAGGCCGTCTTGAGCAGCCCCTCGCGGCGGAGCAGGGCGATGGCGTGGTCGTCGCCCTCGAACCAGCGGTCGCCGAGGCCGTCGTAAAAGGCGTTGTTGACGGCGGGCATCTCGGTGCGTCAGTGGACAGTCGTCGGTGGACGGTAGAGGCGCCCCGCCGGGGCGTCTCCCAACTGGCGGAGCGCGTCCGCCAGCGGGCCGGGGTCACGGGCAGAGACGGACGCGCCGTCTACTGACGCACCGTCCACTAGGCCCCCTTCCGCAACAGGTTGACGGCGACGGTCAGGCCCGGCCCGAACGCGACGGAGCAGACGAGGGCCCCGGCCGGCACGTCGGCGTCGGCGGCGATCCCGGCCCAGATGTGCGGGAGCGTCGTCGACGACATGTTCCCCCGGTCGCGCAGGACGGCCTGGCTGTGGCGGACGCGCTCCTCGTCCAGCCCGAGCGCCTCGGCCGTGCTCTCGATCACGCGCGGCCCGCCCGGGTGGACGGCGAACACGTCCACGTCCTCGACCGCAAGACCACTCTGGCGGAGGAAGCGCGCGACGACCGGCGCCACGTGCGCGCGGATGTGGTCGGGGACGGCCCGGCTCAGCGTCATCACGAACCGGCCGTCGGCCGGCCGCCACGTCATCTCCCCGAGCGTGTCGGGGACGACGGCCTCGGCGTGGTCGAGCAGGGCGAAGTGGGCCTCGCCGCGGGGCGGCTGCGCCGTCACGTCGACGCGGGCGGCCCCGTCGGCGAACAGGCACTGCTGGACGATCTGCTCGGGGTCGGTCGCCGTCGGGTCGTGGTGGAGCGTGCACAGCTCGACGAGGAAGACCGCGGCCCGGGCGTCGGCCTCGGCGTCCACGTCGCCAGCGGCCCCGCTGGCGGTGCGCGCGGCCGTGGCCTGGACGGCGTCGGCCGCCGTCGCGACGGCGGGGAGGGCCGCCTCAGCGCGGCTCCAGCGCCCCGGCATGCGGCA
>CAZDFV010000475.1:0-2332 GCA_964504495.1 uncultured Rhodothermales bacterium
GCGGGCCGGTCACGTGCGCGATCCGGCGGTAGCCCCGCTCGACGAGGTGGGCCGTCGCCCGGCCCGCGGCGTCCTCGGCGGCGGCCAGGACCGTCGCCACGCCGTCGATCCCGTAGTCGCGCCCGACGGCCACGATGGGCACGCGGCCCCGGCGGCGGACGTGGGCCGCGAGCGTGCTCTCCGGCACGGAGTCGCCGAAGAGGACGAACCCGTCGACTTGCTTGTCGAGCAGGAGGTCGAACTGGCGCTGGCCCTCGTCGAACCGCTGGTTCGTGTCGGCGAGGAGTAGCGAGCGGCCCTGCTCGCGGAGCCCATGCTGGAGGCCGCGGACGACCTCGGCGAAGTACGGGTTGGTCAGGTCGGAGACGATGACGCCGATCGCGTCGCCCCGGCGCGTCCGCATCGTGCGCGCGACGCGGTTCGGGCGGTACCCCATCCGGTCGATGACCGTCTGGACCCTCGCCCGCGTGGGCGGCGAGACCCACTCGGCCTCGTTGACGACGGCCGAGACCGTCGCGATGGAGACCTCGGCGGCGGAGGCGACGTCCTTGATGGTGGTTCGGGGCACGGGCGGTCGGTGCGGGGCGCCTCCGAGTGGGTGGGGGGGAAGTTTCGGAAGCGCTTGCAGAGGATAGGTAAAACGTTTAACTTTGTCAAGCTGCTGTTAACTCCGCCGTGCCCGTCCGCCCTCTCCTGCTCGCCTGTGGGCTCGCCCTCGTCCTCTCGGGGTGCGCGGGGCAGGCCGAGGACCGCGCGGACGCCCGCGTGCTCCGGCTGGGGCACGGCCTCTCGACCGACCACCCCGTCCACGAGGCCATGCTCGCGATGGCCGCGCACGCCGACTCCGCCAGTGCGGGTCGGCTCCAGGTTGCGGTCTACCCGAGCGGTCAGCTCGGGTCGGAGCGCGAGTGCCTCGAGCTCCTCCAGATCGGGAGCCTCGCCATGACGAAGGTGTCGGCGGCCGTCCTCGAGGGGTTCGCGCCCGAGTTCGCCGTGTTCTCCCTCCCGTACCTCTTCCGCGACGAGGCCCACCGGCTCGCCGTGTTCGAGAGCGAGGTCGGGCGGGCGCTCCTGGACGAGACGGCGCCCTACCGCTTTATCGGGCTCACGTACTACGACGCCGGCGCCCGGAGCTACTACACGACCGAGCGGCCGGTCCGCCAGCCGGGCGACCTCGCCGGCCTCAAGATCCGCGTCCAGGAGTCGCCGACGGCGATGGCGATGGTCCGCGCGATGGGCGGGAGCCCGACGCCGATCTCGTGGGGCGAGCTCTACACCGCGCTCCAGCAGGGGGTCGTCGACGGGGCCGAGAACAACCCGCCGAGCTTCCACCTCTCGCGGCACTACGAGGTCGCCCCGTACTACGTGCTCAACGAGCACACGGCGGTCCCGGACGTGCTCGTCGTGGGCACGCCGGTCTGGGAGACCCTCGACGAGCAGGAGCGGGCGTGGCTCGCAGAGGCGGCCGAGGCGTCGTTCGCCGTCCAGAAGCGGTTGTGGGCCGAGGCGACGACCGAGGCCCTCCAGGCCGTCGAGGCCGCGGGCGTCGAGGTGATCCGACCCGAGCCCGACGTCCAGCGCGCCTTCGCCGCCCGCGTCGAGCGGCTCCTCACCGACGCGCCCGCTGAGCAGCGCCGGTTGATCGAGCGGATCCAGCGCGTCCGGTCGGCGGCGGAAGCTTCCAGCCCCGCGGCGCCGTGAGGACGCCGACCCTCCGCGCGACCGGGGACCGTGGCCTCAAAGGCGCCGTCGACCGCGCGCTCGCGTGGGCGTGCGTCGCGCTCATGGCCGCGAGCGTCGCGAATGTGACGTGGCAGGTCGTCGCGCGGTTCGTGCTCGGGACCCCGTCCGGGTTCACCGACGAGCTCGCCCGGTTCCTCTTGATCTGGCTCGGGATGTTGGGCGCGGCCTACGCCGTCGGCCAGCGGATGCACCTCGCCATCGACCTCCTGCCCCGGGCGCTCGACGGCCGGCCGCGTGCCCGGGCGGGGCTGGGCCTCGTGCTCCAGGGGTGCGTCCTGTTCTTCGCGGTCGGCGTGATGCTCATCGGGGGCGGCAACCTCGTCCGGCTCGTGACACTCCTGGAGCAGACCTCGGCCGCGCTCGGCGTCGGGCTGGGGGCCGTCTACAGCGTGCTCCCGGTCGCGGGCCTGGCGGTCGCGTTCTACGCCGCCGTCGAGATCGCCCGGCACGTCGCCGTGCTCCGGGGGCGGGGTCCGGGGGCAGGTCCGGGGACGCCCCCCCCCGAGGGCTCGGGGCTAGCGGCGTTCACGGCCGCGAACCGCTCGCACGACGCGACCCCGCACGACGCGACCCCGCCCGGCGCGGCCGC
>CAZDFV010000476.1:0-2330 GCA_964504495.1 uncultured Rhodothermales bacterium
CGCGGCGCCGGCCGCGCTCTACGTCGCGAGCGACCTCTACACGCTCCCCGCGCTGGCGGCCGCCGCGCGGCGCCACCGGGCCCGGCTCGTCTACGACAGCCGCGAGCTCTACGCCGCGCTCGACTCGGCGGCCGGGCGGCCGCTCGTTGGGCGGGCGTGGGGGGCCGTCGAGGGCCACTACATCGGCTGGGCCGACGCCGTCCTGACGGTGGGCGACCGGATCGCCGACCGGCTGGCGGAGACGTACGGCGTGGCCCGGCCGACCGTCCTCTACAACGCGCCCGACGCGGTCGCGGAGGCTCCGGACCGAGACGCCCTCCGCCGAACCCTCGGGCTCCCCGACGACGGCCGCGTCGTGGTCCTGTACCAGGGGCTGTTCCGGGCGGGGCGGGGGCTGCCGGCGCTGGTCGACGCGGCGGGCCGGGTCGAGGGCGCCCGCCTCGTGCTGATCGGGGAGGGCGCCCTCGACGGCGAGCTCCGCCAGCGGGGGGCGGACCTGGGCGACCGGCTCGCCGTCCACCCGTTCGTCCCGCCCGACGTGCTCCGCACGCTGACGCCGGGGGCGGACGTCGGCGCGTGCCTCGTCGAGCCGCTCACGGAGAGCCTCCGTCTGAGCCTCCCGAACAAGCTGTTCGAGTACCTCGCGGCCGGCCTCCCGGTCGTGGCGAGCCCGCTCCCCGAGGTCCGCTCCGTCTTCGCCCGCGCCCCGGCCGGCCTGCTGGCGGACCCGGCGAGCCCGGACGCCGTCGCCGACGCCCTCCGCCTCCTCCTCGACCCGGCGGCCCGGGCCCGCCTCGCGGCCTCTTCGCAGGCCGCCCTCGCCCCGTACACATGGACGGAGGGCCGGGCCGCGTTCCGCCACCTGATCTCCGACCTCCTCCCCGCATGACCCGTTTGCTCCTCGCCGTCGCCCTCGTCGCCGCCGCCTCGCCGGCGCGCGCTCAGAACGACGCCTCGGTCGTCCCCGACGACGCGCCCGACTGGCGGTCGATGACGGAGGCCGTGGCCGACGTCGAGGCCAGCGACCGGCTCCTCCTCGTCTACGGGTACGCCGCGTGGTGCGGGTACTGCGTCCGGTTCGACCGGGAGGTCTTCACCGACGACGCCGTCCAGGCGTACGTGAACGAGCACTACGCGCCGGTCCGGCTCGACCTCGAGAGCGAGGAGGAGGTCCCGTTCTTCGACGCGACCGTGACGATGGCCCAGCTCGGCGGGGCCATGGGGATCACCGGCACGCCGACCTCGGTGTTCGTCGCCGGCGACGGCTCGCTCATCACCAAGCTCCCGGGGTACACGGACCCCGAGACGTACCTCCTCGCCCTCCGCTTCGTCCGGGAGGAGGCGTACGAGTCGGTCTCGTTCGAGGAGTTCCTCGAGGCCGAGCGGGGTCCCGCCGCGGGCGAATAGCCCCCGCGTGTCGCCGGGCCACGGCGGCCCGCCGCCGTGCGGAGGGTGGAGCCGGGAGCCTCGCCGCCGCCGCCCCGTCCCACACGGCCACGCCGCCCGCCCGCGGCCCGCCGTCCCCCCGTGCGCGTCTCGTACCACCCGGACTACGTCGTCCCGCTCCCGCCGCGGCACCCGTTCCCGATGCGGAAGTTCGCGGCGCTCCACCGGACCCTCCTCGACGAGGGCGTGATCGCGGAGGGCGACGTGGTCGCCCCGCGCGAGGCGGACTGGGCCGACCTCCTCCTGGTCCACACCCGCGACTACCTCGACCGGCTGGCGGCGGGGGCGCTCACGGCACCCGAGGCCCGGCGGATGGGGCTCCCCCCCAGCCCCGCGCTCGTCCGGAGGAGCCGGCTGGCCGTGCAGGGGACGGTCAACGCAGCGCTCATGGCGCTCCACGACGGGCTGGCCGGCAACCTGGCCGGCGGCACGCACCACGCGATGCCGGACCGGGGCGAGGGGTTCTGCGTCCTCAACGACGTGGCCGTCGCGCTCCGCGTCCTCCAGCGCTCCGGGTGGCTCCGCCGCGCGCTCGTCGTGGACCTCGACGTGCACCAGGGGAACGGGACGGCGGCCTTTTTCGGGGGCGACCGGGCGTGGCCGGCCGGCGGCGTCTACACGTTCTCGATGCACGGCGCGAACAACTTCCCCTTCCGCAAGCCGCCCTCGACGCGCGACGTCGGGCTCCCGGACGGGGCCGGCGACGCGGCCTACCTCGACGCCCTCGCCCGGCACCTCCCCGAGACGCTGGACGCGGCCGACCCCGACCTCGTCGTCGTCCTCGGCGGCGTCGACGTGGTCGCGGGCGACCGGTTCGGCCGGCTGGCGCTCTCGCGCGGCGGGCTGGCGGCCCGCGACCGGCTCGTGTGCGAGGCGGTCCGCCG
>CAZDFV010000477.1:0-2323 GCA_964504495.1 uncultured Rhodothermales bacterium
CGCCGCCGCCGCCGCCGTGCTCGCCCTCGCCGTCGGGCTCGGGCTGGCGCTCTGGCAGGGCCGGCTCGCCGCGCAGGAACGCGACCGGGCCGAGCGGGCGGCGGCGTTCATGGTGGACCTCCTCGGCGAGTTCGACCCGAACCGGATGGGGACGGCCCGGCTCGACGGGACCGACGTGCTCGACCGGGCCGTGGTCCAGATCGAGGGGGGGCTGGCGGACCAGCCGGAGGTCCAGGCCCGGCTCTACGACAACATCGGCCAGATCTACCAGACCTACACCCGCTTCGACGACGCCGACCGCCTGCTCCACCGGGCCCTCGCCCTCCGCCAGTCGCTCCCCGGAGCCGACGTGCAGGACGCCGCCGCCAGCCTCAACCACATCGCCTGGCTCCACTTCGCCCGGGGCGACTACGCCGCCGCCGACTCGTGCTACGCCCGGGCCCTCGCCCTCCTGGAGGCCGACGGGCGAGGGCGGACCCTAACGGCCGCGTCGAGCATCGAGGGGCGCGGGCTCATCCGCCGGGCGTGGGGCCGGCCGGAGGAGGGCGTCCCCCTCGTCCGCGAGGCGCTGGCGGCCCGCGAGGCGACGCTCCCGCCGGGCCACCCCGACGTCAGCACGTCGGTCAGTGCCCTCGCCACGCTCCTCTACACGGCGGGCCGGTACGACGAGGCCGCCCCGCTCTTCCGTCGGGCGATCGCCGAGCGCCGCCGGAGCCTCGGCCGCCACGTCCACACGGCCCAGTCGCTCAGCGACTACGGCGCGCTCCTCACGGCGCGGGGCACGTACGCCGCCGCGGTCCGCGTCCACCGCGAGGCCCTCGCCATCCGCCGCGACCTCCTCGGCGACGCGCACCCGCACGTGGCCCAGAGCCTGAGCCACATGGGGTGGGCGCTCCAGGCCCAGGGCCGGGTCGCCGAGGCCGAGCCGCTCTACCGCGAGGCCCTCACCATCCGCCGGGCCCACTACGGCGACGACCACGCGGCCGTGGGGAACAGCCTCCTCATGCTCGGCGAGGCCCGCGTGCTCCGGGGCGACGTCGAGGGCGGGCTGGCCCTCGAGGCCGAGGCCGTCGAGACGCTCCGGCGCGTCCTCGGCCCGGGCCACCCGACGACGCTCTCGGCCGCGCTCCGCCACGCCAGCGCCCTCCGCGACGCCGGCCGGACGCGTGCCGCCCGGGCGATCGCCGCCGACCTGCTCCCCGACCTCCGCGCCGCGTTCGGCCCGGACCACGCGAAGGCGCGCCGGGCCGAGGACCTGCTCGCCGCCGTGTCCCGCCGGACGGCCGCTCCCGGTACCTCTAGGTGACGCCCCCGTCCGCCGATGACCTCCGACCGCTGGCTCCGCGTGAAGGGCCTCTTCGAGGCGGCGGCGGGGCGGCCGGCCGCCGAGCGGACCGCGTTCCTCGCCGGCGCCACCGGGGGGGACGACGCGCTCCGCGCCGAGGTCGAGCGGCTCCTCGAGGCCGGGGCCGAGGCCGACGCCTACTTCGACACGTTGGGGCTGGCCGTCGGCGCGGCCACGGACGACCGGGCGCGCGTCGAGGCGGTCGGGCCGTACCGGCTGCTCGAGCCGCTCGGGTTCGGGGGGATGGGGGCCGTCTACCGGGCGCGGCGTGAGGACGGCCAGTTCCGGCGCGACGTGGCCGTCAAGCTGATCCGGCGGGGCGTCCACAGCCACGAGGCCGCCCGGCGGTTCCGCGTCGAGCGGCAGGCGCTCGCGGCCCTCCGGCACACGAACATCGCCCGGCTCTACGACGGCGGCGTCACGGCCGACGGCCAGCCGTGGCTGGCGATGGAGCTGGTCGAGGGCGAGCCGGTCACGGCCTACTGCGACCGCCAGCGGCTGAGCGTGGACGACCGGCTGGCCCTGTTCCTCCAGGTCTGCGAGGCCGTCCAGCACGCGCACCGCCGGCTCGTCGTCCACCGCGACCTCAAGCCGTCGAACGTGCTCGTGGCCGAGGAGGACCCGCCCGACGGCGGCGGGCGGGGGGCGCCGTGCGTGAAGCTCCTCGACTTCGGACTGGCGAAGCTCCTCGACCGCGACCCCGGTGTGACGGTCCCGGTCACGGCCCCGGACCGCCGGATCCTCACGCCCGAGTACGCGGCCCCGGAGCAGGTCACCGGCGGGGAGGTCACGACGGCGACCGACGTCTACGCCCTCGGCGTCCTCCTCTACGAGCTCCTCGCCGGCCGCCGGCCCGACGCCCCGGACCGCGAGCCGACGCGGCCGAGCGCCGCGGCGCTCCAGCCCCACGCCTGCCGGAGCACGCACGGCGAGACGCGGACGGTGACGCCGGCGGAGGCCGCCGCCGCCCGGGCCACG
>CAZDFV010000478.1:0-2316 GCA_964504495.1 uncultured Rhodothermales bacterium
GCCCCCTCCGGCTCGGGCTCCGCCGCGACGGCGCCCGGCGGGACGACGGCGAGGTCGTCGAGGGCGAGGCGGACGGCGTAGGCGTCGAACGAGCCGGCGCTCGGGCCCGCGAGCGCGGCCTCCGTCATCCCCCCGACGACGAGCCCGTCCGGGCCGAGCGCGGCGAACGCGCGGTCCTCGCCGGCCGTCCCGAACTGGGCCGCCGCGAGGGGCGTCAGGTCGGCCGAGAGCTTTTGGACGAAGGCGTCGCCCGTCCGCCGCTCCGGGTCCGGGTTCGCGCCGTCCGCGTCGCCGTAGGTGTAGCCCGCAGCGTAGAGGCTCCCGTCCGGGCCGACCTCCAGCTTCCGGAACATGTCGGACTGGGCCGTGCCGATCTGGACGAACGCCGGGTTCCCCAGGTCCGCGTCGAACCGGACGGCGTAGGCGTCGCCGTCGCCGCGGTTGGCGCCCCCGAGCGCGCCCGTCGTGTAGCCGACGGCGTAGAGGCTCCCGTCCGGGCCGATCGCGTTGTCCAAGACCCAGTCGGCCTGAGTGCCGGGGCTGTTGACCGTGGCCGTTGCCACGCGGCTCGGCTGGGCGGTGTCGACGTCTTCGTAGAGGCTGAGGAAGCCGGCCGCGCCGCCGGCCGACATGTACCAGCCGCCGGCGAGGAGCCGGGCCGGCCGCTCGCCACTGGCGGGCGCGACGGACAGGCCGCCCCACGCCTCGGACACGAACACGGGTCCCTGCGCGGCCGGCGCCTCCAGGACGCGCCAGACGACGTCGAGCGTCGCCGCGTCGTGCCGCGCGACGAGGTAGTCCGGGTCGGTCTGGGCCTGGCCTCCCGCCGAGCCGGCGCCCGAGACGTAGAGGCCGCCGGCGCCGTCGAGCACGACGTTGCCGTAGCCGTCGAGCGCCGCCGTCCCGTACTGGTCCGAGTCGACGAGCGCGCCCGTCGCGAGGTCGAGCTTGAGGAGGACGGCGTCCCACCGGCCGGCGCTCTGGAAGCCGGGGAGCGCGCCGAGCGTCCGGCCGACGGCGTAGAGGTGCCGGTCGTCGGCCGCGGCGTCGAACAGGAGCGTCCCGTTCGAGACCGGCAGCTCGAACGTCCACCCCCGCGAGCCGTCGGGGAGGACTTGGGCGATGAACACGGCGTTCTCGGGGTCCGCCAGTGTGCCGCCGACCGAGCCGTCGCTCGCCCCGAACAGGTAGACGTTCCCCGCCCCGTCCGCCGTCACGCCGCCGACGACCTCGCGGCCGGGCGTCCCCACCTGCGCGAGCGCGTCGGGCACGGCCGCGCTCTCGGCGAAGGGCTCGGCGAAGCGGACGTTGACGCCGTCGTCGAGCGAGAGCCGCCGGGGGGCGTTGCAGAGCACCTGGTCGTTCCGGGGCGGATTCCCGCTGACCGTGCTCCCGAGCACGTCGCACGGCCACACGAACGCGACGAGGTCGACGTCGCCCCCGCCGACGTAGAACAGGTAGTGCCCTTCCGTCTGCACGCCGTCGGACGCGGTGAAGTAGGGGAGCCGGTAGTCGTCGGGCCCGCCGCGGAGCTGCATCACGAGCGCGCCGTAGTCGACGTTCTGGATCACGGCGTAGTCGTCGTCCTCGCCGTCGTCGCCCTTTAGGAAGAAGGGGACCGCGATCTCGGCCGTCCCGAGGATCACGCGGTCGCCGCGCGGGCCGCTGTAGGCGGCCTCCAGGTCGAGGTTGTTCACGCCGCGGACGAGCTTGACGGCCCCCTCGCCCGGGAGCGCCTCGCTGGGGTCGACGGGGAGGAACGTGTCGAACCCGTTCGTCTCGCCCTCCATGTAGTCGGTGTCGAACGCGGTGTATTCGAGGTCGTTGTAGGGCGTCCCCGAGCCGAACGTGAACTGGCCGGGCGCTGAGAACCCGCCGGTGAGGAGGTCGGCCGCCTCGCGCGGCATGGGCGGGAACTGGCGGGCGGCGTCGAGGAGGTCGGCGTCGCTAGGCTGCGCGCTGGCGGCCGTCGCCAGCGGGACGAGAACGGCAAGCAGAGTGAGAAGGCGGGGCATGGGGCCAGGGGCGTGGTGGATGGCGAGCCGCTCGTACTGCGACAGGTCCACCTTGTCATCCTGAGCGTCAGCGAAGGATCTCGACTCGAGCGCTCAGCCGTAGGCGCCGGGGCCTACGGCCTGATGGACCGCGTCGAGATCCTTCGTCGCTCCGCTCCTCAGGGTGACAGAGTGGGATGGTCACGGTACTAGTCGGCGAGGGGGACGCGGACCCAGACCTCGACGGGCTCGGGCGGATCGGGGCGCTCGCCGCCGCGGCCCGCGCGCCCGCCCATCCCCCCGCGGCGGCCGCCGCGGCCGG
>CAZDFV010000479.1:0-2305 GCA_964504495.1 uncultured Rhodothermales bacterium
GGCCGGGTCGGCGGGGACCTCGGCACGGAGGACGGTGCGGCCGTCCCACCGCCGGGCGGCGTCGGCGAGGGCGCGCGACAGCCGCGACGGGGCGGGCGCGAGCGGGGACGGGGCGAGAGCGGCGGGCACGGGCACGGGGGGAGCCGGGGGGAAGCTAGGTCAGGATCTACCTGACCCTGAGCGAGCAGGTTTCAGAAAAAAGTGAAAGCAATGTCCGTTCCACCCCGCCCCGGCACCCCGCCCGTCCGGCACGGTACGTTGGGCCGCCCGCTCCACTCGGTCGCTGGCGGGGCGCGGCGCCAGCCGGCTGTCCCCCGCCCCCCCCCCCCCCCGCCCCACGATGACCAAGCCGCCCATCGGCCAGGCCCCCGGCAAGCGCCAGCACGTCGAGGCCATGTTCGACGAGATCGCCCCGCGCTACGACCTCCTCAACCGGGTCCTCTCGTTCGGGGTCGACGGGTGGTGGCGGAGGCGGGCCGTGGCGTGCCTCCGCGAGGGGCTCGCGGGGCGCCGCCCCGACCGGCTCCTCGACGTCGCGACGGGCACGGCCGACCTCGCCGTCGAGGCGCTGGCGCTCGGCCCGCGCGAGGTCGTCGGCGTGGACATCTCGGCCGGGATGCTGGACGGCGGCCGCGAGAAGCTCCGCCGGCGCGGGCTTGACGGCCGCGTCTCGCTCGTCCAGGGCGACGCCGCCGACCTCCCGTTTGAGGACGACGCCTTCGACGGGGCGCTCGTCGCGTTCGGGGTCCGCAACTTCGAGGACCTGGGCGCCGGGCTCCGCGGCATCCGCCGCGTGCTCCGGCCGGGCGCCCCGCTCGTGGTCCTCGAGTTCAGCCACCCGACGGCGTTCCCCGTCAAGCAGGGGTACGAGGCGTACTCGCGGCACGTCCTCCCGCGCGTGGGCCGGGCCGTCTCGGGCTCGGCCGAGGCGTACGAGTACCTCCCCGAGTCGGTCGCCGCGTTCCCCGACGGCGAGGCGTTCCTGGCGGCGATGCACGACGCCGGCTACACGTCGGCCGTGGCCCGGCCGCTCACGTTCGGGATCGTGAGCCTCTACCGCGGCCTCGCCTGAGCGGCTGGCGCGTCCGTCCCGCTACTCCAGCACCATCCGCCGGTCGCTCACGTAGCCGTAGCGCATCCCGACGCTGAGGCCGACGAAGACGGGCGAGGCGCCGAGGGCCCGCTCCCCGAACGCGTAGCTCGCCCGGAGCCCGACCGGCAGGCTGGTGACGCCGCCGAGCGGGATGGCCCACCGCGGGTTGACCTCGACGGCCGTCCCGTCGACGGCCCCGGTCGAGCCGCCCACGCCGAGCGCCAGCTCGGCCCCGGCCGGGAGGGAGGGGATGCGCCGGTCGAGGGCGACGACGTACTCGAGCAGGCCCGTGGTGAGGGCCTGGTCCGCCCGGAGCCCGCCGGTCAGCGGGTCCTCGCCGAGCGCGGTCCGGACGTTGAACGAGACCGCGACGGCGTCGCCGCTCCCGAGCCGGAACCCGCCCTCCACGTTCGTCCCCACGACCGGCGCGGCGCGACTGAAGGAGGGGCCGGCCTCGACCGTGCTCTGGCCGTAGAACCGCGAGAGGAACCCGAGGTGCCGCTCCTCCAGCTCCCGGTTGTTCCGGTCGGCCATGGACTCGCCGGAGTCCGGGAACTCGTCGGGGACGACCTGGGCGGCGGCGGGGGCGGCCAGTGCGGCGGCGAGGAGGAGGACGGGGAGGCGCATGGCGACGGGGGGCAGGGCGCAGGCAGGGCCGCGGCCGCGGGCTGGGGGGTCACGGTCCCGGGCAACATAGTGCGTCGGGCCCCTGCGCCTCCTGCCACCCCACGGGGCCCCGCGTGCGACGGCCGCCAGCGCGGGCCCTCGCGCCTCGCCCGGTCGACCACGGCCCCTCCTGCCAGAGCCTGCCCCCGCGGAGGCGGGGGGGAGGGGGACCGGACCGCGTCCGGCTGGCGGCGCCGACAGAGCGGGAGACCTCTCGGCCCTGCACTAGCCCCGCCATTCGAGCGTGCCCTCGAAGGTCGTCCGGGCCGGGCCTTCGAGGGTGACGTCGCGGACCTCGCCGCCCGCGACCTCGAACGCGACGGCGAGCGTGCCGCCCGGCATCTCGACCTCGACCCGCTGGCGGCCCGCACCGGCGCCCGCCCGGCCCGTGAGCGCGGCGACGAGGGCGGCGGCGAGGGCGCCCGTCCCGCACGCCGGCGTCTCGGCCTCGACCCCCTTCTCGAACGTCCGCGCGCGGACGCGGCCGGGGCCGGCGACGTCGACGAAGTCCACGTTCGTCCCGGCCGGGCGGAACGCGCCGTCCCA
>CAZDFV010000480.1:0-2293 GCA_964504495.1 uncultured Rhodothermales bacterium
CCCGAACACGTCGCGCCCGTGGAACGTCGCGCTCGGGCGGGCCCGGCCCCACGCCTCCGGCCGGTCGAGCACGACGGCCTCCTCGGGCCCGGCCCCCCGGAGGAGGAGCGGGAGGACCCCGTTGTCGGGCCCGACGAACCGGTGGCCCACGCCGCCCAGGCGGACCTCGGCCGCCAGCGGCCGGCGGTCGGTCCCGACGCCGGGGTCGACCACGGCGAGGTGGACCGTCCCGGCCGGGAAGTGCTCGGCCGCCTGGCCCAGTACGAACGCCGCCGCCATGACGTCGCCGGCCGGGACCTCGTGCGTCACGTCGACGAGCCGGAGCCCGGGCTCGACCCGGAGCATGGCCCCCTTCATGGCCGCGACGTACCCGTCGCGGAGGCCGAAGTCGGTGGTGAGGGTGACGGTCACGGACGGGCGCGGGGGGAGGGCCAAACTACGCCGGACCGGGCCGCCGTCCCCGTGCGGCGCCCCCCGTTATCTTCGCCGGCCCCGCCCCGACGCCCGTGGACGCCGACCCGTCTCCCCAGACCGACACCCCGGCCGACGCGCCGGGCGCGGACGGGCCCTCCGAGCGCGGGCGCCGGGCCGTCGACGAGTTCGTCCTCCTCTGGGGCGAGATGGCCTCGCACTGGGGGATCAACCGGACGATGGCCCAGATCCACGCCCTCCTCTACGCCGCCGACGAGCCGCTCGACACCGACGAGATCATGGACCGGCTCCAGATCTCGCGGGGGAACGCGAACATGAACCTCCGGGCCCTCGTCGACTGGAACCTCGTCCGCAAGACGCACCAGCTGGGCAGCCGGAAGGACTTCTTCGTGGCCGAGTCCGACGTCTGGACGATCACGACGACGATCATCGAGGAGCGCCAGCGGCGAGAGATCAAGCCGGTCCAGCGAGCGCTCTCCGAGGTCGTCGCCGACCTCCGCGAGGGCGGCGGCGACCTCCCCGCCCCCGACGCCGCCCTCGCCGACCGGATCAGCGCGCTCGTCGAGATCATCGAGGTGTTCGAGAACTTCGCCGACGCGCTCCTCCCCCTCCTCCGGGGCCGGAGCCTCAAGCAGGTCCACCGTGTGGCCCAGTTCGCCGCCAAGGTCCAGCGCGGCCGGTCCGGCGACGACTCGGGCGGGGGCTCCGCCAGCCCGGCCGAGGGCTAGCGTGGGGGCCGCCGACGTCGGGCGCCGCGGCGAGGACGCCGCCGTGGCCTACCTCGAGGCCAAGGGCCTCCGCCTGCTCGACCGGAACTACCGGTTCGGCCGCGAGGAGGTCGACGCGGTCTTTTTCGAGCCGACGGCTGACGACGCCGGCGGGACGATCGTGGTCGTCGAGGTCAAGGCCCGCTCGGGCGACGGCTACGGGGCGCCGGAGGCGGCCGTCGACGCGGCCAAGCAGCGGGCCATCCTGCGCGTGACGGAGGCCTACCTCCACGAGCGCCGCCTGATGCCCGCGCCCGTCCGGTTCGACGTCGTGGCCGTCCGGTTCGCGGGGGGCGAGACGCGCGTCGAGCACTTCGAGAACGCGTTCGGGTACTTCGTGTAGCCGGTCGGCGCCGTAGGTTCACGGTCCGCTCACCTTGGAGCCCATGCGCCCCCTCGCCCTCCTCGCCGCGCTGGCGGTCCTCGCCGGCTGCGCCTCGTCCGGCGGCGGCGAGGCCGCCCTCCGCTCCGACACCGTCCGCCTCGGCGCTCCGATGTCGTCGTCGAGCGCGGTCGGGATGCGCGACTTCGTCGTCCGCGCCTACGCCAACTGCCCCGGGGCTGCGGGCGCCGCCGCGCCGTGCCCGGCCGAGTCGTTCCGCGTCGTGTTCTCGAACGTCGGCCAGAACGCGCTGAACTCGGCGTTCATGGGCGTCTCGTTCGAGGTCAGCGGCGGCGTCACCTACACCTGGGACAGCGGCGAGGACGGGTTCATGATCCTCCCGAACACCTACGGCGAGTTCCTGACGATCCAGGTCCCCCGCGACGACTTCGAGGCCATCGCGCAGGCCGAGGCCGTCCGCGTCCTGCTCGGCGGGATGGAGTACCTCCTCACCGAGGGCGACCGCCGCTCGTTCGTCACGCTCTTGGAGCGGACGGCCACGGACGGAACGGGGGTGATGTAGCCCCTCACCACGCCCGGCGGCGGGGCCGGGCCGGGGCCTTCGGCGCTTCCTCGGAGGTCGTCCACGTCGGGGGCGCTGGGCGGCGGGGCGTCGGCACGCGCGGGGTCTCGACGGAGGCGCCGGCGACGGCCGCCCGCGGGGCGCCCGCGGGCCCGCCCTCGACGCGCGTGCCGGCAAAGTAGAAGGCGA
>CAZDFV010000481.1:0-2292 GCA_964504495.1 uncultured Rhodothermales bacterium
CGAGCTCGGCGCGGAGCGCGGCGACGGCGTCGGCCCCGTTGTCCCAGAGCGCGGCGGCCGGGCTGGCGGCGCCGGCGGGCCGGGCGTCGGCGTCGGTGAGGTAGAGGAGCCCGCGCTCGCGGTTCTCGCGGATCACGGCCTCCGGCACGGACGGGTCGGGCGCGTACCCGTACCGGACGGCCTGGACGTCCCAGTCGCCCACGCCGACGGCGTAGGCGTCGCCCAGGTCCACGGCCCCGCCGGCCAGCGTCGCCAGCGGGGCGGGGTAGTCCATGACCGAGGCCCGGCCCTGCACGCTCGCGGCGAAGTTGTGCGCCAGCCCGATCGTGTGGCCGACCTCGTGGGCCGAGAGCTGGCGGAGCCGGGCGAGCGCGAGCCGGAGCATCGGGTCCTCGGCCTCGGACGGGAAGCCGGCCGCGTTCCGCCCGGCGTAGGGCATGAGCAGGCCCTCGGCGAGCAGGTAGTCCTGGCGGACGCGGAGCGAGCCGAGCGACACGTGCCCCTTCAGGATCTCGCCCGTCCGCGGGTCGATCACGCTCGCCCCGTAGCTCCAGCCGCGCGTCGCCCGGTGGACCCACTGGATCGTGCTGTACCGGACGTCGAGCGGGTCGACGCTGTCGGGCCGGACCTCGACGCGGTAGGCGTCGCGGAACCCGGCGGCTTCGAACGCCTCGGCCCACCACCGCGCCCCGTCGAGGAGCGCCGAGCGGACCGGCTCCGGCGTGCCCGGGTCGAGGTAGTAGACAATCGGCTCGCGCGCCTCGCACAAGCCGTCCGCGTCCGGCGGGCCGGCGCACTCGAGCCGGTGGCGCGTGATGTAGCGCTGCTCCAGCTCCTCGCCGATCGGCACGGCGTAGTCGGCGAACGACAGGGGGAAGTAGCCGCTCGCCGGGTGGAACCGCCTGGGCGTGTAGCCCGGCGGCGGGAGGGCCACGAACGAGTGCCGGACGCGGACGGTCACGGCGCTCGGGTCGGCGGCCACGTCGCGGACGAACCGGCCGGGCGCGTCGCCGGCGAACGTGAGCCGGGCCTCCAGCTCCGTGTTGCGCGGGAACGCCTTGAGGGCGTCGGGGACCGGCGCGCTCCGGGCCTTGTCGAGCGAGAACGAGCCCTGCCCCGTCTGCCGGAGCCGCTGCGCCACGCCGTGCGCGTCCCTCGCCACGAAGTCCGTCGCGTCCAGGAGCACGCGCCCGTCGGTCTCCGCCGCCACGTCGAACCCCCACACGACGCTCGACGCGAAGGCGTCCTCGACGGCGAGGGCCTCGGCCGGGTTGTCGGAGACCGCCCGGAACCGGAGGTTCGGTTGGACGAGGAGCACGCGCGGCCCGACCCGCTCGAACCGGACGACGCGCTCGCCGCCGAGCTGGCTCCGGTCGAGCCCGACGTCGTTCGACCCCAGCCCCGCCGCCAGGCTGTTGACGTAGAGGAGGTCCGAGTCGAGGTCCGGGACCTCCAGCCACACCGTGCCGGCGCGCGCGTCCCAGTAGACGGGCAGGAACCCGTCGTGGCGCTCCAGCCCTGCCGTCTTCTCCTCGATAGCCGGGAGCGCGCCCGTGTCGCCGGCGGCGGACTCGGGCGGGGCGGCGGGGGCCGTCGTGCCGCAGCCGGCGACGGCCCCTACCAGCGCGACGAGCCAGAGGGCCGTGAGGAGAGGGCGGGGCATGGCGGGGTGGTGGGGGAGGGGCCGTCCAATCTAGGCCGGCGGCGCCTCCACGCCGAGGAGGCCCGGCAGGCGCGCCCGGAGCGTCTCGACGAGGGCCGGGTCGCGGAAGGCGTAGTCGTCGGGGATGCCGAGGACGTGGACCGGCGTGTCGCGGAGGAGCGGCCCGAACGCCTCCGCCAGCCGGCGGCGGTGGCGGTCCTCGAAGGCCACGACCACGTCGGCCCACTCGACGAGGTCGGCCGAGACGCGGAGGTCGGCGTCGGGGGCCGTCCCGGCCGAGAGCGCGTCGACGCCGCGCCAGCGCCGGGCGACCGATTCGGCGGTCGGGCTCCGCCGCCGGTTCCGGCTGCAGACGAAGAGGACGCGGCGGGCGGGGACGTGCACGGTCCAACCTAACGACTTCTGGTTTTCGAGCGGCGTTCGCGTCCCGCCAGCCGCTGGCGGCGATCTTCGGCGCTCCCCTCCCCAGCCCGCAGAAGGGCCCCGCCCCATGGCCGACCTCGACACCATCGTCGCCCTCGCGAAGCGCCGCGGCTTCCTGTTCCCCTCGTCCGAGATCTACGGCGGGCTCGGGGCCGTCTACGACTACGGCCCGCTCGGCGTCGAGCTCAAGCGGAACGTCCGCGAGC
>CAZDFV010000482.1:0-2288 GCA_964504495.1 uncultured Rhodothermales bacterium
CCGGGCGGGCCGTCCGCGTCGGACCCGCGCCGCGCGGCCGGCGTACAGCGGGGCCCCCGCCCCCACCCCCGTCATGGCCGATCTCTCTACCAAGAAGGACCCCCTCCACCTCCGCGACGAGCGCCCCGACTACGTCGAGGACAAGGTGGGCGAGGACAACGAAGGCGGCACGGACCACTCCGAGAGGGTCCCGCCGCAGGTCAACGCCGGCCCGCAGGACCCGGGCTCGCTCGGCGTCCAGAAGCCGACCGTCGAGCTGGACGAGGAGAAGGTGCGGAAGGCGGAGCGCGAGGGGAAGGGGTACCTGTAGGCGTCCCCATAAGGGCTCCGCCCGGCTGCCTGCCCCCGCGGAGGCGGGGGTCGAGGCGCCCCCGCCAGCCCCCCCGCCGTGCCAGTCTGGGCCGCCGCCCTCCTCTCCGTCGTCGCCGTCGCGCTCGCGTCGCTCGTCGGCGCGTTCACGCTCTCGCTGGGGCGGGCGCGCCTGGAGCGGATGGTGTTCCTGCTCGTGGCGTTCGCCGTCGGGGCGATGCTGGGGGGCGCCGTCCTCCACCTCATCCCCGAGTCGTACGAGGCGCTGGGCGACGGCCCGCTGGCGGGGCTCCTCGTGCTGGGCGGGGTGCTGGCGTTCTTCGTCCTCGAGAAGTTCCTCCACTGGCGGCACCAGCACGGCGCGCCCGAAGCCATCGAAGGAGCGACGGGGCACGTCCACGCGGGGCACCGCCACGGGCCGGCGGGTGACGACGGGGCGGCCCCGTTCGCGCTCGTCAACCTCGTCGGGAGCGCGGCGCACAGCCTGATCGACGGGGCCGTCATCGCGGCGGCCTACCTCGTCTCGCCCCAGACCGGCGTCGTGACGACGCTGGCCGTCATGCTCCACGAGATCCCGCAGGAGATCGGCAACTTCGGCGTCCTCGTCTACGGGGGCTACCCGCCGCGCCGGGCGCTCCTCTACAACTTCGGCGCGGGGCTCGTCGGGCTCGTCGGCGCCGGGCTCCTGCTCGTGCTCGGCGGCTACGTCGAGGGGCTGGCCGACGCGCTCCTGCCCGTCACGGCGGGGGCGTTCCTCTACATCGCCGGGAGCGACCTCATCCCCGAGCTCAACCGGCGGCACAGCTACCCCGCCACGAAGGCCGTCGGGCAGCTGGTGATGATGCTCTTGGGGATCGGGGTGATGGCGCTCCCCCTGTTCCTGCACTAGCGGCCGAGCGCGTCCGCCCCCCGCCTACGCGGGGGCAGGCAGTCGGGCGGCGGTCGCGGCGAACGGCCGGAACGAGAGGCCCAAGTCCTCGACGGCCTTCCGGTTCGCGTAGCGGTACGTCACCGAGGCGGTCCGGGCCGTCGCGCGCGTGAGGGCGGGGTCGGCGCCGGTCAGGAGGGCGGCGGCCTCGGCGACGGCGCCGGCCCACCGGAGGGCGCGTGGGCCAAGGGTCCAGCGGGGCGGGGCCACGCCGAGCGCCTCCGCCAGCGTGCCGAGGACCGTCGTCCAGGGCAGGTTCTCGGCGGCGAGGACGTACCGCCCGCCGGTCTCGCCGACGGCCATCGCCGCGCGGAGGCCGAGGGCCACGTCCTCGACGTCTACGACGGCCGTGCCGCCGGGCGGGGCCACGACGACGCGGCCGGCGGCGACGCGCTCGACGAGCCGCATCGTCCCCTCGCCGGGGCGCCCGGGGCCGAAGACGAGGGCGGGGTTCACGGTCACGGCGTCGAGCCCCTCGGCGACGCCGCGCAGGACTTCCAGCTCGGACGCCCGCTTGCTCGCGGCGTAGGCCGTGTTCTGACGCGAGGGGACCCACGCCGTCGCCTCGTCGATCACGCCGCCGGGCACCGCCGGCCGGCCGAGCGCGGCGATGCTCGACGTGTGGACGAGCCGCTCGACGCCGGCCTCGCGGGCGGCGTCCACGACGTGGGCCGTGCCCCGCACGTTGACGTCTTGGAGCCGGCGCCGGACGCGCGGCCCGAACGCGACGACGGCCGCGACGTGGTAGACGCGGCGGACGCCCCGCGTCGCCGCGCGGACGGAGCCGGCGTCGGTCACGTCGCCCTCGGCGTGCTCGACGTGGTGGGCCGCGTCGCCCAAGAGGTCGAGGCGCGACGTGGGGCGGCGGAGGACGCGGACCGGCTCGCCGGCCTCGACGAGCTGGCGGACGAGGACGGAACCCACGAACCCGGTCGCGCCGGTGACGAGCGTCATGGGCCTGGGGGTGCGAGCGTGACCTCGCCCGCGTGCACGGCCCGCTCGCCCTCGGCCGTCGCCAGCCGGAGCGCGCCGTCGGGGGCGAGCCCGAGCA
>CAZDFV010000483.1:0-2269 GCA_964504495.1 uncultured Rhodothermales bacterium
CTGGGGGGCGCGCTCCGGCGCCGCGTCTCGGTCGGGGCCGCCCTCGCCGTCGCCACGCTGGCGGTCGTGCTGGGGAGCGTGTTCGGGCCGGCCCCCGACCCGGCGCCGGAGACGGACCGCGTGGTTGAGACGTCGCTCCAGGACGGGCCGCTCTACGTGATCGACCCGGGCGTGACCGTCGAGGCCCGGCGCGCCAGCGCCGCCCGATAGCGTCGGCGCGCGCCGCCAGCGGGAGAGGGGCGAAGCGCGAAACGTCGGCGGAGGCGGGACTGGCGGGCCGGCGATAGGTTCGGGGCCCCTGTCCCGGCTCCCCCCTCCGCCCCATGTCCGACGGCCCCGTCCGCGTCCGCTTCGCGCCCAGCCCCACCGGCCTCCTCCACGTCGGCGGCCTCCGCACGGCGCTCTACAACTGGCTTCTGGCGCGGCAGACGGGCGGCGCGTTCGTCCTCCGCATCGAGGACACCGACCAGGCGCGCTACGTCGAGGGCGCCGAGCAGGACATCGCCGACGCCCTCGCCTGGGCTGGGCTCACGGCCGACGAGGGGCCCCACGCCGGCGGCCCCTTCGTCCCGTACCGCCAGAGCGAGCGGGCCGAGCGCTACGCCGAGGCCGCCCGCCAGCTCGTCGAGGCCGGGCGGGCCTACGTCGCCTTCGACACGCCGGACGAGATCGAGGCCATGCGCCAGCGGCTCCGGTCGGAGGCGAATCCCAACCCGACGTACGACGCCTCCACGCGCGGCCAGATGACGAACGCGCTCACGCTCGACGCCGGCGAGGTGGAGCGGCGGCTGGCGGCCGGCGCGGCGCACGTCGTCCGCCTCAAGGTGGACCCGGGCGAGACGGTCCGCTTCCACGACCGCGTCCGGGGCGAGGTAAGCTTCGAGACCAACGCCGTGGACGACCAGGTCCTCGTCAAGAGCGACGGGCTCCCGACGTACCACCTCGCGAACGTCGTGGACGACCATGCGATGGAGATCACGCACGTCGTCCGCGGCGAGGAGTGGCTGCCGTCGACGCCGAAGCACCTCCTGCTGTACCGCGCGCTCGGGTGGGCGCCGCCCACGTTCGCGCACCTCCCGCTCCTCCTCAGCCCGACGGGCGGGAAGCTCTCGAAGCGGAACGCCGAGAAGCAGGGGATCCCGGTGAGCGTCCGCGACTACCGCCAGCGGGGCTACGAGCCCGAGGCGCTCGTCTCGTTCCTCGCCCTCCTCGGCTGGAACCCGGGCGACGACCGCGAGCAGTTCACCCTCGAGGAGTTGGTCGAGGCGTTCTCGCTGGAGCGCGTCCACAAGGCCGGCGCCGTGTTCGACCTCGACAAGCTGAACTGGCTGAACGGGCAGGTCCTGCGTGACCTCCCGGCCGAGGAGGTCGCCCGGCGCGCAGCACCGGCCGTCGCGGACCGGCACGGCGACGTCCCGCTCGACCGGATCGAGACGGCCGCCCGGCTCCTCCACGAGCGGATCGGCTTTGCCCGCGACCTCGCCGATGCAGACTATCTGTTCGATGAGTCGCAAGAGTACGACCCGGCTGGCCTCAAGAAACGCTGGAAGGACGACAGCGCGCGGCTCGTCGCCCTCTACGCCGACCGCCTGGAGGCCGACGACGCCTTCACGGAGGAGAGCACCGAGGCCGCCATGCGGGCGCTGGCGGAGGACGAGGGCGTCGGGTTCGGGCGCGTCATCCACCCCGTCCGCCTGGCCGTGACGGGGACGCCGGTGGGGGCGGGGATGTTCAAGACGCTCGTCGCCGTCGGACGCGAGGCGACGATCCACCGGCTCCGCATGGCAGCCGACGTGCTGGGGTAACGAGCGGAGTCGCTACGCCTCCGCCAGCCGCTCGCGGAGGAGGGCCTGGACGGCCTTCGCGTCGGCGCCCCCGGGCGCGCGGCGCATGGCCTGGCCGACGAAGAAGCCGAACAGGCGCTGCTCGCCGGCCCGGTAGCGGTCAACCTCGTCCGGGTTCTCGGCGAGGGCGGCGTCTACGGCCGGCGTGAGGGCGTCGGCGTCGCGGACGGCGGCGAGGTTTTTGGCTTCGACGACGGCCTCGGCCGTCCCGCCCTCCGCGACGAGCGCGGCGACGGCCTCGGAGGCGGCGCCGCGCGTGAGCGTCCTGGCCTCCACCATCTGCAGGACGTCCGCGAGGGCCGTGGGCGTGGCGTGCGACGCGCTCAGGTCGCGCTCGCCCAGGGCCGGGCGGAGGTCATGGACGAGGAGCACGGCGGCCCCGCGCGCCGCCGAGTTGCCCCGGCACGGACCAAGCCGACGCGCCG
>CAZDFV010000484.1:0-2252 GCA_964504495.1 uncultured Rhodothermales bacterium
CAGTCCCCAGTCCCCAGTCCCCAGTCCCCAGTCCCCAGTCCCCAGTCCCCAGTCCTGCCCATGCGTCTCGGTCTCTTCGGCGGCTCGTTCAACCCCCCGCACGTCGGGCACCTCGCCGTGGCCGAGGCGTGCGCCGAGGCGGCCGCGCTCGACCGCGTCCTGTGGGTCCCGGCCGCCACGCCCCCGCACAAGCGCGGCGATCCCGCGCTGGCGCCGGCCGCCGACCGTCTCGCGCTTGTCCGGGCGGCCGTCGAGGGGAACGCGCGGTTCGAGGCGTCGGACCTGGAGGTCCGGCGGGGCGAGGTCAGCTTCACCGTCGACACGCTCCGCCAGCTGGCGGCGGAGCGGCCCGAGTCCGAGCTGGCTCTCATCGTCGGGGGCGACAGCGCCGCGGCCTTCGCGACGTGGCGTGCGCCGCGCGCGATCCTCGCCCTCGCCCGGCTCGTCGTCTACGCCCGGCCCGGGGCCGACCTCGGGGCGCTTCCCGAGTGGGCGCGCGAGCGGTCGACGCTCGTCGAGGGGCCGCTATTGGACATCTCCAGCACCGCCCTCCGCGCCCGGCTGGCGGCGGGGCAGACCGTCCGCTACCTCGTTCCCGACGCCGTCCGCGCCGAGGTCGAGCGGCGCGGGCTGTACGCAGCGGCCGGGGGGATCGGCGGGCCGGCGGGCCGGTAAGAGCCGGACGCTTCCACGCCCCGCCCGTGCCCCTCACGCCCGCCGAAAAGGCCGCCGGCCTCCTCGTCGTCCGCCTCGGCAACAACCTCCCGCCGGCCAAGACCGCGTCCGAGCAGGAGGACGACGTCGCCGCCCTCCTCGACCGCCACCCGATCGGCGGGCTCATCCTGTTCAACGGGCGCTGGCCCGAGACGCGCGACACGCTCGGGCGGCTCCAGTCGCGGAGCGACCGCGGCCTGCTCGTCACGACCGACATGGAGCGCGGGTTTGGGCAGCAGGTGGCCGGCGGGACGGTCTACCCCCACGCGGCCGCCTTCTCCGACCCCGCCGTGGTCCGCGAGGTGGCCCGCCAGTCGAGCGCCGAGGCCCTCGCCTGCGGCGTCCACGTGACGTACTCGCCGGTCGCCGACGTGGACCGGAACGCCGACAACCCCATCATCGGCTCGCGGGCGTACTCGGACGACCCGCAGGAGGCGGCCCGCCTCGTCGAGGCGTTCGTTGAGGGCGTCCACGCGGCCGGCCAGTTCGCGACGGCCAAGCACTTCCCCGGCCACGGCGGCACGGCCGGCGACTCCCATGCCGAGCTCCCCGTCGTGGACGACGACCGGGCGGTCCTCGAGCTCACCGACCTCGTCCCGTTCCACGCGGCCGTCGCCGCGGGCGTCGACCTCGTGATGACGGCGCACGTGGTCTACCCCGCCCTCGACCCGGACCTCTCGGCGACGCGCTCCCCGCGGATCCTCCGCGACCTCTTGCGCGGGGACCTCGGGTTCGAGGGCGTCGTCGTGACCGACAGCCTCCAGATGGCCGGGGCGAAGGACCCGGACAAGACGGAGGCCGAGGTCGCCGTCGAGCTGTTGGAGGCCGGCGTCGACCTGTTCGTCGACGCCGTCGACCCGGAGGCGATCGTCGCCGGGCTGGCGGAGGCCGTCGAGCGCGGCCGCCTCGACGAGGCGCTCCTCGACGCCGCCCTCGCCCGCGTCGACCGGCTCCGCGAGCGGTTCCGCGTTCGGTTCGGCGCCGACGCCTTCCGCCGGCCGCCGCTCCCGCCCGAGACCGTCGGGGCGGTCGAGCACCGTCGGCTCGCCGAGCGCGCAGCGCGGGAGGCCGTCACCGTCGCGCGCGGCCCGCTCCCCGACCTCGGCGACGGGACAGGCACGCTCGTCGTGCTCATCAAAAAGGCCCCGCTCCCCAACGAGCCCGAGACGATGCCGATGGGGGAGGCCGTCCGGCGGCTCCTCCCCGGGGCCGTCTACCGCGAGCTGGAGCCGACGCACGAGGACCAGGACGACGCGTTCGACGAGGTCCGGCTGCGGGCGCAGGACGCCGAGCGGCTCGTGCTCGCCACGGTCGTCCGGCCGGCGGCGTGGCACGCGTTCGGGCTGGAGGCCCGCGAGCGCCGGTTCGCCCAGCGGCTCATGGAGACGCGCCCGACCACGCTCGCCGTCCTCGGCGACGGGCGGGGCCTGCGGGGGTTCGACGCCTGCGAGGCGGCGCTCGTGGCGTTCAGCGACGTGCCGGCGTCCCAGGTCGCTGTCGTCGAGCGGCTGGCGGGCCGCGCCGCCAGCCGCCCGGAC
>CAZDFV010000485.1:0-2244 GCA_964504495.1 uncultured Rhodothermales bacterium
CCGCCGGCGCGACTAAGCCTCGCCCCCCCCGCTGGCGGTCTCTGCCAGCTGTGCGCCCGTCCCGGTCTCCCGGGGCGGGCGCTTTCGGTTTCTGCGGATCTGCGGCGGGGACTAGATTCCGGCCACAGCGACACCGCCCCCTATGCCTCCCGCCGTTTTGATCGTCGGCCCCCACGCCACCGCGTGGGCCGAGCGCGTACCGCCCGCCGCGGCCGAAGTCACGGCCGCGCCGACCCAGGCCGAGGCCCGGGCCTACCTCGGCGCGACGGCCTTCGACGCCGTCCTCACCCAGGACCCCGACGACGTCGGCCCGCTCCGGGCGCTCCGCGACGTGCTCGGACTGTCGGCCGCGGTCGAGGCCGCCGGCTCGCTCGACGACGTCCGCGCGTGGCTCGGCGACGGGGCGGCCCCGAGCGAGGGCTGGCGGGACGAGATGGTCGCGCTCCGCAACGAGCTGGGGCGCGTGGCCCACACTCTCAACAACCCGCTCGCGGTCATCGTGGGGAACGCCCAGCTCGGCCTCGAGCTCGCCGCGGCGACGGGGGCGGACGCGGGCGTCGTCGAGGCGCTGGAGAACGTGTCGGAGGCGGCGTCGGACCTCGCGGACCTGTTCAGCGAGGTCTCCGCGCTCCGCGCCCGCGTCGACCGGGTGGTGCGCTAGGGCGGGGGGGAGGGCGGGCGCCGAACGCTTCGGGGCCGCCCGCCGTCGCCCGGCGTGGAAAGGGGGCGCGGGTTAAAGGCCGCCCTGGGCGGGCCGATAACTCCGGCGCACCGAACGCACCAGCACGCCCCCCACCCCATGCCGTCCGCACCGATGAACCCGGCGCACGAGCTCGAGCACGTCGAGCGCGTCGCCGCCGCCCTCGCGGCCCAGCCCGACGCGGTCTGCCAGCGGTGGGACCGGGCCCTCGACCACCTCGGGGGCGCCCGCGTCTACGACGCGTTCCTCGAGTTCAACGAGATCCTCAAGGCCCCGCTCGACGCCGTCGTCCGAACGCACGTCCAGCTCCAGGCCATCCGGTGCCTCCGCGACGCGCCGGTCGAGCGGGTCAAGACGGAGCTGGCGCTCGTCGAGCCCCAAGACGCCTACCAGACCGTCGTGCTCGACTACCGGCTCGGGTGGCTCATGCGCCACCGGCTGATGAGCCAGTCGGCCGCGCTCCAGTACTTCGACCGGGTGTGCGACGAGGCCCGCCGGCTCGGGACGCGCCCGTGGGAGGTGGCCGCGCTCTTGCAGAAGGCGACGACGCTCATGGCCCAGGGGAGCTACGAGCAGGGGATCGAGACGTGCGTCCGGGTCTACAACCTGTCGCGGCGGAACGGGCTCGTCGAGTACATCCCGAAGTCGCTCATGTACAAGGGGTTCGCGCTCGTCAAGCTGGACCAGCACCACAAGGGCGAGGAGGCCCTCCAGAAGGCGCTCGAGCTGGCGACCCGGAACGAGCTCCACGCCGAGCAGGGGCTCGCGCTCCACCAGCTCGCCCAGGTCTACCACTACGACTTCAAGTTCTACGGGCTCGCCCTCGAGTACTACCAGCAGGCCCGCGACGCCTTCGCCGACGTGCCCGTCTGGCCGTCGCTCCTCGAGCGGATCGAGGAGGACGCCGCCCTCGCGCAGCGCGAGCTGGCCGAGCTCGACATCGCCAAGATCCTCGGGCCGGTCCCCATGAACAAGCTCCGGCAGGAGTACCTCACGAGCCTCGTCAACGGGTTCGTCGGGATCCCGGGGATCGACAACCGGAGCCAGCTCGGCCAGCGGATCGGGCTCACGCGCCAGGCCATCCACCGGAACATCAACAGCTAGCGGCAGGGGCGGGCGCGGCCGCTGCCGCCGAGCCCGTCCGCAGGGCGCCGGGGCACGCTCCGGCGCCTTGCCGCCGCTCCCGGCCCGCCCGTATCTTCGCCGGCCCCGACGCCGCGACGCGCCTATTCGAGTTCGTGCTACGCCCGTGCGGCCCGCCCGCCGCACGCCCCCGGCCTCCCCAGCCCTGGCTGGCCTGCCCGCACTCCATGCCGCGCCTCGCTCCCGTCTGCTTTCTCGTCGCGCTCGCCGTCGGCACGGCGGCGGCCCAGGCCCCGGCCGCGCCCGACCGGTTTACGACGACGGCGCCGCAAGGCCCCGACGTCCGGGTGACCGAGGCGGAGGGCGCGCTGACGATCGAGGTCACGGGCACGTGGCGGACGCCGCTCTCGGACGCGCTTGCCCGGAGCGGCGGCCAGCCCGACGCGCTCGCCGTGCTCGCG
>CAZDFV010000486.1:0-2239 GCA_964504495.1 uncultured Rhodothermales bacterium
CTCCCCCTCAGCCTCGGCGGTGATCTTCCCGGCCTCGAGCGTCACCAGCCGACCCAGCTCCCGCTTGTGCGCCCGCAGCCGGTTGCCGAAGCGACGCACCAGCTCCCCCCGCACCGGGGCAAGCTGGCCCGGATCGGCGACCACGCCGCCGCGCTCTCGGCCGATCTCCGCGAGTGGATGGAGCTCCGGATCGCGCTCGTCAAGGCCGAGGTCCAGGAGAAGGTCGAGGAGGTCAAGGCCAGCCTCCGGCGGAAGGGGATCGCGATCGGGTTCCTCGCCGCCGCCGGCGTCCTGGCCCTCTACGGGCTCGGGTTCCTGTTCGGGACGCTCGCGTGGGGGCTGGCGGCCCTGTTCGAGAGCGTCTGGCTGGGGATGCTCGTCACCACGCTCGTCATCTTCCTCATCGCCGCCGTGCTCGGCTTCGTCGGGAAGCGCCGGCTCGACGAGGACCAGGCGATCGAGGCCCGGGCCCGCGTCTCCCGGATCACCGAGAGCCGGGAGGGCCACGCCCCGCCGCCCTCGCGCGCCCAGCTCCAGGACCTCGAGGCCCAGAAGGCCCGCGCCGCCACGACCTAGAACGCCGCGGGTACGGGATACCGGGTGCGAGGTACGCCTCCGCCAGCCCTCCGACCCGTACCCGTACCCCGTCCCGGGTACCCCGTACCGACTCCTGCCATGCCCGAGCTCCCCTCGTCCACGCCGCCCGACGGCCCCCTCGCCAGCCCGCCCGTCCGCGTCCCCGAGCGGATCGACCCGGACCACGACACGCGCCCGCTGAAGGCCGCCGAGATCCGGGCCCGGCTCGACGCCCGCGAGCGGGACATCCAGTTCCACCTCGAGTCGCTCAAGCACGAGGCGACGACGCTCGCCGGGGTCTCCGTCGGCGGCCGGCCCCTCCCGGACGTGCTCCGCGACGACGCCGTCCGGAACGCGCTCGTCGCCGGGGCCGTCGGGCTCGCGCTCGGGCTCCTCCGCGCCCTCCGCAAGGCGAGGACGCGCCGCCGGGCGGCCGAGGCCGACCTCGACACCGACCTCGCCCGGCTCCGCCTGACGGTGGCCCTCGACGACGCGGCCGAGCGCGTGGCGCGACGGAACGCGGACCCCGAGGACGCCCTCCGCCGCGCGCTCCGGTCGGTCCCCGCCAGCTACGCCGAGGCCGGCTCCGGGCCCGTCCACGTCCGCGAGAGCTCGACGGGGCGGAAGGTCCTGGACGTGGTGCTCACGACGGCGGCCGGGTTCGCGGCCAAGTACGCCCTCGACCTCGCCACGCAGGAGCTGACGGACCACGAGCACGAGGAGGCGTTCTCCGCCGTCGCCGACGAGCTGGACGACGACGGCCCGGCCGACCCACCGCCCGCTCGGGGGAGCGTGCCGCCGGCGGCTGGCGGCCTAGGCGAGCCGTCGCCCGTCGGGGCCTGAGCCCGGCGGGCGCTCGGCGAGGCCGAGGAACCGCGCCGGCCGTCCACTCCGCCAGCGGGGCGCCCCGTATCTTCGGGGCCCCCAGACGACCCCCGATGCGACTCGCCCTCTTCGGCCCACCCGGTGCCGGCAAAGGCACCCAGGCCAAGCGCCTCGCGCGCGAGCACGGCCTCGACCACCTCTCGACCGGCGACCTGTTCCGCGCCGCCATCCGCGACCGGACGCCGCTCGGCGAGCGCGTGGGCGCGCTCCTGGAGGCCGGCGAACTGGTCCCGGACGACGTCACGAACGGGATCGTGGCCGAGCGCTTCAGCGCGTTGGGGCACGGCGACTTCGTCCTCGACGGGTTCCCGCGGACGGTCCCGCAGGCCCGGTGGCTCCTGGCCCACCTCGCCGAGCACGACGCCCCGCTCGACGCCGTCGTCAGCCTCCGCGTGCCGCACGACGCCATCGTCCAGCGGCTCTCGCGGCGCCGGACGGACCCCGAGACCGGGGCCATCTACCACCTCGACTTCAACCCGCCGCCGGACGACGTCCCGGCCGAGCGGCTCGTCCACCGCCCCGACGACGAGCCGGACGCGATCCGCCACCGGCTCGAGGTCTACGCCCGCGACACGGAGCCGGTCGAGGCGTTCCTCCGCGCCCGCGTCCGCTACTTCGAGGTCGACGGGACGGGCTCGCTCGACGAGGTCCAGGAACGGATCGACGAGGCGGTCGCCGCGGACCGCGGTCTGGAGGGGATCTAGGTGGCCGAGGGGTCCGGGTCCGTGGGTCAGGGGTCGCGGGGTGCGCCGGCGGACGCGCCGCCGGCCGGGGGGGG
>CAZDFV010000487.1:0-2231 GCA_964504495.1 uncultured Rhodothermales bacterium
GCCGGGGCGGTGCACCTCGGCGTCGCCCGGCTGCGCGAGCACCCGGGCGCCGCCCTCGGCGAACTGGGCCCGGGCCGGGGCCGCCGCCAGCGGGCCGGCGAGGAGGAGCGCGGCGGCGAGGGGGAGCCACCGGGATCGGCGCATGAAGTCGGGGGCGGGGACGTTGGGGACGCGGGCCGGTACCTTCCGGCCGCCGGAACATACACGCCTCGGCCTGTGCGACCCCTCGCCCTCCTCCTCGCCCTGCTGGCGGCCGCGCCGGCCGCGGCCCAAGAGCTCTTCTGCGACGTCCGGATCAACCGGGCCCAGCTCCAGGGGAACGAGTACGCCTTCCTCGACGACCTCGAGGTCGAGGTCGCCCGGTACCTCAACACCCGGACGTGGACCGACGACGTCTACGACAACCGCGAGCGGATCGACTGCGCCTTCGAGGTCACGCTCACCGAGGCCCCGTCGCTCTCGTCGTTCGCCGGCGAGGTCGTCGTCCGGTCGTCGCGGCCGATCTACGGGACGGGCCAGCCCACCCAGGTCCTCCTCCTCCGCGACGACGCCTGGGCCTTCACCTACACGCGGGGGCAGGCCCTCCTCTACGACCCCAACCGGTTCGACCCGCTCACGTCGCTCCTCGACTACTACGCCCACGTCATCCTCGGCTACGACTACGACACGTTCGCGGAGCTCGGCGGGACGCCCCACTTCGAGGAGGCCCGCCGGATCGCCGACCTCGGGCGGACGCGCGGGACCTCGGTCGGGTGGGGGGGCGACCTCGGCGAGGACCGCTCGCGCTACGCGCTCGTCCAGGAGCTCCTCGACCCCGACTTCGAGCCGCTCCGCCGGGCCTACTTCGACTACCACTACGGCGTCCTCGACCACTTCACCGTCGACCCGGAGGCGGCCTGGGACCGCGCGCTCGGCGTCCTGGAGCAGCTCCACGCGCTCTACCTCGAGTTCAACCGGCGGCGCTACGCGACCGACGTGTTCTACGCGGCCAAGTACGAGGAGCTCACCGACCTCCTCGTCGAGGCGCCGGCCCGGAACCAGGCCTACGCGTTCCTCTCGGAGATGGACCAGGCCCACATCGGGACCTACGACGACCTCGTCGCCGCCGGCCAATAGGCCCGCCGGCGGAGACGGCCGCCAGCCGGGCTAGAGGTCTGCCTGCCTGATCGCAAGGCCCCCGGCCCCCCGTGTCATCCCTGAACAGAGTGAAGGGGCCCAACTCGGGCCCTCCAGCCCGTCGGCACCGGCACGGGAAGGCTGGGGCCCCGAGTCGGGATCCTTCGCGGTCGCTCAGGATGACTGACACGGATGGGCTCGCGGGCATCCTGGCAGCGCGCTAGCGCTCGTCGACGGCCGTGCCGAGGTCGCGCTGGACGCGGGCGCGGCGGACGGCGTCGCCTTGGAGGAGCCGGTCGACGACGTCCTGGCCCTCGACGACGCGCCCGAACGCGGTGTAGCGGCCGTCGAGGTGCGGCTGCGCGCTGTGCGTGACGAAAAACTGGACGCCCTCGGTGTCCTTCCCCGCGCTCGCGATCCCGGCCGTCCCGGCCGTGTAGGGGACGCGCGTGAACTCGCTCCGGATGGGGACGTCCGGCCCGCCGTACCCGTCGCGCCGGACGTAGTCGCCGCCCTGGGCCACGAAGTTGGGGACGACCCGGTGGAACGGGACGCCGTCGTAGAGGCCCCGCGCCGCCGTCGTGGCGATCTGCTGGACCGTCTGCGGGGCGGCCTCCGTGTCCATCTCGACCACGACGCGCCCGCGGTCCGTCTCGAGGACGAGCCGCGGGTGCGTGCCGAGCCGTCCGAGGTAGGCCCAGTCGACCGACGTCGTCTCGACGGAGCCGCCGCCGGAGATCTCGACGTCCACGCCCTCGACGAGGCGGTCGTTGAGGGCGTCGCGGGCGGCGGCCCGGAGGACCGGGTGCCCCTCCAAGGCCACGCCCACGAGGAAGTCGACCTCGGCCCCGTCGCGGACGCGTCCGACGGCGCGGAGGATGGCGCCCATCGCCTCGACGTCGGCCGGCGCGTCGAGGCCGGCGTAGACCTCGCGGAGGAGGGCGCCGGCCCCGAGCGGCCAGAACGCCGAGTCGGCGAGGACGGGCGCGGCGGCCGTCGTCGTGGCGAGGTCGGCGCGGCGGAGGGCCCGCCTGAACGTGGGGAAAAAGCGGCGGGCCGGGTAGGCGCCCGTCCGCCACCGCGCCGTGAGCGCGCCGAGGGCGGCGGCGGCGAGG
>CAZDFV010000488.1:0-2195 GCA_964504495.1 uncultured Rhodothermales bacterium
GTGTACTCGAGCGGCGAGTTCCCGGCCCCGAAGCCCGCCAGCGGCCGGCCGCCGCGCTCGCCGCCGAGGAGCGAGACGTCGGCGTCGAGCGAGGCCGCGAGCCGCCCGGCCTCGCCCTGGTCGGCCACGGGGATCACGGCCCGGGCCCCGTTCGCGAGCGCCGTGACGACCGTCGACGACGCCCGGAGCACGTCGACCACGACGACGGCCCGGCCGCGGAGGGCCTCGCCGTCGACCGCGAGCGGGGAGAGGACGACGTCGAGGTCCATCACCGGCCCGCTTTGTGGAACGGCGGCCTCGTGACGACGGCCGGGAGCACGCGGCTCCGGACGCGCACGCCGAGCCGCGCCCCCGGCGCCGTGTACCGCTCCTCGTTCGGGACGTAGCCCAGCGCGACGCCCTGCCCCAGCACGGGCGACGGGCTCCCGCTCGTGACCACGCCGACGTCCTCGCCGTCGCCGTCCGTGATGGGGTAGCCCTGCCGGGGGAGCCCCCGCCCCTCAACCACGAGCCCGACCAGCTTCCGGGGCACGCCGTCCGCCTTCTGCCGCGCGAGCGCGTCGCGCCCGACGAAGTCGCCGGCGTCCGGCTTGACGACCCAGCCGAGGCCGGCCTCGAGCGGCGTCGTCTCGTCGTCCAGCTCGTTGCCGTAGAGGCAGTAGCCGGCCTCCAGGCGGAGCGTGTCGCGGGCGCCGAGCCCGGCCGGCTCGGCGCCGGCGTCGAGGAGGGCGTCCCAGGCCCGGCCGGCGGCCTCCGGCTCGAGGTACAGCTCCAGGCCGCGCTCGCCGGTGTACCCGGTGTGCGAGACGATCGCCCGCTCGGCCCCGAAGACGGCGCCCGGCTCGGGCTGGCGGAAGCGGTAGAACGGGAGGTCCGAGACGTCGAGGCCCGCCGCCCGCTCGAACACGGCGAACGCCTCCGGCCCCTGGAGCGCGAGGAGGGCCCAGTCGTCCGACTTGTCGGAGAGCGTGGCGTCGAGACCGGCGTCGGCGGCCACGGCCGAGACGTGGGCCCAGTCCTTCTCGATGTTGGCCGCGTTGACGACGAGCATCACGTCGTCCTCCGCCAGCCGGTACACGAGGAGGTCGTCGACGGCCCCGCCGGACGCGTGGCAGAGAACGGCGTAGAGGGCCCGGCCATCCTCATCCAGCTTCGACACGTCGTTCGTGACGAGCCGCTGGGCGAGGGCGAGGGCCTGGGGCCCGCGGACCCTGAACTCGCCCATGTGGCTCACGTCGAACAGCCCGGCCCGCTCGCGGACGGCGGCGTGCTCGTCGAGGATGCCGCCGTACTGGATGGGCATCTCGAACCCCGCGAACGGGACCATCTTGGCGCCGAGCGCGACGTGTCGGTCGTGGAGGGCGGTCGTCCGGAGAGAGGCGTCGGTCATGGGCACGAGAGGGGAGCCCGAAGGTACGGGCACGGGTGCCCGGGGACTCCACCCCGGCGGCGGGCGTAGCAGACCTCCCCTCCGCCGACGGTCCGGGCGCGGGCGCCCCGCCAAGTCCGGCGTTGACAGTGGCTAACCCTTTCCGACTCTCTCGCTCACCCCATGCGCGCCCTCCTCCTCCGCCAGCCCGGCGACGACCCGGACCCCCAGATCGAAGACGTGGACGACGACCGCCTCCCCGACGGCGACGTCCTCATCGACGTCTCGCACTCGAGCCTCAACTACAAGGACGGGCTGGCGGTGACCGGGCGCGGGAAGATCGTCCGGGGCGCGTTCCCGTTCGTGCCGGGCATCGACCTGGCCGGCACCGTCGCCGCGTCGGACTCGGACGCCTGGCGGCCGGGCGACGCCGTCGTTCTGACGGGGTGGGGGACGGGCGAGGACCGCTGGGGCGGGTTCGCCACGCGCGCCCGGGCCTCGGCCGAGCACCTCGTCCGCCTCCCGGACGGCCTCTCGACGGAGGACGCCATGTGGATCGGGACGGCCGGGTTCACGGCCGCCCTCGCCCTCCTCGCCCTTGAAGCGCACGGCGTCGAGCCGGGCGACGGGCCCGTCGCCGTGACCGGCGCCTCCGGCGGCGTCGGGTCCGTGGCGACGGCGCTCCTCGCCGACGCCGGCTACGCGGTCCACGCCGTGACTGGCACCGCGAGCGCGCACGACTACCTCCGGGCGCTCGGGGCCGCCGAGATCGTCGGCCGCGACGTGCTGGCGACGCCGCCGGACGCGCCGATGGGCCGGGGCGTGT
>CAZDFV010000489.1:0-2188 GCA_964504495.1 uncultured Rhodothermales bacterium
CCGGGACTCGGGCGCGTGGTCGAGGAGGCCGCGGACGACGGCGTCGGCCCGGCGGGCGTGGTGGCGGACGCGCCCGGCGTTCTCGTGGACCTCGGCGAGCGCGCTCCGGGCCCCGTCGGCGTCGCCCGCGTCGAGGGCCTCGGCGGCCTCCGCCGCCAGCTCGGCGTCGAGGTCGGCGAAGTTCTGGACGAAGTTGAGCGGGTTCATCAGCTCGTGGGCGAGCCCGGAGGCCAGCCGGCCGATCCCGGCCATCTTCTGCTCCTGGACGAGCCGCGTCTGGGCCGCCCGGAGCCGGTCGAGCGCCGCGTTCAGCTCGGCGTTCGTGGCCCGCTGTCTCCGCTCCTGGAGGAACACGAACCGGGCGTACCGCTCGAGCCCGTAGCTCGCCACCCCGCCGGCCAGGAGCGCCGAGACCTCGAAAAAGACGCTGTTGAGCAAGACCGGCCCCGGCGTCTCGACGGCGACGGCGACGGCCGCGTACGCCACGACCAGGACCACGCCCACGGCCGACGCCCACACAAACCGGAGGCGGAACAGGACGTGCATGTAGACGAGCACGAGCACGAGCCCGATGTAGTAGTCGTAGTACCCCGAGACCGTCTGGGCCGCCCACACCATCCCCACCACGCCGGCCCCGCCCACGAGCGCCGTCCCGGCCAGGACCGGCTGCATCGTCCGCGTGAACGACGGGACGAACGTGTAGGCGAACGTGAGCGCCGCGACGGCCGCGCCGACCACGCGGATCGCCCGAACGGCCCCCGCCGCCTCCGGGGCGAGCACGTCGTCGAACAGGGCGAACAGGAGGTACTGCGAGACCGCCAGCACGAGCGCCGCCCGGACGAAGAGGAGCGAGCGACGGGCGTACTGCTCCCGGAAGGCGTCTTCCAGGCCGTCGCTGTCGAACCGGAGGGTGAGCGGGTGGAGGCGGGCGCCGGTCACGGGAGGGGCCGCGCGGAGGGGCGGCGCGCTACGGGCGGCCGCATGGTACGGATTCGCAAGCGGATACGGACGCCGCTCCCCGCCGGCGGAGGCGCCCCGCCGGCCGGCCGGCGCGCCGTCAGCCGAGCCCGAGGCGCCCGAGCCCCCGCCCGAGCACGTCGGCCAGGAACGCCTCGTAGGGCCGGCCGACGAGCTCGGCCAGGACCGCGAACGTCCCGTCCGGCGCGAACGTCGGGAGCGGGTTGACCTCGATAAACCAGACCGCACCCTCGGCGTCGACGCGGAAGTCGGACCGCGAGAAGTCCCGGCACTCGAGCGCGCGGTGGACCGTCAGGGCGGCCTCGGCGAGGGACGCCTCCAGCTCCGGCGTGAGCGCCCCCGGCACGTCGTAGTCGAACGGGCGGTCCGCGCGCTCCCACCGTTCGAGGGCGTGGAGCCCGATCCCCGTCTGGCGCTCGACGGCCCGTTGCAAGACGGGGAGGGCCTCGGCCTCGCCGCCCGTCCCGACCACGCCGACGGTGAACTCGGGGCCCTCGACGAACGCCTCGGCGAGGAGGTCCTGCCGGTAGAGCGCCCGCTGGCGGGCCGCTTCGGCGCGGAGGGCCCTGGCCGTGTCGCACCGGCTCGTCGGGGCGATCCCCTTGGCCGTCCCCTCGTAACGGGGCTTGACGATGACGGGGAGGGGGAGGTCGAGGTCCGCATCGTCCACGGCCGACCGCAGCACGCGCCAGGCGGGCGTGGCGACGCCGGCCGCCTGAGCGACGACCTTCGTGAGGTGCTTGTCGAGCGAGACCGAGAGCGCGAGGGCGTCGCTCCCCAGCGTCGGCACGCCGGCCAGTTCGAGGAGGACCGGGGCGTGGGCCTCGCGGTTGCGGCTCCCGTACCCCTCGGCGATGTTGACGGCCGCGTCGACGTCCAGCGGCCCGCGCCCGACGGCCGCCAGCAGCGCTGGCACGTTCCCCACCCGGACGGGCTCGTGCCCGAGCCGCCGGAGGGCCGCCTCGATGGCGGTGACGGTCTCTTCCGGCTCGTACTCGGCGTCCCAGTCGGGCGGGGCGCCGGGCGGGGGCTTGGCGTCGCCGAGGCGGTCGTAGACGATCCCGACCCGCACTAGGAGCGCGCTCGGCGTCGGGCCTCGGTCGTGGCGCGCTCGTCCTCCGGCTCCGTCAGCGCGTCGAGGTCGAGGCGGGGCGCGGCCGGGCTGGCGGTCGCGTCGAGCGCCTGGGCGGCGTCGGCGTGCGCGGCGGCG
>CAZDFV010000490.1:0-2161 GCA_964504495.1 uncultured Rhodothermales bacterium
CACGGCGCTGCCCGAGCCCGACAGGCTCGCGTAGCCCGCCCCGCTGGCGACGAGCGCCAGCCGCGCGGCCCGGACCTCCGGGTGCGCCGCCTCAACCGGCGCCTGGAAGTCGTTCACGACCTCGGCCCGCCAGCGCTCCAGGTCGCTCGACCGGACGGCCGCGCCCAGGTCTGGGCGGCCGCCGTCGTCCGGCGTGACGAGCCCGTACGCCCCGGCCGTCGAGACGTGGACGGGCGGGACGGCCACGACGAGCCAGAACGGGCAGCGGTAGGGCTCGCCGTCCGCGCCCAGGAGGGGCACCAGCCGCTCGCCCCGGCCGGTCGCGAGGGCAGGCCGGCCGTCGAGGGAGAACGGGACGTCGGAGCCCAGGCCGAGGGCGATCCGATGGAGGTCGGGCTCGGGCACGTCGAGCTCCCAGAGGCGCACGAGCAGGCGGAGCGCGGCGGCGGCGTCGGACGAGCCGCTCCCTAGCCCGGCGCCGTAGGGCACGCGCTTGTCCAGGCGGAGCTGGGCGCCGCGCTCGACGCCGGCCCACGGGCGGAGCGCGAGGGCGGCCCGGACGACGAGGTTGCCCTCGTCCGTGGGGAGGGCGGGGTCCGAGCACGTGAGGGAGAGGCGCCCGGCCGGCTCGGCCGCCAGCCGGTCGGCCCAGCCGAGCGGGAGGAACGCGGTCTCGAGGTCGTGGAACCCGTCCGCCCGGCGGCGGAGGACGTGGAGGCCGAGGTTGAGCTTGGCCGGGGCCTGTTCGGAGAGCACGTGAGGACCGGTGGGGGACGGGGACGGGCCCTGCCAGGCCGCGGACCCGAACGTACCTTCGGCCGATAGCCCCCGCCGCCTGCAGCCCGCGCATCGCCGCTTCGCTACGTCCGCCGTTCCACTCTCGGTCCCGCTGCAGATGTCCACTCCCGCGCGGCACGCGCCGCGGCTCGCCCTGTGGGGCGGCCTCCTCGCGCTCGCCCTGGCCCTCTGCCCCCCCGCTGAGGCGCAGGGCGCCCTCAGCCGCGAGGCCAACGACCTGGCGTCGGCCGCGCAGGCGGCCCGCGCGGCACAGGTGGCCCGCCGGTCGCTCGACCGGGCGGCCCTGGAGGGCGCGCTCGACCCGGCGTCGTACCTCGTCGGCCCGGGCGACGTCTTCACGGTCTCGATCGGGGGCGCCTTTCCGCGTCAGACGGAGGTGATCGTCTCGGCCGACGGGACGCTCGCCGTCCCCGAGGCCGGGAGCTTCCGCGTGACCGGCCGGCCGCTGGGGGCCGTGCAGTCGGAGGTGGGGGCGGCGCTGGCCGCCCGGTACCGGAACGTCCCGACCGACGTCACGCTCGCGTCCCCGCGCGAGTTCTACGTCCACGTCTCGGGGGCCGTGCCGCTCCCGGGGCGCCAGCTCCTGAACGCCGTCGCGCGCGTGAGCGACGCGCTCGAGCTGGCGGCCGGCGGCGTCAGCGCCCGGGCCCTCGCCGAGTACGACCGGCTGACGACGCCGGTCGCCCCCGAGGACGACCTCCGGAGCGAGGAGGAGCTCGCGCGGCTCCAGCAGCAGCGGATCAACCTCTCGCTCGCGAACGCGACCGTCCAGCAGCGGGCGCTCGCCGAGCGCGGGGACGTCTGGCCCGACGCCCGCCGGCTCCCGGCGCTCCGGAGCGTCCGCGTGACGCACCGCGACGGGGCCGAGACGCGCGTCGACCTCGTCCGCTACTTCGCCACGGGCGACGTGTCGGCGAACCCGGTCCTCCGCGACGGCGACACCGTGTACCTCCCGACGTTCGACCCGGTCCGCGAGGGGGTCCCGGTGAGCGGGGCCGTCGACCGGCCCGGGGTCTACGACGTCCGCCCGGGCGACACGGCGCTCGACCTCCTCGTCGTGGCGACGGGGCGGGACGGGCTCGACCGGCTCCGGGCCGTCCGGCTCACGCGGGCCGGGGGGGCGGGTACGCCCATCGAGGTCCCGATCGCCGACGCCGCGGCCCTCGCCGTGGCCCCGCGCGACCAGGTGTTCGGGGTCGAGGCGAACCCCGACGCCGGGCTGGCCGAGGTGATCGGGGCCGTCGCGTTCCCCGGCGTCTACCCGATCACCGTCGGCGAGACCACGCTCGACGACCTCGTCGCGCTCGCCGGCGGGCTCGGGCCCACGGCGCTCGCCCGGGGCGCCTACCTCGAGCGGCGCGCG
>CAZDFV010000491.1:0-2153 GCA_964504495.1 uncultured Rhodothermales bacterium
GCGGGCGCGGGCGCGGCGCGCACGAACGGGCCCGGGGCCCCCGTTCGCTCCGGTGGCACGGCCTCTGTAGCTTCCCGGCCCAACTCCCACCCCTCCGTCCACCACCCAGGATGTACCGACTCGCCCCGCTCCTCCTCGTCGCCGCGCTGGCGGCGCTCCCGGCCCGCGCTCAAGAGACGCCGGCCGACCCCACCGCCCTCCCCACCGACACCGTCGCCGTCGACTCCGTCGCCGTCATCGAGCCGGACCCCGCGCGCGCCCGCGACCTCTACAACGAGGGGGTCGAGCTCCTCCGCGCCAACAGCGACGAGGAGGCCCTCCTGAAGTTCGAGGAGGCCCTCGTCTACAACGAGGCCTACCCCGCCGCCGCGCTCGGGCGCGGCCAGGCGCTCGCCAAGCTCCGCCGCCTGGAGGACTCCCGGAACGCCTTCGAGTCGGCGATCGCGATGGCCGAGGCCTCCGACGCCTCCAACGCCGACCAGATCGCCGAGACGGCCGGCCGGTACCTCGAGCAGATCAACCAGGCGCTCGAGACGGCCGCGCAGCGCGAGGCCGAGAGCGCCCAGCTCCAGCAGCAGGCGGCCGTCACCCAGAAGATCGAGCAGGCCGTCCAGATGCTCCAGGGCAACGAGGTCGACGCGGCCACGGCCACCGAGGCCTACGCCCTCCTCGAGCAGGCCCGCTTGGACGGGTACGACGCGGACCAGGTCGCGTTCTACTACGCCAAGGCCCTCAACGCGATGGACCGGGGGGCCGACGCCGTCCCCTACGCCGAGACGGCCGTCGCGGCCAGCGAGGGCGAGGCCGACCGCTCGCCCTACTACGTCCAGCTCGGGCTCGCCCAGCTGAGCGCCGGGAACGCCGAGGCCGCCCGGTCCGCCTTCGAGGCCATCGAGGAGGACGACGCCTGGTTCAGCTGGAAGGACTACTACCTCGGCCAGGTCGACGCCGAGGCGAACGGCGAGGGGTAGACCCCACGGGCCCTCGTGCGAGCGCCGCGCCGGGACACTCCCAGCGCGGCGCTCGCCGTTTTCGGAGGCGGCCGGCTAGACGGTGTTCCGGCTCCCGAGCCACCAGATGACCGCGAGCAGGACGACGGGGACCAAGACGCTGAGGTAGACGAGCCACTCGAGGCCGACGCCGTAGCCCTCAGGCGTGGGGGCGAGGAGGAGTGCGAGCATGGGGGCGGGGGGGGAGGGCGACAAAGTACGCCCGCGCTCGTCCGTTCCCGGGCCCCTGGGAGGGTGTGCAGAGGAGCGGACGGGGGGTGTCCTCCATCCGCCCCACCCGTGAGACGCGCCGGAGCCCGCCCCCAGCGTTGCGAGGAGACGGCCCGACGGCCTACCTTTTGCCGTCCGGCCGGCTTCCGGCTCCGCCCCCGTATGCACACCGCCCCCCCGCCTGCCCGGCGGCCCCTCCTCGCCGTCGCGCTCGTCCTGGTCGTCGGCGCCGTCCCGCTGGCGGTGCCCCAGGGGGCCGACGACGCGCTCGCGCGCGTCCAGGCGGGGCTCGAGGCCGGCGACCCCGCCGCCGTCCTCGCCGACGCCCCCGCCCGCGTCGAGGTGGTCCTGTTCGGCCAGGGCGGGACGTTCCGGCGGGCCCAGGCCGTCCACGTCCTCCGCGACTTTTTCCGGCGGCACCCGCCCGAGCGCGTCGCCTTCGACGACCGCTCGGGGAGCGACGGCGAGCAGACGGCGATCGGGGACTACTTCTCCGAGGAGGGCGGGCCCCCGCTGAGCGTCCGGGTCGTCCACCGCCAGGCGGGCGAGGAATGGGAGCTCGTCTCGATCCGCATCGACCGCCGGTCGGCGGCCCGGACGGGGACGCGGGTCCGGTAAGGGCCGCCGCCCGGTGCGTCTGGGGCGCCGTGCTAGCTTGACCGGACGCCCCACCGCCTCCCGTGACCCGAAGGATGCCCCGGCGCCTCGCCGTCCTCCTGGGCGGCGCCCTCGCCCTCGCCGCGCTCCTCGCCGCGACGTTGGGGGCGGAGGCGTGGCGGACCGGCCGGTTCGACGAGGCGGACAGCCGGCGGGTCCGGGAGGAGACCGTGGCCGCCGTCCGCGCCGCGCTCGGCGGCCTCCTCGACGGGATGGAGGGGGAGGCGCGCGCGGTCGCCGCGCTCCCCGAGGTCCGGGCCGCCCTGGCCGGGGCCG
>CAZDFV010000492.1:0-2142 GCA_964504495.1 uncultured Rhodothermales bacterium
TCTGCGGTTTTGAGCGGGCCGCCATCTCGGACGCCGCGCCGCCGGGCGGGCCGCTGGCGGCGCCGCCGGCCGCGCCGCTCTCGGCTCGGACGTGGGCCAGCCCGTCGCGGACGTGCCCGAGGACCTGGGCGAGCGCGGCCTCAGTCTCGGCCAGGTCCGCCTTGTTCACGGCCACGACGAGCCGCTTCCCCCAGGCGCCCTGGACGTACTCGAGGAACTGCCGTTCGGACTCCGACAGCGGCCGGTCGTAGCTCGTCACGAACAGGACGAGGTCGGCGCGGGGGACGAAGTCCTCGGTCAGCGCCTGGTGCTCGCGGATGATCGAGTTGGTCCCGGGCGTGTCGACGAGGGCGAGCGCCTCCAGCAGCGGGTGGTCCACGAACGTCTCGGTCACGAACTCGCCCCGGCGGTGCGTGCCCTCGGCCGCGCCGTGGCGGAGCACGGTGATCTTGTCCGTCGTCGGGACCGGCCCCTCCTCCATCACGCGCCGCCCGAAGAGCGCGTTGACGAGCGTCGACTTGCCGGCGTTGAACTCGCCGACCACGACGAGGAGGAAGAGCTCGTCGAGCGAGCCTGTCAGGTCGCTCAGCCGGCGGCGGGTCTCGTCGGGGGCGCCGGTCTGGGCGAGGAGGGCCGCCAGCGCGTCGAGGAGGGCGCGCTCGCGGTCGAGGAGGGCGCGGGCGGCCCGGGCCGGCGAGTCCATCGGGGCGGGGGAGGGGGCGGGAAGGTACCCGCCGGGCCGGCCCCCACTCTGGCCTAGGGGGCGCGGCGGGCCCCGAGAGGAACCCCGGGGGCACGGGGCGCTTAGGAGAGCGAGCGCGCGGCCCCCCGGCCGGGCGCCTCTTCCCCCCGCATTTCTCTTCACCCACACGAGGTCCCCCCATGCTCAACGTGGCACTCGTCGGTCTTCTGGCCGGCTCACTCGCCATCGGCGCCCCGGACGGCGGCGACGACAAGAAGACCCCCCACGCCGACAAGCCGGCGCCTGAGACCACCGTCCAGCCCGGCGTCTCCGTCTTCGACGCGCCCGCCCGCGACGCGGAGGAGCCCCGCTCGATCACGCAGGACACCTACGCCCTCGGCTTCCCGTCCGACATGGTCCCGCTCCGGCTGTGGGTGTCCTACGCCCTCGGCGTGGCCGAGGACAGCTGGGACACGAGCGGCGACGAGGCGAACCTCAGCATCGGCGGCGCCAGCGGCGGCGACCTCGTCTCGCAGCGGATCAACGCGGGGGCCCAGGTCAACGTGATCAACTTCCCGATGTTCAAGCTCGGGGCCGGGGCCGTGCTCAGCGTGGCCCACAACGAGTACCAGGCCGGCGAGGACGCCGGCGACGTGGACCAGTTCGGGCTCTTCCCCGAGGGGGAGGACAGCATCGAGAGCGGGTACGGGCTCCAGCAGGTCAAGGTCTTCGGCGTCGCCCGGGGCCGCGTCCTCGGCGTCCACGGCGGGTACATCTTCGACCTCGGCCAGGAGCGCGAGTTCGAGGGCGTCGCCGTCCCCGAGCTCGGCGGGCAGCGTCTGCCCTCGGAGCTCTCGACCTCGGACGGCCGGGACGCCGTCTTCTTCGGGGCCGACTTCGACGTCCCCAGCGAGCGGTTCCGCGTGTTCGGCGGCCTCGACTACTACATCCTCCAGGGGATCGAGGACGACGAGCGGACGCTGCTCGTGAACGAGGACCTGTACAACGACGACGACTTCCTCAACTTCCTCCTCGGGCTCGGCGTCAAGTTCAGCGTGGTCGAGGTCGGCGCCGCCTTCCAGATCCAGACGCGGCTGAACAACCCGATCGTGCTCGACGTCGGCGGGACGAACGACATCGGCGGCCACGCCGGCACGGTCGCCCCGTACATCCGGTTCTCGCCGCCGCAGCTCCCGGCCTCGCTCTTCATCAAGGGGGCCGTCCAGGAGGAGTACACCGAGTTCGGGTACGCCATCGGCGGGGCCAACTCGGTCAAGCCGCGGATCGGGTTCACCGCCGGCCTCTCGGTCGGGTTCGAGTAGCCCCGTCCGCTCCCGGCTGTAGGGGCCGCCCGGCGCGCGCTGGGCGGCCCCTCGCCGTTCGCCCATGCGCGTCCCCCTCGCCGCCCCGCTGGCGCTCGCCGCCGCCGGCCTGGCCGGGTGCTTCGCCTCGGCCTCGCG
>CAZDFV010000493.1:0-2140 GCA_964504495.1 uncultured Rhodothermales bacterium
GACGCGCGCCGGCCGGTTCACGCTCGCCGCCCGCGCCGAGGTCTCCGAGGTCCGCCTCCGGGGCGGGTCGGGCGGCGGCCTCGCCCTGTTCGAGCTGACCGAGGGCCGGGGCCCGGGCACCTCGGCGCTGTGGGGGCTCGACGCCCAGGTCGGCCTGACCGAGCGGCTCCGGGCGCTCGTGGCGTACGACGGGCGGGCGCCGTCGGGGGCGCCGGTCGTCCAGACCCTCCGCCTCCAGCTCTCGGCGGTGTTCTAGAGCAGGTTGCAAGTGGGCACACGGTACGGGGCCGTCCGTCGTAGGCTCGGACTGTACCTCGTACCTCGTACCTGGTACCGCGTACCGACCCGAAGGGTGCTCTAGGTACGCCGCCGGCGGCATCCGCCCCGCTGGCGGCCGCCGCCAGCGCGCCGGACCCACCCGCCGCGCCCGCCCTCACGCCCGCGACCGACGCCCCGACAACAAACGGCCGCGGCCCGAGTAAGAGCGGCCCCCCGACCCCGCCGCATGACCCTCGCCCGCCGTCTCCGCGCCCGCTGGGGGCGCTACGTCGCGCCCACCCGGATCGAGCGGGACCCTGGGTTCCGGGCCGTCCTCGACGTCGCGGCCGTCCGCGGGCTCCGCGTGGCCGGGCTGTTCGGGGTCGCCGCGCTCGTCGGGACCGGGATCGCCGCGGCCGTGACGACGGTCCTGGCCGGCGGCGGGATGGCCGAGGCGACGACCGAGGCGACCGACCGGCTCGCCGGGTTCCTCACCGACAAGCTGGCCGTATTCGGGGTCGCCGCGGCGTTCCTCGTCGTCGCCCGGTTCCGGCCGGGGCTCCGGGTCGGCCGGCTCCTCCTGGCGGCCTACGTCGTCGTCGCCGCCGCCTTCCTCGTCCACGACGACCTGGCCCGGGGCGACGTCGACTTCCTCGCCGCCTGGCTCTCGCTCCTCCTCCTGCTCACCGTCGGGACCGTCCCGTTCCAGCCGGTCCAGACGCTCGTGCTCGGGCTCCTGATCACGGCCCTCCACTCGGGCGCGGCGGCCCTCCAGGACGCGGCCGGGGGGGGGCTCGAGGGGGGCGAGGCCGTCCGCCGGTTCTCGTTCCTCGTCCTCGTGACCTTCCTGTGCACGGTCATGAACGGGGCCCTCTACGCCGGCCGCTACGGCCAGCACCGGGTGACGGGCCGGATCGCCCGGCTCCGCGACCGGCTCGAGCGGCGGAGCGTGCTCCTCGAGTCGCGGGGCGCCGATCTCGAGGCCGAGCAGGCCAAGCTCGAGGCCTCGCTCGAGCGGCTCTCGAAGGCCCAGGCCCAGCTCGTCCAGCAGGAGAAGATGGCCTCGCTCGGCCAGCTCACCGCCGGCGTGGCCCACGAGCTGAAGAACCCGCTCAACTTCGTCAACAACTTCGCCCAGCTCTCGGCCGAGCTCTTGGACGACTTCGAGGAGGAGCTCCGCGAGGACGGCTCGCGGACGGTCGACGCCGCGCTCGAGACCTCGGGCGACCTCCTCGGCGACCTCCGCGCGAACGCGGCCAAGATCCGCGAGCACGGCCGCCGGGCCGACGGGATCATCCGGTCGATGCTGGCCCACAGCCGGGCCCAACCGGGCCCCCGCCGCCCGGCCCCGCTCAACGGCCTCCTCACCGAGTACGTCGGGCTGGCCTACCACGGGATGCGGGCCGAGCACACGGGGTTCAACGTGGACATCGAGAAGGACTTCTCCGACGCCGTCGGGGAGGTCCCGATGGTGCCCGAGGAGATGGGCCGGGTGTTCCTCAACCTCCTCGACAACGCGCTCCAGGCCCTCCGCGCGCGGGCGGCCGAGGGCGCCGAGGCCGGGGCCGACGGGTTCGAGCCGCGCCTGACCGTCGCCACCCGGCCGCTCCCCGACGGCGGGGCCGAGGTCCGCGTGACGGACAACGGGACCGGGATCTCGGAGGAGGCCCAGGAGCGGATCTTCGAGCCGTTCTTCACCACGAAGCAGACCGGCGAGGGGACCGGGCTCGGCCTCTCGCTCGCCTACGAGATCGTCGTCCACGGCCACGGCGGCGCGCTCGACGTGGACTCGGAGGAGGGGGAGGGGACCACGTTCACCGTCCGCCTCCCCGGCACCCCGCCCGACCCCCCCGCCGACGGGGCGGCCGCCGACGGGCTGGCG
>CAZDFV010000494.1:0-2117 GCA_964504495.1 uncultured Rhodothermales bacterium
CCGAACTCGAAGCGTGAGCGGCCGAGATTGACCGCCGACCACTAGATACAAGGGGGGAGGCGGGCAGGCCGCGCCCGCTCGACTGGCGGCGCCCTCCGCCAGCGTCCCGCGCGTTGCGTCCCGCGCGTTGCGTCCCGCGCGTTGCGTCCCGCGCACGAGGTCCGTCTTCGCCGCTTCTCGTCGGCCCGGGGGCGGGGCGGGGCGTACCATCGGTCGCAATAAGCCGGACCCGGCCCCGTTCGCTGCCGCGTCGCGCTCGCCACCGCCCATGCCCCTCCGCCTCGGCCTCCTCGTCTTCGTCCTCGTCCTCGCCGGGGGGTGCGGGAGCAGCGGGCCGGTCACGTTCGGGTCGGCCCAGGAGGCGTACAGCCGGGCCACGGCCGAGTACGAGGAGGGCGACTACGAGCGGGCCATCGAGTACCTCCGGTCCACCCTCGACTTCGGCCGGACAGGGGAGCTCGCCGACGACGCCCAGCTCCTCCTCGCCCGGGCCTACGCCCGCGACGGGCAGTACCTCCTGGCCGGGAACGAGTACACCCGGTTTGTCGAGTTCTACCGGACCGACCCGCGCGTCGAGCGGGCGTCCTTCGAGCGGATCGAGGCGTACGCCGCGCTCAGCCCACGCTTCGAGCTCGACCAGACCGACACGCGGCAGGCCCTGACCTACATCGCCCTGTTCGAGCAGCGGTACCCCCAGAGCGAGTTCGCCGACGAGGTGGCCGCCGTCGCCGACGGGCTCCGCGAGAAGCTGGCCCGGAAGCAGTACGAGGCCGGGCGGCTCTACGAGCGCCGCGAGATGTACGAGGCCGCCGCCTACACCTACCGCCAGGTCCTCGCCGACTACCCCACGAGCGACTACGCCGACGAGGCGCTCCTCGGGGCGCTCCGGAGCCAGACGCTCTACGCCGAGAACAGCGTCCGCGGACGCCAGACGGACCGGTTCCGCGAGGCCCTCGCGGTCTACGACCAGCTCGTCACGCTCTTCCCCCAGAGCCCGCTCCTCGGGGAGGCCGAGGACTGGTACGACCGGGCGTTCGGGGGCTTCCGGGACGCGGGCGGCGAGATCCCGGGCGTGACCGCCTCGGGGGAATAAGGGCCCGCTGGCGGCGCGGTCCGCCAGTCGGGGGTGGGGGCGGCCGACGTGACGGGGGCGGGGGCGTGTGCGACCTTGCGGGCCCGCGCGGCCGGGTGTGACCCCGCACGTCTGGCCGGCGGCTAGACCCCCGCCCCACGCCGGGGCCCACGCCCATGACCCCCTTCGACGCTGAGACGGTGGCCCGCGCCCAGGCGGGCGACGAGGCGGCCCGGGAGCGCCTGCTCGCGGCCGTCGCGCCGGTCCTCCGCTCCTTTTTCCGGGGGCGGACGAGCGGGGCGCCCGAGGTCGACGACCTCGTCCAGAACGCGCTCCTCCGCCTCCACCGCGGGCTCGGCAGCCTCCAGCGGGCCGACCGCTTCAAGGCGTTCGCCATGAAAGCCGCCCTCTTCGAGCTCCAGGACTTCTACCGCGGCCGGTACACGGCGCGCGAGGCCCTCTTCGACCCCGACCTCCCCACGCCCGGGAGCGTCGACGCCGACGACGTGGGCCTGCGCGTGGACCTCGAACGGGCCCTCGACACGCTGACCGACCACGCCCGCGCGATCCTCGAGATGCGCGAGCTGGGCTACCCCTACGTCGAGATCGCCGAGGCCCTCGACACGACCGAGGCGGCCGTCAAGATGCAGGTGAAGCGGGCGTTCGAGAAGCTCCGGGGCGTCCTCGACGCGGCCGCCGTCCTCCTCGCCGTGGCCCTCGCGGGCGCGGCCTTTTAACCCGCCCGCCATGCGCGACCCGATCACGCTCCTCGCCCTCGCCGACGCGCTCTCGCCCGAGGACCGCGCCGCCGTCGAGGCCGCCCTCGCCGACCGACCGGCGCTCGCCGAGGCGTTCGCCCGCTGGCGGAGCCTCCGGGCCGAGGTCCGCGCCGACCTCGCGGAGGCGCTCCCCGACCGGGCCCTCCTCGTCCTCTACGCCCTCGCCGACGACGACCTCCTGAGCGACGCCGAGCGGGCCCGGCTCGACGCCGAGCGCCCGGCGCTGGAGGCCGACCTGGTGGAGGGGCGCGACGTGGAATGGCACG
>CAZDFV010000495.1:0-2109 GCA_964504495.1 uncultured Rhodothermales bacterium
GGGGAGCCCCCTCGGAGGGGGCAAGGCCGACCCCAGAACCCGAGCAGCCTCTGAGCGGAGCGGGGGCCCTCGACAGCTCGCCCTGAGCCTGCTGGCCGTCGTCCCGAGTCGCAGGGAGAGGCACCCGAGGGCTCGGGAGATCGAGCCGAGATCACTCGCTTCGCTCAGGATGACGAGGGTGAAGGCGCGCGCCCCTCCCCACGCGTCGCTCCGACGCCGCTCGGCTGGCGGCGGCGGCCGCCAGCGGCTCGCGCTCCAGGCCCTAGCCCAGCGTCGAGCGCTCCTCGCTGGTCGGCTGGGCCCCGTCGATCTCCTCGGCGCCGCCGGGGGCGCCGTTGGCCGCCCCGTCGCCGCCCGGGGCCGGCTCGTCGTCCTGGTCGGGGTACTTCACGCGGAAGTGGTAGATCCCGCAGAGGAGCGTGTGGAACGTCTCCTTGATCCGGGTGAGGTCGACGAAGGTGAGCGAGGACTCGTCGAGCTGGCCGTCGGCCACGCGGGCCGAGACGATCCCGTTGATGAGCGCTTCGAGCCGCTTCGGGGTCGGCTTCTCGAGGCTCCGGCTCGCGGCCTCGACCGAGTCGGCGAGCATGACGATGGCCTCCTCGTTGGTCTGGGGGAGCGGGCCGGGGTAGCGGTAGTCGGCCTCGTCCACCTCGGTCCCCTCGGGGGCCTGCTCCTGGGCCCGGCGGTAGAAGAACTCGATGAGCCCGGTCCCGTGGTGGCTCCCGATAAAGTCGAGGACGACCTGCGGGAGCCCCTGCTCCTTCCCCAGCCGGACGCCGTCCTTGACGTGGGCGGCGATGACGAGGGCCGACATCGACGGCTTGATCTTCTCGTGGGGGTTCTCGCCCGGCTGCTGGTTCTCGATGAAGTACTCGGGCTTGAGCATCTTCCCGATGTCGTGGTAGAGCGCGCCGACCCGGGTGCGGAGCGCGTTGGCGCCCACGGCGTCGGCGGCGGCCTCGGCCAGGTTCGCCACCTGGAGCGAGTGGTTGAACGTGCCGGGGGCCTGGAGCGAGAGCTTTTTCAAGACCTCGCGGTTCGTGTCGGAGAGCTCGAGGAGGGTCATGTCGGTCGTCACGCGGAACGTCCGCTCGATGGCCCAGAGGAGCGGCCCGGCCAGGAGCACGAGCGCGGCGTTGACGGCCACGGCGACGACCTCGAGGAGGAGCCGCTCGGTGAACGGGTCGGCCCGGAGCAGGGCGTACCCGACCAGGACGAGGGCGTAGGCCGCGAACACGAGGGCGGCCGAGGCGAGGATCCGGCTCCGGTTCTTCACGTCGCGGACCGAGAACACGGCCAGCACCCCGACGATGAGCGTGGCGAACGTGAACGGGAAGTCGTACCCGACGATGAGCCCGCCGAGCGCCGCCAGCGTCATGACGGCGAAGCTCCCGACCCGGCTGTCGAACACGATCGTGAGCAGGATCGCGCTGAGCCCGACCGGGACCACGAACGGCGCCGCGCCCCGGAACGCCCCGGCGATGAGGAACCCGACGAGCGTGAGCCCGACGAGCAGGCACACGAGGACCAGCCGCCGCGTGTCGAAGAAGATGGCCGGGCGGAGGAGGTAGAGGTAGAGGAAGAACAGGGCGAGCGCGGCGAGCGAGAGGATCGTCCGCCCGAGGACCGTCCGGCCCCACGAGACCCCGCCGGACCGCTCCGCCTGCTCGAGGACGAGCGACCGGAGCTGCTCGAACTGCTCGGCCGTGACGGCGTCGCCGCGCCGGATGATCGTCTGGTTCTCCTGGACCCGCCCGCGCGTGGGGAGGATGGCCTCGACGACCTCGGCCCGGGCCCGCTCCGTCGCCGCGGCCTGGTACGCGAGCGACGGGACGAGGGCCTCCTCGAAGAAGACCGCGCCGACCTCGACGAGGTCGGCCCGGCCCGGGAACGCGGCCCGGAGCGACCGGCGGGCCCGGGCCACGGCGGCGTCGGCCCCGACGACGTCGGCCCGGTCGCGCTCCTCCTCGGTCCGCACGGCCGGGTCGAGGTTGCGGACGAGGAGCGTCGGGGTCTCGACCGAGTCGAGCGGGACGTCGAGGACGCCCCGGGCGAGGGCCTCGCGGGCGATCCGGGCGGCCTCGCCGAGGAGCCGGTCGTCGAGCG
>CAZDFV010000496.1:0-2105 GCA_964504495.1 uncultured Rhodothermales bacterium
CTGGCGGCGAGCGCAGCCGGGCGGCCGCCCCAGACCGCCTCGCCCTCCAGGACGGCCCCTCGCCCGCCGGAAGACGGGCCCGACGGCAAAGCCCCGGCCAAGCGGACGGGGCAGAAGGGGCGTCGCCCGCCGTCCGTCGGCGTGTCGAGGAGGTCCGGGGAGGCGGGCGCGGGGCGGTCGGCGCGCTAGCGGAGCCGGAACGTGACGGGGACCGAGAACCGGACCTTGACCGGCTCGCCCCGCCGGCGGCCCGGCCGGAACGCGGCGGCCTCGACGGCCTCGAGCGCCGCCTCCGCCAGCCGCCCGTCGGGCGACCGGACGGCGACGGGGTCGAGCACCCGGCCCTCCTCGTCGACGACGAACTGGACGACCACGCGGCCCTCGACGCCCTCCCGTCGCGCAGACTCGGGGTACTCCAGCGACGCCTGGAGCGCCTCCAGACCGCCGACCAGCTCGGGCTGGACCTCGGCGACCTCGTAGACCTCGGGCCCCACGTCGGGGGGCGGGCCCGGCGGCGGGGGGGGCGCCGGCGGCGGGGCCACGCGGCCGACGGCCCCGAGGTCGAACGCGGGGTCGGCGGCGTAGACGGCGGCGCCCCAGAGCGGGCGGCCCGGGCCGCCGCCGCTGTTGTACCCCGACCGGCAGTCGTGCGAGCCGTCGGACTCGTAGCGGAGGCGGTAGGTCCCCGGCGCGAGCGAGAGGGCGGCGACGGCGCGTCGGTTCTTCTCGGCCCCCCCGGCCCACTCCAGGCCGCGCGTGCCCATCTCCCAGACCTCGTCCCAGCCGCCGTCCTCGCGGTCGAGGGCGGCCCAGTCGTAGCGCCGACCGGACTTGACCTCGCCCACGGCGACGACCAGGACGTCCGTCGGGTCGGGGAGGGTGAAGACGTCCACGCGGCGCTCGTCGGGGCCGACGCACTCGAACGCGGCGATGCGGGGGAGGTCGAGCGTGCTCGGGTCGAGGAGCGTGACGGCCCCGGCGGGCTCTACCTCCGAGACCTCGATGCCCCACGCCCAGGGGCGGAAGGGCGGGTTGGCCGTCCAGTTCCCGTAGGCGTGCGAGCGGTCGGCCTCGAAGGCGACGCGGTAGAGGCCGGGCGCGAGGGCGAGGGCCTCGTCGAAGAGGCGGTTCTTGACTGAGCCGCCGGCCCACGTCCCCGCCCCCGAGCGGGCGGACCAGACCGTGTCGCGCGTGCCGAGGCGGACGACGGAGGCGGAGTCGGCCACGACGCCGTCGACCACCTCGGTCGTCGCGCGGACGCGGAGGCGGGCCGGCGCCGTCACGCGGAGGAGGGCCTCGTGGCGACGGCCGCTCCGCACGGCCCGGGCCCGCCAGAGGACGGCCGGGTCGGACGCGACGTCCTCCGGCCGGTCGGAACCGGGGCGGACGAGGGCGGCCCGGGCCTCCGACCCGACGGGCGTCGCGACGAGGCGCCAGCGGCCCGCGTCGCCCTTCCACGACTGGCCGCCCCGGCTGAGGAGGGCCCGGACCCGCTCGCCCAGCGACCCGCCCTCGAGGGGAGCCCGCACGAGCGGGTCCCCGAACGTGGCGACGTAGGCGTCGTACGTCCCGGCGGGGAGTCGGACCGTGTCGCGGACGGCGACGAACGTGCCCCGCCCGGGCCGCTCGGGGTCCAGGCGCCACACGACGGCCCCGTCCTCCCGCCGGACGATCCAGGCCGCCGCGGCGAGCGTGGTGTCGGAGGCAGGCGACCCGCCCTCCTCAAACGCCCCGGCCGCGTCGACCGCCAGCCGGGCCGGGCCGCTCAGCCGGAACGCCTGCCACTCGACCTCCTCCGCCCCGACCCCCTCGATGGAGACGGCGGCCCCCGAGCGTTGGGCGGGCTCGCGGACGAGGGCGTACACGGCGACGCCGAGGAGGGCGACGAGGAGGACGCGGGAGAGGGCAGTCCGCACGGACGGGTGGGAGGTGAGGGGGGCGCTACGGGGCCAGGCCGGCGGGGTTGCCTGCCCCCCCGCCCGGCACGACCGCGCGCCGTGGGGGGCCGGCCGGGTTCGTAACCTCGCCCGGGGCCGGACCGAACACTCCGGCCCCGCCCCCCGTGCCCGTCGCCCCCACCCCTGCCCGCCCGCTCCGCGCCCTCG
>CAZDFV010000497.1:0-2095 GCA_964504495.1 uncultured Rhodothermales bacterium
CCCCGGCCGCCGCCCCGGCCGCCGCCCGCGTCGGCGCCGTGACCGGCGAGGCCAGCCTGGCCCTCCGGGCCGCCCGCGCCCGCGACCTGTTCGACGTGGACGGCGCCGGCGTCCGGATCGGGGTCCTCTCCGACTCGTACGCCAACTGCGACACCCGCGACGACGACCCCGACTTCTCGTGCCGGACGACGGCCGCAACCGACGTCGAGACCGGCGACCTCCCCGACGACGTCCTCGTCCTCGACGACCTGGACTCGGGCGCCGGCTCCGACGAGGGCCGGGCCATGATGCAGCTGGCCTACGACGTGGCCCCGGGCGCGACGTTCGCGTTCCACACCGCCTTCGAGGGCTACATCAGCTTCGCCGGCGGCGTCATCGACCTGTTCCAGGCCGGGAGCGCCGTGATCGTCGACGACATCGGGATCTCGACCGACCCGTTCTTCCAGGACGGCCTCATCGCCCAGGCCGCCGACTACGTCGTCTCCCAGGGGGCCACGTACTTCTCGTCGGCCGGGAACTCGGCGGACGCCTCCTACGAGGCCGACTTTGCCCCGTCCGACCGCGTCCTCACGCTCGAGACCCCGTCGCCGGACCCCCGCCTCCCGCCCCGGTTCGACGTCTACGGCGAGCTCCACGACTTCGACCCGGGCGAGGGCGTCGACCCGTTCCAGGACGTCCAGATCTTCCCCGGCGAGACGCTCCGGTTCGCGTTCCAGTACGACGAGCCCTCGGTCCTCGCCGCCGTCGACTTCAGCCCGTACCCCGCCCTCATCGGCGGCGCCCCGGGCCAGACGCCGACGAGCGACTACGACGTGTTCGTCCTGAACGAGCCGACCGGCGACGTGACCCAGGCCCAGATCCTGGCCTCGTCGACCAACTTCAACCCGGTGTTCGGGGCCCCGTACGAGTTCATCGAGTACACCCACCCCGCCGACGCCGAGCCGGCCGTGATCTACGTGGCCCTCACGAAGTTCTCGGGCGAGAGCCGCCGGCTGAAGTACCTCAACTTCGGCGGCAGCCGGTTCGTGATCCAGGAGGCCGAGTACGTCGAGCCCGGGACGTCGACGGTCTACGGCCACTCGAACGCGGCCGGGACGTTCGCGACCGGCGCGGCCCCGTGGTTCAACACGGCCCCGCTCAACGGCTTCGTCCGCTCGCGGCCCGAGGTCTTCGGCGCCGCCGCCGTCGCGTCGTTCACGTCGTACGGCGGGCTCGACATCCGGCTCGACGTCAACGGCGACCGGCTGGCGACGCCGGAGGACCGGATGAAGCCGGACGCCACGGCCTCCGACGGCGACAACAACACGTTCTTCGGCGGCGACTCGGGCGCCGACGCGGACACGCTCCCGAACTTTTTCGGGACGAGCGCGGCGGCCCCCAACGCCGCCGCCGTGGCCGCCCTCGCCGTGGAGTCGAACGGGGGGGCGGCCGACCCGGAGGTGCTCTACGGCGCGCTCGAGGGGACGGCCGCGGACATCCTCAACGCCGTGCCGTTCGGGTTCGCCTTCAACGTGGGCGCGGCGCCCGGCTTCGACGACCAGACCGGGTTCGGGCTCATCCGCGCCGACCTCGCCCTGGGCGAGCTGGCCGGCGACGCCATCGACGCCGCGCCGGGCTCGCCCCTCGTGTTCGCCGGGTTCGACGCCGACGGCGAGGGCGACCCGCGCGGCGAGTTCGCCGCCCTCGCCAACGACTCGGAGGACGAGGTCGTCGACCTCTCGGCCGGGACGTTCGTCGTGTTCGACCCGTTCACGCAGAGCGTCACGTTTGCGGCCTCGCCGGACGCCCTCCTCGGGCCGGGCGAGGCGTTCGTGTTCGCCACGACCGGCGGGGACCTCGCGCTCCCGCCGGAGACGCTCCCCGACGGACCGGGCGCGTTCGCGTTCGTGGCCGGCGACGCCGCCGTGGGCGACGCGGTCCAGAGCGTGCTCGGCCGCGTGATCGCCGCCGTCGTCTATGTCGACGAGGGCACCGTGATCGGCGGGGCCGAGGGCCGCGACGGGGCCGCCAGCACGGCGGCGTTCGAGGCCGCCCTCGACGCCCTCGGCCGCGCGACGGCCGGGGAGGACGCGGGCGCCCTCGACCTCGCGCTCAC
>CAZDFV010000498.1:0-2092 GCA_964504495.1 uncultured Rhodothermales bacterium
CCCGGGCGGCGACGGCGCGGCTCCCGGGGACACGCACGCCTCGGCCGCGGCCTCCGCCAGCGGCACGCCGTCCGCCGACGCGGGCGGGGCCGCCAGCCTGGACTCATTCTACGGCGTCGGCCTGACGAACGTGGCCCGGCGCCTCGACCAGCTCTACGGTGGGGCCGCCCGCCTCGCCGTCCGCCCGGCCGAGCCCGGGACGTGCGCGACCCTCCGCCTCCCCCTCCACGCCCCCGCACCCGCATGAGCCCCCTCCGCGTCCTCATCGTCGACGACGAGCCGCCGGCCCGACTGCGCCTCCGCCGGCTCCTGGCCCCCCACGTCGAGGCTGGCCGCGTTGGCGCGGTCGAGGAGGCCGGCGACGGGGTCGAGGCCGTCGAGGCCCTCTCGGCGTCGCCCTTCGACCTCGCCCTCCTCGACGTGCGGATGCCCGGACTCGACGGGTTCGAGGTCATCGAGCGCGTGGGCGCCGAGGCCCGGCCGGACGTCGTCTTCACGACGGCGTACGACGAGTACGCGCTCCGGGCCTTCCGGGCGAACGCGACCGACTACCTCCTTAAGCCGGTCGAGGCCGAGCGGCTTGAGGAGGCGCTCGGCCGGGTCGAGGCCCGGCGCGACCACGACGCCGACCGTGACGACCGGCTGGCGGCCCTCCTCGACACGCTCGACGAGATCGCCGAGGACGACGCGCCCGACGCGCCCGCTAGCGAGGCGCCGATCGAGCGGTTCACGATCCAGGGCCGCGACCGCCTCATCGTGGTCGACGCCGCCGAGGTCGTCGCGGCCGAGGTCCACGACGGGATCACGAGCCTCTACGTGCGGAGCGAGGGCGGCCGGGGGGCGGCCCCATCGCGCCACATCGTCTCGTTCCCACTCGACACGCTCGAAGGGCGGCTCGACGGGCGGACGTTCATGCGGGTCCACCGGAACGCGCTCGTGAACCTGACGGCCGTGCGCGAGCTGGTGCCCTGGTTCTCGGGCCGGTACAAGGTGCTCCTCGACGGCGGCCACGAGGTCGTCGCCAGCCGGGCGCGGTCGCGCGAGCTCCGGGACCGGCTGAGCCTGTAGGCCGCTTGAGGCGGTCGGCGACGGGCCCATACCTTGTCCCCCCCCCCCCGCCCCCCCCCCCCCCCCCGCCCCCCCCCCGCCATGCCGTCCCCCCGCCTCGCGGCCGCCTTGCTGGCGGTCGTCGCCGCGTCCGCCGCTGCCCAGCCGGCGGACGTCGTCCGCGTCCACATTTTTGCCCAGGCTGAGGTCCGGGAGGCGACCGTCGAGGGCCCCGCCCCGCTGGCGGTCGTCGTGGACGGGCGCGCCGTGGGGACGCTCGCGCCGGGCAACCGGCTCCGGTTGCGGGCGGGCGGAGGTGACGTGCGCGCGTCGGCGCCCGGTGTCGATGCGCGTGGGCGTGAGGTCGTCGTCGAGAGCGGTCCCGTCTCCGTCGCGGCGGGCCGGCAGGAGCGGACGTACGCCGGCGCGCTCCGCGCGTCCGCCCGCGGGGGGTGGCTCGTGCTCGTCAACCACGCGCCGGTCGAGGACTACGTGGCGAGCGTCGTGGCGAGCGAGTACCCGTTCGCCGAGGTCGAGGGCGTCAAGGCCCAGGCCGTCCTCGCGCGGACGTACGCGCTCCGCCGGCGCGGCGCGCACGCCCACCACGACGTGACCGACGGGGTCGGCTCGCAGGTCTACCGCGGCCTCGGCGCCGTCACACCCGTTTCTCGACAGGCGGCGGCCGAGACGGCGGGCGAAGTCCTGACGTACGCGGGCACTCTGGCGGAGTCCGTCTACTCGTCGTCGTCGGGCGGCCACACGGCCGACAACGAGACGGTGTGGGCCGGCGGGCCGCTCCCCTACCTGCGGGGCGTCGAGGACCCGTGGGACGCCGACGCCCCCGACCACCGCTGGCGGACGACCGTGCGCGCCGAGGCCCTCCACCGGGCGCTCTCGGCCCGGTTCGGCGGGCGCGTGACCAGCGTCTCGGTCGCCGAGCGCTCGCGCGAGGGCCGCGTCCTCCGCCTCCGCCTCGGCGGGGCCCGCCAGTCGGAGGTCCCCGGCCCCGCCTTCCGCCGGGCCGCCAACGCCGCCGTCGGGCGCC
>CAZDFV010000499.1:0-2091 GCA_964504495.1 uncultured Rhodothermales bacterium
CCGCCAGCAGGCCGTCCGTGGCGAGCGCCGCCGTCGCCCCGGGCGGGGCCGGGACGTCGCGGACGACGCCGACGCCAGGGACCACCCACAGCAGCCGGTCCGCCCCGCGCGCGAGGACGACCACGGTGTCGCCGCGCGCGCCGGCGAAGTAGGGGAAGGTCTCGTCGCCGGTCCGCGTCCGCCCGGCGTAGACGCCGTCGTCGGTGAACACGCGGACGCTCCCCCCCTGCGTCTCGACCACGGCGAGACGGTCGCCCAGCCACCCCAGCGACGTCGGGATCGGCATCGGCTCGCTGGCGGGCGCCTGGGCCGTCCACACGACGTCCAGGGTGTCGACGGGGGCGGTCGCGGCGAGGCGGACCGAGGCCGAGTCGGCGGGCGAGAGGTCGCGGGCGTTCTCGCGCTGGCTCGACGGGAGGCACCCGGCGAGCGCGACGACGAGGACCGCGAGCCCGACCGTCACGAGCCGTGCCCTCACCCCGCCACCCCGAGCGTGAGGTCGACGTCGAGCTCGCGGCCGGCCCGGAGCACGCCGAGCCGGACGACGTCGCCGGCCCGGTTGTCGACGAGCCGCTGGCGGACGTCCTCGTTGGAGCCGACGGCCTCGCCCCCGATCGAGACGATGACGTCGCGGGGCTCCAGGCCCGCCGCCTCGGCCGGGCTGTCGGCGTCGACGCTCTGGACGATGAGCCCGCGGGCGTCCTCCAGCCCGAGGAGCCGGGCGATCCGGGCCGTCACCGGGCGGACGTTGAGGCCGGTGTAGAACGAGCGGTCGACGGTCCCGCCCTCGCGGAGCTCGGCGACGACCTGCTGGACCCGCCACGACGGGACGGCGAAGCCGATCCCGACCGACCCGCCCGAGCGCGAGAAGATGAACGTGTTCATCCCGATCACCCGGCCGAGCGCGTCGACGAGCGGGCCGCCCGAGTTGCCCGAGTTGATGGCCGCGTCGGTCTGGATCATGTCGCGGAACGTCCGGCCCTCCTGGGCCGGGAAGTCGCGGCCGACCGCGCTCACGACGCCGACGGTGACGGTCGGCTCGGCCGCCTCGAACAGCCCGAACGGGTTGCCCAGCGCGATGGCCCACTCGCCGACGATGGGCTCGCCGCGGTTCTCGAAGGCGAGGTACGGGAGGGGCTCTTCGGGCTCGACCTTGAGGAGGGCGATGTCCGTCGCCGGGTCGCTCCCGACGAGCGCGGCCGGGAGCTGGCTCCCGTCGGGGAACGCGATCGTGACCTTCGTCGCGTTCCCGGCCACGTGGTCGTTCGTCACGATGTAGCCGTCGGGCGAGATGATGAACCCGGACCCGAGCCCCTGGACCTGCTGCTGGTACACCCGGTCGGGCACGCGGCGCCCGAAAAAGCCGGCGAACGGGTCGCGGAGCCGGACGTTGCGGACCTCGATGACGTTGACGGAGACGACGGCCGGGCTCGCCGCCTCGACGGCGCGCGTGATGGCCGTCCGCCGGCTCGACGCGATCTCGCCCTCGACCGTCTCGAGCGCGCCGGCCCCCTCCGCCAGCGGGCCCTCGACGCCCAGCGGCTCGGCGGGCGGCTGCTGCGAGAAGGCCGGCCGCTCGCAGCCGAGGAGGAGGAGCGCGAGCGCGAGGGCGGCGTGTCTCGGGCGCATGGCAGGGGCGGGGGACGGCGGCCGGTAGAACGGGGGCCGGGACGTACGGCGTGTGGGGGGGCCGGTTTCGACCCGCCCGGGCCCTCCCGCTATCTTCGCCGGCCGTCCCCCCGGCCTCCGTCCGCGTGCCCGTCCTCTCCCGCCGCCTCTCCCGGAGCGCCCTCGTCGGCATGGTCGTGTGGATGGCACTCCTGTTCCTCCCACTGCGCGTCGGGGGCGGGGGCGCCGAGGAGGCGGCCCACCTCGTGCTCCTGGCTCCGCTCGTCCTCGTCCCGCTCTACCTCGACGCGGCCGTGCCGTTCTCGTTCGAGGCGCGGGTGCCGCCGCTCCTGGGCGCGGCCTCGTGGCTGCTCCTCCCCGGCGCCCTGGCGGCGGCGGCGGCGTTCCTCGTCCCGGTCGGGCTCGTGTCCGGCGCGCTCGCGCTCCCGTGGGGGCTGGCGACGGCGGCGGTGGCGGCGTGGG
>CAZDFV010000500.1:0-2038 GCA_964504495.1 uncultured Rhodothermales bacterium
GTGCGGCCGGAGCCGCTGGCGGAGGCGGCGGGCCCAGCGCTTCTCGGCGGGCGAGAGCCGCCCGAGCCGCCCGAGCGCGTCGCGGACCTCGCCCTCGGTGTACGGGGCGACGGTCGGGTTGAGCCCGAGGAGGTGGCCGCGCCGCTGGAGCCGCTCGACCCAGCGGTAGGCCGGGTCGTCGGCGGGGAGGAGGCGGTGGTCCTGGGCCGCGCCCGCGAGCGGCGCCAGCAGGGCGAGGGCGAGGAGGGCGAGGCGCATCGGCGCAAGCTACGGGTCGTCCGGGCGTGCCTTGCGCGCGGGGGCGGGGGCCGATACCTTGCCGGCGCCCCTCTCACCCGCCCCTCGTCGCCGAGACCCTTCCGCTACGCGCCCCGCCCGCTCCGCGCCGTTGTCTCGACGAGTCGAACTGTTCGCCCTGGTCCTGGGGGACGTCCTGGCCCTCCTGGGGGCGGCCGTCTGGGTGCTCCGCGGGCCGGCTGCGTGGGACTGGCTCCCGGCGCCGGCGGGGTCGGCCGCGCTCGGGGCCGTGCTGGTCGTGGCCGCGTGGCTCGTCCTGTTCTCGTTCTCGGGCCTCTACGCCGAGCGGTACGCCGGGAGCCGGCTCGACGAGCTCGTCGCGCTCGCGAAGGTCGTCGCCGTCGGCGTCCTCGTCCTCCTGTTCGGGTACGCGCTCGAGCACGTCGCGGCCGACGTCGTCCGCCAGTCGATGGCGGCGTACGGGGCCGTCACGCTCGGGCTCGTCGGGGCCGGCCGGCTCGTCATCCGGAGCGCCCAGCGGGCCCTCGTCGTCCGCGGGCACGGGCGGCACCGGGCGGTCGTGGTGGGGTGGTCGGACCGGGTCGAGACGCTCTACCACGACCTCGCGCGGTACCCGGCGGCCGGGATCGAGATCGTGGGCGCCGTCCGGCTCCGTCCGCCGGAGGTCGCGGAGCCCGTGCTGGCGGGCGACGGGGGCGGGGTCCGGGAGCGGCGGTACCCCGCCGGCGACGCGCTCCCGGCCGGGGCCGTCGAGGTCACGGCGGCCGGGGCGCCCGAGGCCGCCGTCGCCGAGCTCCCCCGGCTGATCGACGGGCTGGGCGTCCAGGACGTCCTCATCGCGCTCGGGCCCGACGACCACGCCACGCTCGACGCCGTCCTCCGCGTCTGCGACGGGCGCCCGGTCACGCTCAAGCTCGTCCCCGACTTCTACGCCGCCGTGGGCGGGATGGCCCGGACGGAGCACACCTACGGGCTCCCGCTCATCGAGGTGCTCCCCGAGCCGATCCCCGTCTGGGAGCGCCGGACGAAGCGGATCGCCGACGCCGTCGTGAGCGCGCTCGTGCTGCTGGCGGGGCTGCCGGTGTGGGTCCTCCTCGGGGCGCTCGTCCGGGCCACGTCGCCGGGCCCGGCCATCTACCGCCAGACGCGGGTCGGGCGCGGCGGCCAGCCGTTCACGATGCTCAAGTTCCGGACGATGGTCCACGACGCCGAGCGCGAGACGGGGCCGGTCTGGGCCGGTCGCCGGGACGACCGCGTGACGCCGCTCGGCCGGTGGCTCCGCCGGCTCCGGCTCGACGAGGTGCCCCAGCTCTGGAACGTCCTCCTCGGCCAGATGAGCCTGGTCGGCCCGCGCCCGGAGCGGCCGTTCTTCGTGGCCCGGCACGCCGAGCAGATCCCGCTCTACAGCCGGCGCCACCGGGTCCAGCCGGGGATCACCGGGCTCGCCCAGGTCAAGTGGCGGTACGACCAGGACCTCGATGACGTCCGCCAGAAGCTGAAGTTCGACCTGTTCTACATCGAGAACATGAGCCTCCAGATGGACGCGAAGATCCTGTTCCAGACCGTCCGCACGGCGCTCGCGGGGCGGGGGCAGTAGGCGGCGCGCCCGTAGGCGCAAGGCGCCCCGAGGTGGTTCCCCCGGAAAGGGGGCTGGGGGTGGTCGAGCGCCCAGCGCGCCGGGCCCGCCCCGCCCCGCTGGCGGAGCGCGCCGCCAGCCCGGGGTCAGGCCGACGGGGCGCGGACAAGGACGGCGTCGAGCCTCCGCTCGGCCTCGGCCGCC
>CAZDFV010000501.1:0-2032 GCA_964504495.1 uncultured Rhodothermales bacterium
CGTCGCGCGTGAGGACGGCCGCGGTCCCGAACCGCGCCACATGCAGAAAAGCCCAGCCGACGCGCGCCCACGCCCCGCTGGCGTCCTGCGCCTCGACCTTGGCCGAGACGCGCCCGCCCGGCACCCCGTCGCCGGCGAACCGGACGCGGAGGGGCGGCTGGGCCCGCTCGACGGCCCCGCTCAGGCGGACGACCCGGACCTCTACGTCGGCGGCGGCCTCCGGCCACGACGCTTCGATCGCGGCCCGCGCCGCGGCGGCCACATCCGCCTCGCTGGCGGAGGCCGCCAGGGGGGTGAGCGTAAAGAGGAGGAGGGCCAGCCGCATTACCGCTTGACGCCGTTGGCGATCTGGAGCATCTCCTCGCCCGCCTGCACCATCTTCGAGTTCAGCTCATAGGCCCGCTGCGCCGAGATCAGCTCGACCATCTCCTGGACCACGTCCACGTTCGAGGCCTCGAGGAACCCCTGGACCACGACGCCCAGGCCGTCCTCGCCCGGCGGCGCCGTGACCGGCTCGCCGCTCCCCTCGCTCTGGACGAACAGGTTGCCACCGAGGGCCGTCAGCCCGGCCGGGTTGGGGAACCGGGAGAGCTCGACCTGGCCCAGCTCGACCGGCTCCGGCTCGCCCGGGAGGCGCGCGCGGACCGTCCCGTCGGCCTGGACCTGGACGTCGAGGGCGTCTGCTGGGACCTCGATGCCGGGGTCGAGCGCGAACCCGCTCTGCGTCACGAGCCGGCCCTCGGCCGTCAGCGTGAACGACCCGTCGCGGGTGTACGACCGCGATCCGTCGGGCATCTGGACGGCGAAGAAGCCGGCCCCGTTGATCGCGAGGTCGAGGGCGTTCCCGGTCTCCGAGAGCGAGCCCTGCGTGAACGTCCCGACCGTCGCCACGGCCACGGCCCCGTGGCCGAGCTGGAGCGTGGCCGGGGGCGCGGCCCCGTCCTCCCCGCCGGCCGCGCGGACGCGCTGGTAGAGGAGGTCCTGGAACGCGACCCGGTTCTTCTTGAACCCGGTGGTCGTGGCGTTCGCCAGGTTGTTCGCCGTGTTGTCGACGCTCGTCTGCTGAGCGCTCATGCCGAGGGCGGCGGTGCGGAGGGCACGGAGCATGGGTTTAGGGCAAGGGGGATGGGGCGAGGGGCAGGGGGATTGGGGCCTCTTGCCCCATGCCCCCTGTCCCTCGCCCTTCTAGAACGTGCCGAGGTCGCGGGTGACGGTGCCGAGGACGTCGTCGGTCGTGCGGAGCGCCCGCTGCTGGCTCTCGAACAGGCGGACGTGGGCCATGAGGTCGACCATCTCGGTCACCGGGTCCACGCCGGACGTCTCCAGGAACCCCTGGCGGACGTTCGCGGCGCTCGGACGGACCGCCAGCCCGGCGGACTCGAAGGTGGCCCCGTCCAGGCGGACGAGGGCGCCGGGGTCCTCGGCCTCGACGACGGCGACCCGGCCGACGGGCGTGCCGCCGACGGTCACGGCGCCGCCGGTCGTGACGGCGATCTCGCCGCCCGAGGGCGGGAGCGTGAGCGGGGCCCCGTCGTCGCGCAGGAGCGCGTGCCCCTGCGGCGAGCGGACGGCCCCGTCGGCGCCGAGGACGAACTCGCCGGCACGCGTGTAGCGCGTCCGCCCGTCGGCGTCCTGGACGGCGAAGAAGCCGGGGCCCTCGAGCGCGAGGTCGAGGGCGTTCCCGGTCTCGACGAGCGGGCCGCCGACGGGGCCCACGAACTGGCCGGCCTCGCGCGTGCTCTGGGGCGCCCCCTCGACGTCGATCCGCTCGCGGAGGGCCGCGGCGAACGTCCGGTCGCGGAGGTAGCCGGTCGTCCCCACGTTCGCGAGGTTGTTCGCGACGCGGTCCTGGCGTTGCTGGAGCTCGGCCATCGAGGCGACGGCGTTGCGGAGGCGGAGGAGCATGGGCGGGGTCGGGGTCCGCCAGCCCCTCGGCAAACGGCCTGCCGCCGCCGCCCCGCCCCGCTGGCGGCCGCCGGGGGCGGTCGCGGCGGAAGGCGTTGCCCGGCGGCGGAAAGGCGTTCCGCCCGCC
>CAZDFV010000502.1:0-2026 GCA_964504495.1 uncultured Rhodothermales bacterium
GGGGCGACGGGTCCGGGCCGCCCGAGCCGGTTCCTGCCGCGCTCCAGCGGGCCGCGCTCGACGCGCTCCTCGAGGCCGTCACGCCCGACGCGCTGGCGCTGCCCGAAGCCGCGCGGACGGGGATTCCGCCGCGCCCGCCCGGCTACGGTCCGACGCGCGAGCTGTTCGACGGACGGACCGGGCTCACGTTCGACCCGGTCGCCCCGGCGGAGACGGCGGCGGGGCTCGTCTTCGACTTCCTCCTCGAGCCCGAGCGGGCGGCCCGGCTCGTCTACCAGGACGACCTCGACCCGTCGCTGCCGAGCTTCACGGACGTCCTGAGCCAGACGACGGCGGCCGTCCGCGGGGCGCCGGTAGCGGACGCCTACGCCGCCGAGGTCCGCCGGGCCGCCCTCACGGCGTGGGTCGAGGCCCTCCTCCGGCTTGCCGCCAGCGGCGACGCTGCCCCGTCCGTCCGGGCGCAGACCGTGGACCACGTCGTCGCGCTGGCGACCGACCTCGGCGCGGCCGGCGAGGACGAGGACTCGGTCCTGGGCCGCTGGCTGGCCGACGAGGTCTTCCGGTTCCTCGACCGCGACTTCGACCCGGACCGCCAACGGGAGCCGCTCGTCACGCCGCCGGGCTCGCCGATCGGGCAGTAGGCCGCCGCGCCCTCGCCCGGGGGCCTACCGCGCGTTGTCGAAGACGGCGGCCTGGGCCTCGAACACCCACCGGTTCATGATCGTGTCCTCGGGGACCTCGACGGCGGCCCCGACGCGGCGGGCGTCGCTCCGGCTCCAGCACGCGATCTCGTCGAGCGTGAGGATGCCCTCAGCGTAGAGCCGCGCTTGCGTGTCCTCGTCGATGGTCGAGATGACCGTCAGGTCGTCGGCCCCTTCGGGGTGGGGCGCCGCGCCGTCGTCGCCGGCCGCCTCCGGCGGGGCGTCGGGGGCCTCCTCCCCACTGGCGGACGGGTCCCACGCCTCGAACACGGGGGGGGCGTCCGGCGGACCGTCGACCGGGGCGTCCTGACCGTCGCCGGAGGGGAGGGTCACGGACGGGGCGTCGGCGGCCTGCAGGCCGTCGGCCGACGGCCCCGGGGCGGCCGGCTCGAACGTGACCTCCTCGAACGCGAACGTCGCGAGCGGGACGTCTTCGAACAGGGACGGGCCGTCGGCGGCGTCCGCCTCGATGGGCGGGGCCGGCGGGGAGAGCGCGGCTCGCCGGGTGGGCGTCGCGGGCGGGGCGTCCGCCTGGCCGTCGCCTTCTACGGCCCCGCCCGACGGCCGGGCGGCCTCGGCGCCGGAGAGACGGCGGAGCACCTCGTGGAGCGTTCCGTGGAGCGTCTCGATCTGGGCCTCGGTCTGGGCCCGCTGCGCGTCCGCGGCCTGCTGGAGGCCCTCGATCTTCTGGGCGAGGACCTGCCGCTGCGTCTCGCCCTGGAGCCGCTGCTCCCGGAGGGCGGTCTCGATCCGCTCGCCGAGGGCCCGGGTCTCGTCCGGGCCCGTCGGGGCCGACTTGGCCTCGACGTCCTCCACGGCCCGAGCGCGCACGAAGAAGAACGCCGTCCCGCCGACGATGAGCGACCCGGCCAGGACGGCCAGGACGAGCCACACGACGGTCGAGACGCTCGCGAGGAGCAGGAGGGCAGCGGGCATCGGTCTAGTCGGAGACGAGGGTGAGGGCGTGGGGCCCGGTCCCGGCGGAGACCCGGAGGCGGTCGTCGCCGACGGCCCCCGAGAACAGGCGCGACACGAGGGCGGCCCGGGCCTCGGCGAGGGCGGGGGAGGGCGCCGTGACGGCCACGTAGAACGTGTCGGTGCTGGACCGGTCGATCCGGGCGGCGGTCCGGGCGGCGTAGGACCCGAGCGTCGGCTCGAGGTGCGCGCTCTCCGTCCCGAACCCGTGCTGGACGGCCCCGAGGAGGGCGCCGAGCTCGGTCGCCACCGGCTCGTCGCCGGCGGCCTCGAGCCGGGCCAGGAGGTCGACCGGGATCGGACGCGGGTCGGCGGACGCCGCGGCCGGCGCGGGGCGGGCGGCCGCGGTG
>CAZDFV010000503.1:0-2021 GCA_964504495.1 uncultured Rhodothermales bacterium
CGGACCTGGAGGTCGACGAGGGCCTGGAGGTCGGGCCGTGCGAGGAGCCCGTCCGGCGCGCGCCCGACGGCCACGTCGAGCGGGTCGGGCGTGGCGCGGTCGGCCGTCGCGGCGCATCCAGCGACGAGGAGGGCGGCGAGGAGGGGGAGGTGTCGCACGGGGCGGGGGCTCGAAACGGGAGGGCCCGGCTGCGGCGAGGCGCCGGCCGGGCCCGAGTGCGAGAGGGGGGACTTGAACCCCCACGGGAGCTATCCCACCAGATCCTAAGTCTGGCGCGTCTACCATTCCGCCACTCTCGCGGGGCGGCCAAGGTAACGCGGCCCTCCGGCGGATCGCGCCCGGCCCGCTGGCGGCGGCCGTCGGGGCTATCGCATACTCTCCCCCCTGTCATCCTGAGCGCCAGCGAAGGATCTCAACTCGGGCCTCTCAACCTGGATGACGCGTCCGTAGGGTCTCGTTCGGAGTCCGCGATAGCCCTGGCGGCGGCCGTCGGAACGGGCCGCCAGCTTGTCGCGGACGCCCTCACCCCGCGCCGCCGGCCGGGCGCCACCCGCCGGCCCACACGTCGCGCGGGTCGGCCGGGCGCTCGAGGGCCGGGCGGTCCCACCCGGCCGCGTCGGCCGCGGCGGCGTAGGTGTCTTCGAGGAAGGCGAGGAGCGTGGCGTCCGGGTCGTCCGACCGGCGGACGGCGTCGTAGGGGAGGACGAACTCGCCGAGGTCCGCGTCGTAGGACGCCGCCTCCGGCCGGACGGCGGCGTCGCGGAACCCGTCGGGCTCGGGGTAGGCGTAGCTGTAGAACAGGGCCTCGTGGTCCGGCCCCCCCGGCCAGAACCCGGCGCTCGAGACCTCGTGCGAGTACGCCTCGCGCGTGACCCAGTCGGGGAGGTGGGGGATGCCGCCGGGGTGAGGCGGGGCCGTCCGCCCCGAGAACCGGGTGACGGCGAGGTCGAGCGCGCCCCAGAACAGGTGGACCGGGCTGCACTTCCCGACAAACTGGGCGCGGAACTGGCGGAACACCCGGTCGGCCTGGACGAGCGCCCCCCAGACGCGCCGGACCGCGCCGGCGTCGTAGGCCGCGTGCGCCTCGTCCTCGGCGAACGGCGTCGCGTCCTCGAGCTCGTTCGGGGACCCGTGGACGGCGACCGCCAGCCCGAGCCGGTCGAGCGCGTCCAGCGTCTCGCGGTAGAACGCCGCCACGGACTGCGCCCGGAGCGGGAGCGCCTCGGCCGCCCCGTCGCTCGCCTCGATGCGGAGCCGGCCCGCCTCGAAATCGAACGCGACCTCGAACGTCCGCGTGCCGTGGGGGACGGGCCCGGTCGTCAGCCCGCGGGCCGTCACGTAGAGCGCGACGTGCCACGAGTGGTTCGTCCACGGCGTCTGCGCCAGCCGGACTTTGCCGACGATCTGGGCCCAGCGGTGGAGCGTGGCGTAGGTCTCGGCCCACTCGGCGTAGGCGGGCATGGTCGGCCAGGAGGGCATGGCGGCGGTGGGGCGGTGCGTCGGGAAGGTCGGCACGGCGGCCCGCCCCGCTGGCGGCCGGCGCCAGCGCGCCCCGCGCTACGCGAGCGCCCCGACGACGCGCGGCGTCACGTCCAGGACCGAGCGGGCGTCGGCGAACCGGCCGGCCCCGGCGCCGAGCGCGACGAGCGGGACCGGGTTGCGGGTGTGCGTCTTCGTGCCGAGGTCCTCCAGATTCCCGTGGTCGCTCGCGAGCACGAGGAGGTCGCGGGCCGGGTCGAGGCGGTCGAGGAGGGCGCCGACAAAGCGGTCGAGCGAGGCGAGCACGCGGCGCGCGCGGCCCGGGTCGCGGCTGTGGCCGGCCTTGTCCGTCAGGAAGTACTCGGAGAGGACGAGGGCGTGGTCGCCCGTGAGGACGGCGAGGCGGCGGGCGGCCTCGGCCTCGGAGATCGGGCCGTGCGTCGGGTCGAGGAGGCGCCGCCACGTCTCGCCCGTGAGGTCGGCCGCGAGCGCCCGGCCCGCGTCGAGGTCGGCCCGCCGGCGGAGGCGGACGCCGGCCGCCC
>CAZDFV010000504.1:0-2020 GCA_964504495.1 uncultured Rhodothermales bacterium
GCCCCGTGGCCGACGCTCCGGGCCGACCTCGCGCGCCCCGGCCCGTGGCAACGCGCCCTCGCCGGCGCCGACCTCGTCGTCCACGCCGCGGCCCGCGTCGGGGAGACCGGGACGGCGGCCCAGTTCCGGGCGCAGAACGTCGAGGCCACGCGGCTCGTCGTGGAGGCGAGCGCCGACGCCGGCCGCCTCCTCCACCTCTCCAGCATCGTCGTCCACGGCCGGCGATTCCCCGACGACTGCCCGGAGGCGCACCCGCCGCAGCCGACGGGGAATCCGTACACCGACACCAAGATCGCCGCCGAGCACGCCGTCCTCCAGGCCGCCGCCGCCGGGCGCGTCCGGGCGACCGTGGTCCGGCCGGGCGACGTCTACGGGCCGGGCAGCCGCCAGTGGACCGTCCGGGCCGTCCAGATGCTCCGGGCCGGGACGTTCGCGCTCGTCGACGGCGACCGCGGCGTGCTCTCGCCGGTCTACGTCGACGACGTCGTGGCCGGCGGGCTCCTCGCGGCGGAGCACGAGGCCGGGCTCGGCGAGGTCCTCCACGTGACGGGGGGCGTGGGCGTCCCGCCACGCGCGTTTTTCGGCCACTACGCGCGGATGCTGGGCGTCCGCCTCCGGTCGGTCCCCCCGCGTGTGGCGTGGGCCGCCGCCCCGCTCGTCGCCGTCGCCAGCCGGGCGCTCGGGCGGGCGCCCCCGCTCTCGGGCCGGACGCTCGAGTACGTCACGCACCCGGGCACGTACTCGGTCGAGAAGGCCCGGCGCCTCCTCGGCTGGCGGCCCGCCGTCTCGCTCGACGAGGGGATGGCGCGGACCGAGGCGTGGCTCCGGGCCGAGGGGCTCGTCTAGGCTCTGTCAGAACTCGGACGTCCCCCCGGGGTCATTCCCGCGGAGGCGGGAATCCAGGTGGGGAGGGCACGTCGGCGCTCGACACTCTGGACCCCCGCAGGTGCGGGGGGGACTCGGAATGGGAGGGCAGAGGTCGACAGGACCGGTCTGGAACGGTCCGTGACACCCCCGGCAACTCGTAGGCCCCGGCCGGGTCTCTGTGTCACACCGTCCGCCCCGCCATGCCCGCCGCCCGCCGCTCCAGCCGCCTCCGCCACAGCCCCGTCTCCGCCCTCGGGTTCGCCGTCGTCCTCCTGGGGGCGCTCGTGTCTGCCGCGCTCGCCGCCGGCTGGCTCGGCTGACGCGGGGCGCGGGCTACTCGACGGGGACGTCGAAGTAGGTCCCGGGGTGGGGCTCGTCGCGGAGCGTGAAGTGCCACCACTCCTTCGGGTAGTTGCGGAAGCCGCGCCGGCTCATGGCCTCGCGGAGGCGGAGCCGGTTCCGCCGGGCCTCGGCCGAGACCTCGCGGCTGGCGGTCGCCGAGAGCGGGCTGAGGCAGTCGTAGGCCGTCCCCATGTCGAGGTCGCGCTCGTCGAGCCGCTCGCCGCGGGGGCGGTCGCAGCGGGGGAGCAGGCCGCCAGAGGGGTCGGGAAAGTCGGTCAGGACGGCGTCGGACGCGGGGAGGCGGACGAGCGTGAGGTCGACGGTCGAGCCCCGGCTGTGGCCGCTCCGCGTGGCGATGTAGCCGCGGGCGAACAGCCAGCCCTTCGGCTCGGACGGGTAGAACGCCGCCTTCATCGACGAGTCGCGGCGGCCCGTCCACCGGGCGAAGTGGTCCACGGCCGACTGGGGCCGGTAGCAGTCGTACACCTTCAGCCCGAGCCCGTCGCGGGCGAGGTCGCGCGCGACGGCCGCCAGCGCCTCGGCGGCCGGCTCGGTCAGGACGCACTCGGGCGCGAGGTAGGCGTCGATGGGCTCGCCGACGAAGTTGTACGCCGTCGTGTACCGGATCTCCTGGGCGATCTCGGGCGCCGCCTCGCTTAGCCGGACGAACCCGTCGGGGAGGGCCGGCCGCTCCTCGTCCGTCGTGTCGGGCGCTACGGCGTCGGGCGCCGCGCGGTGGGAGACCGGGACGGCGGCCTCGGCCGGACGCGGCGGGGCGGGCACCTCGGCCGGCGGCGCGTCCGCTCCGCAG
>CAZDFV010000505.1:0-2015 GCA_964504495.1 uncultured Rhodothermales bacterium
CTTGTCGGCCGCCGTCCCGACGCGGACGGCCGTTCCGATCGGGTCGTACAGGTCGATCCCCGCCTCCAGCGGGCTCCCGGCCTGGACGCGCGGCGCCGGCGGGATGGCAGCGGTGACGGCCACGCGGCTCCGGTCGAGCGAGACCTCGTCGAGCCGGTTCCCGGCCGCGCACCCGGAGGCGACGGCGAGCACCGCCAGCAGGGCGGAGGCGCGGAGGGCGGGGCGGAGGGCGGGGGCGTGGAACACGGGTGCGCGCGGGCGGCGTTGGCAGGGCTCTAGTTTAGCCGCCCCCCAGGCCGGCCCGGTAACTCCCCCCGCTCATGCCGTACGTCGTCGCCCAGCCCTGCATCAACTGCAAGCACACCGACTGCGTCGAGGTCTGCCCCGTCGACTGCTTCTACGAGGGGCCCAACTTCCTCGCCATCCACCCGGACGAGTGCATCGACTGCAACGCGTGCGTCCCGGCCTGCCCCGTCGAGGCCATCTACGCCGACGACGAGCTCCCCGAGGAGTGGGCCCACTACGCCGAGTGGAACACGTACCTCGCCACGCAGTGGCAGACGCTCGGCTACAACATCACCGAGAAAAAGCCGGAGCTCCCCGAGTGCGAGCAGTACGCGACGCCCCCCGAGTCGGAGACGAAGAACGAGGAGGACATCCTGACCTGGGAGGGCGCCGAATAGCGCCCGCCGCACCGGCCTACAGGACGATAGCGAGGACCCCGGCGCTCAGCCAGACGGCGGCGAGGATCGAGCGGAGGGCGGCGCGCGAGGGGATGGGGACGGTCATGGCACGTGGGAAAGGGCCCGCGAGCGGACACAGGCAAGGTGCCGAACGACGGACCCGGATACCAGTCGGGACGGTCTGATCCTTTCCTGAGGAGCCGCCCCGGGGACCGTAGGGCCGGCCTCCGCGAACCCCCGGGAATCCCCCACGACCCTGACGGCCCCGAGCCCGTGCCCGCCTGCGCCTTCCTCTCGACCGACCGCCTCGACGAGTTCGTGGTCTACGACGCGCTCGCCGTCGGGCCGCTCGAAGCGCTGGGGTGGACCGTCGAGACCGTCCCCTGGCGGGCCGACGCCGACTGGGACGCGTTCGACGCCGTCGTCCTCCGCTCGCCGTGGGACTACCAGGACGACCCGGACGCCTTCCTCGCCGTCCTCGAAGCCATCGACGCCTCGGGCGCGCGGCTGGAGAACGGGCTCGACGTGGTCCGGTGGAACCTGGAGAAGACGTACCTCCGCGACCTGGAGGCCCGGGGCGTCCGCACGGTCCCGACGGAGTGGGGGGCCGGGCTGACGGCCGAGGCGCTGGCGGCGCTCCTGGACCGGTGGGGCGAGGCCGTCGTTAAGCCCGTCGTCGGGGCGAACGCGGACGACACGTTCCGCCTCCGACCGACCGACGAGGCGGCCCGCCAGCGGGCGCTCGGCGCGTTCGCGGACGGGCGGCCCTGTCTCGCGCAGCCGTTCGTCCGGGCGGTCGTGGAGGAGGGGGAGTTCTCGGTCTTCACGTTCGGCGGAGAGACGAGCCACGCGATCCTCAAGACGCCCGCGAGCGGCGACTTCCGGGTGCAGGAGGAGCACGGCGGCGCGATCCGGGCCGTGGAGCCGGAGCCGTCGCTCGGGGCGCTCGCCGAGGCCGCGCTCGCGGCGGTGCCCCACCCCGAGCCGCTCCTCTACGCCCGCGTCGACGCCGTGCGGATGCCCGACGGCGGGTTCGCCGTCATGGAGCTGGAGCTGATCGAGCCCTCGCTCTACTTCCCCTACGCGCCGGGCTCGGCGGAGCGGTTCGCCCGCGCCCTCGACGCGCGGCTGCGGGCGGGGTAGCGCGCCCGGGGCGGTGGTACCCTGGGGCGTGATCGGCCCCCGCCCCTCGCTCCTCACGAAGCTCGTCCGGCTGGCGGTGCTCGCCGTCGGGCTCGTCGCGGTGGCATCGGCCGCCGACGCGCAGTCGCTGGCCCGGACGGCCCCGGTGCCGATGGTCTCCGCCGGCCCGATCCCCGCCGAGGCCGACCG
>CAZDFV010000506.1:0-2008 GCA_964504495.1 uncultured Rhodothermales bacterium
CGTGCTCGGCTCGCTCGTCCGACGGGGCGGCTACCGCGCGCCCCAGGCCCGCCGGCTCCTCGACTGGATCCGCGCCCAAGACGGCGGCGCGTGACGCCGTCCCGAGCGGCCCGCCGGCGGTGGTGGCGTGCCGGTCGGGCGCGCCGGCGGGTGACACGTCGGCGACACAGGCCGGCGCTAGCTTGGGCCGTTCACAGCTCCCCGACCGTTGTTCGCCTACGTCTCCGGCCTGCTCGCCGACAAAAAGCCGACCGAGGCCGTCATCGAGGCCGGCGGCGTCGGCTACCGGCTCCTCATCCCGGCCTCGTCCTACGAGAAGCTCCCGGCCGAGGGGAAGCCGGCCAAGCTCCTCACCACGTTCGTCGTCCGCGACGACGCGCAGACGCTCTACGGGTTCGCGACCGGCGCCGAGCGGACGGCGTTCGAGACGCTGATCGGGGTCTCGGGCGTCGGGCCGAAGCTGGCGCTCGCCGCGCTCAGCGCCATGAGCCCGGCCGAGCTCGGGAGCACCGTCGTCTCCGGCGACGTGGCGATGCTCACGCGCGTGCCGGGCGTGGGGAAGCGGAAGGCCGAGAAGCTCATCGTCGAGCTCAAGGACAAGTTCGCCGACCTCGACGGGCTCGAGCCGGCCGGCCCGGGCGACGGGACCGACACGCAGGCCCGGGCCGACGCCCGGGCCGGGCTCGAAGCGCTCGGGCTGGCCCGGGCCGAGGCCGAGCGACGGCTCCGCAAGGCGCTCCGGGCGCATCCCGGCACGCAGTCGGCCGAGGACCTCATCCGCCTCGCCCTCCGCGAAGGGTAACGGCCCCGGCGCGTTGGTGGACGGTGCGCCGGGGCGTCGGAGGGCTGGCGGAGGCTCCCGGCCTGTCGCGCCGCCGGCGCGCGGGCCGAGTACCGAAGCCGCAGGTCCTCTCTTGAACAGGCGGGGCCGCTACGTTCTCGGCGCCGCCTCAGGCCGATGAGCGAACAGAACAAGTCATCCCCGCGCAGGCGGGGATCCAGGACGGGCGAGCACGATTTGGGCGGCCCTCCGGGCCTGGCAGGCCACTCTACTGGTGGAGGCGCCCGCCAGTTGGGCGGGGCCCGCAGTCGGGCACAGCCCCCACCTCCGGACGCTCGGCCTGCGGGCCGAACCGGCTTACAGTCCGGTAACACGGGGGTGCGGCCGCCCGGCTAGCTTGGGCGCGCACCCGCCCGCCGCCCGATGGCCCCCGACGCCGAGGCCCCCGACGACGCCACCGTCCTCGTCGTAGACGACGAGCCCGACCTCGTCGAGCTCCTCCAGTACGCGCTTGAGACGGCCGGCTTCCGCGTGCTCACGGCCGCCGACGGGGTCGAGGGGCTGGCGGTCGCCGAGGCCGAGAAGCCGGACGTCCTCGTCGTCGACATCATGATGCCGCGGATGGACGGGACCGAGCTCGTCGAGCGGGTCCGCGAGCGGGCGGCCCTCCGGCTCACGCCCATCCTCATGCTCACGGCCCGGACCGACGAGCGCGACGAGGTCGCCGGGCTCGAGGCCGGGGCCGACGACTACCTCCCCAAGCCGGTCAGTCCGCGCCGGCTCGTCAGCCGCGTCAAGGCCCTGCTCCGCCGCGTCGAGCGGGAGGAGGAGGCGACGACGACCCAGGTCCGCGTCCACGACCTCGTCGTCGACCGCGAGCGGTACGTCGTCGAGCGGCCCGAGGCCGGCGAGTCGTTCCGGCTCCCGCGCAAGGAGTTCGAGCTCCTGTTCTTCCTCGCGAGCCACCCCGGGCGCGTGTTCGAACGCGACGACCTGCTCTCGGCCGTGTGGGGCCCCGACGTCGTCGTCGTCGACCGGACGGTCGACGTCCACGTGCGGAAGATCCGGGAGAAGATCGGGAGCGACTACATCGAGACCGTCAAGGGCGTCGGGTACCGGCTGGCGGAGACGCTGGGGACGTAGGGCCCGGGCCCGAGCGCCCGGCGCGGGCCGCCCCCGCCGTATCCTGACCGCGCCGACCGCCGCGTGCCGCCCGTGATCGCCCCG
>CAZDFV010000507.1:0-2008 GCA_964504495.1 uncultured Rhodothermales bacterium
GGGATCGGCCGATTAGGACGCGACCTTGAATGTCACTACGACCTAGCAGGACGGCGTAGGGAACCGCGCGCGCGCTGGCGGTTCCCTAGCGCGCGGCCCGCCCCCTCCCCGCCGATGCGCCTGCTCCTCCCCGCCCTCTTCCTCGCCGCCGCGTGCGGGCTCGCCGCGTGCGCGGGTGAGCCCGACCCGGCCGCCGACGTGGCCCTCGACGGGAGCCCGGTCGAGGAGACGCCCGACGACCTCGACGTGACGACGGACGCGTCGGCGGACGCACGGACCGTCTACGGCGTCGTCACTCGGACGCCCGAGCTCTCGACGCTGGCGGCGCTCGTGGACGCGGCCGGGCTCCGCGAGACGCTCGCCGACGCCGACGCCGCGCTCACCCTCTTCGCCCCGTCCGACGCCGCGTTCGAGGCCCTCGGCGCCGACGCCCTCGGCGCCCTCCGCGGCAACCCGGAGGCCGCCCGCGCCCTCCTCCTCGACCACGCCCTCTCGACCCGGATGTTCGCCGCCGACGTGTTCGACGACATGGGGATCGAGAGCCTGGCCGGCACCGAGCTCGTCCTCGACGCCTCCGGCGAGGCCGTGACCGTCCGCGACGGGACGGGCGTGACGGCGACGGTGGTCGAGGCCGACCTCGACGCCGACAACGGGGTCGTCCACGTGGTCGACGCCGTCCTCTCCGGGCCCAACGCCCCCTAGCGTCCCGCTGGCGACGTCCGCCAGCCGTCCCCCCTCTCCTCTTCATGTCTGACGCTCCCGTCTACGTCCTCGTCGGTGGCACCGGCGGGATCGGCGCCCCGCTCGCCCGCCGCCTCGCCTCGGAGGGCGCCCGCGTCGTCCTCGGCGCCCGCGACGCCGACCGGCTCGGGGCCCTCGCCGGCGAGACCGGCGCCAAGGCGTTCACGCTCGACGCGACCGAGCCCGACGCGGTCGGCGGGCTCGTCGAGGCCGCGGTCGAGGCGCACGGACGGCTCGACGGGCTCGTCAACCTCGTCGGGTCCATCCTCCTCAAGCCGGCCCACGCGACGAGCCCGGAGGAGTTCGCCGAGACGCTCCGCCTGAACCTCGAGACGGCGTTCTACGCCCTCCGCGCGGCCGTCCGGCCGATGCAGAAGAACGCCGCCCCCGGCGGCGGCTCGGTCGTGCTGATGTCGAGCGTGGCCGGCCGCTACGGGCTGGCGAACCACGAGGCCGTGGCGGCGGCGAAGGCCGGCGTCGAGGGGCTCGTCCGGGCCGCGGCGGCGACCTACGCGCCCAAGGGGATCCGCGTGAACGCCGTCGCGCCGGGGCTCGTCCGGACGCCGCTCGCCGGGCGGCTCGTGGGGACGGAACAGGCGGAGGCGGCTTCGGCCCAGATGCACCCGCTCGGCCGGGTCGGCGAGCCGGAGGACCTGACCGACGCCCTCGCGTTCCTCCTCGACCGCGACCGGAGCGGGTGGGTCACGGGCCAGACGCTCTCCGTCGACGGCGGGTTCGCCACGGTCCGCCCGCGGTAAACCAGGTCGGTACCGGGTACGTGGCACCGGGTACGTGGCTATCCGTCGTGAACTCGGACCGTACCGCGCACCGTGTGCCCATGCGGAGGGTGCTCTCGGGTAGTCGCCCGAGCTACCGGCGGCGCGTCTCGGCGCGCACTCGCGCCGCCAGCGGGGCGGGCGTCGGGCGGTCTGCCCGGCGGGGGTCCGCGTTTTCCACCCCCGCGGCCGGGCACTCCTGCGGCCCCGGCGGCGTTGGCCCTGGGCTCACGGCGGCCGTTTGGCACGCTACTTTCTGGCTCCGATGGCGCGTCCCCCCGGACCCCGCTCCCGCATGGCTCTGGTTCTCAAACTCGCGGTGGCCGCCGCCCTCGCCTCCGCCGCCGTCTGGACGACGGCGACGAATGCCCCCGCCCCGGCGGCCCCCTCCGCCGCGGCGCTCTGGCCCGGCGCGGCGGCGTGGTCGGAGGGCGTGCTCGACACGCTGACGGCGGCGGAGAAGGCCGGCCAGCTCGTCGTCGCCCGGCTGG
>CAZDFV010000508.1:0-2007 GCA_964504495.1 uncultured Rhodothermales bacterium
TCACGGTGACGGGGTTCTGCGTGTTCAACCCGGCCCGCCCGTTCGACCCCGCCCCCGCCGTCCCTGGCGCGCGCCCCGCCCCCGGCGCGCTCGTGGCCGTCGAGGACGTCGGCGGGAGCCCCGACGGCGTGACCTTCTCGCTCTGACCCGTGCGCCGCTTGCCCACCCCGCTCCTCGTCGCCCTCGTCGCCCTCGCGTGTTACGCCGGATGCCGGGGCGACGCCGGGGAGCCCGTCGGCGGGTCCCCCGACGGCGTCACGTTCGTCGGCGGCCGGGCCGTCGTCCCCGAGGAGTACGCCGTCGACGGGGAGGCCGTCGACCTCGCCGGGCACCTGACGATCCTCGCCAACGGGTTCCCCGTCCACGAGGACGCCGTGTTCGGCCGGCGCCGGGCTGGCGCCTCGCTCCGCAAGCGGCTCACGCCGGCGCTCGTCTCGGGCGAGAACGTGGCGGCCTACGAGGTCGTCCCGTTCCTGTCCCGGACGGCGGGCGGGGTGGCGGCCCGGCCGGTCCGGTTCACGATGTGGGTCGAGGCCCCGGACGGGTCGGAGGTCGGGGGGACCCGGCGGGGCGTGGCCGCCTCGGACTCGGCGTTCGCGGCGTGGGAGCGGGCGCTCGCGGCGCGGTGGGCGGGGTGGGCCGCGGCCGAGGACTCGCTCTTCGAGGCCCGCCCCGCCCTGCTCGCGGCCCTGGCCGACTCCGTCGCGTCCGACCCCCACGCGGGGGCGTATGGGGTCGGCCCGGCCCTCGACTCGGCCCGGGCGTGGTCTCAGGCGAACCCGGTGAGGGTGGCGACCTCGTTCGTCCGGCCGGGCGGGGTGGGGCGGCCGTCGGACGGGGCGCCGTCGTTCGACGCCGTGTTCCGGGAGGCCCCGGTCATCCAGGGCACGCCGGCCGACTCGGCCCGGCTCCGGGCCTACGCCGTCCGGCTCCGAGACCTCATCGACGCCCGCGACGGCTCGGCTGTCTACGATGAATTTGCTGTCTCCGTTGATCACAGTTTCGAGTTCCGGGGCGTCGCTCCGCCTCCTCGGGACTCCCTCCGCGCTCTTTGGGCTCTCGATGCTGACGGAGACGAATGGTTCTTCTCTACGGGGGGGGGGGTTGAGTCGTACGAGGCGTCGGACGTCATGCTTCGCTCATGGGCGGGGGGGCGAGTTTGGGAGTTGTACAGGGAGGGGGCCGATGGACTCCTCCAGGCCCCCCCCAGAGCAGTCGATGCCGCGACCGTCTCCTCTGAGGTGTACATCGGGGCGGGGCCGAACGGCCGGCTCCGGGTCGTCCGTCAGTGACCGTCGCGCCCGCGCCAACCTTGGAGGGAAGGACAGCGTCGTTCGTGGAGAAGGCGTTTGCGTTCCCGGTCTCGGTCGCGCCGCGCGTCGAGGGCGGGGCGGTGACGGCGCTCGCGTTCCGCATCGACCCCCACTTCGTCCCGACCTACGGGACCCTCGCGCTCAGCGCGGCGGTCCAGGCCCAGACGGCGGTTGTCCGGCTTCACTATCCAGTTGGCCCACAGCGGACCCTGCTCTACGCCTTCACGGCGTCGTAGGTCGCCACGCGCCGTACGTCAGCCCCCCGCGGCCGCCCGACGAACGCCGTCCGCCCGAGCTGGCCGAGCCCGTCGCCGAGCTGCGTGGCCCCGGCCTCGGCCGCGTCCAGGACCAGCTCGACGTCGGCCGCGAGGGCGTCGCGGACGTAGAGCTGGACGACGGCCGCGAGCGTCCGGGCCGCTCCGCCCCCGGGCAGGAGGTCCTGGAACTGGTCCATCCCGACCGGCCCGACCCGGAGCCGGACCTTTCCGGTCAGGTCGAGGACGCGGGCGCCGAGCGGGGCGTTCTCGCCCAGGCGCGGCCCGCCGGCCCCGAGCGCTGGGCGCGAGGGGAGGGGCAGCCACCGCGGGACGTTCTCGACCACCTCGACCGGCGCCCCGACGAACGCCTCGGCGACGGCCCGGAGCCCGTCGGCCGTCCGGCGGCGGTCCGAGAGCCGGCCGGCGAAGGCCGCCAG
>CAZDFV010000509.1:0-2006 GCA_964504495.1 uncultured Rhodothermales bacterium
ACGTCCTCCGCCTGACGACGGAGGCCGGCACGCTCGCGCGGACGGTCACGGTCGTCCGCTAGCGGCCCGCGACGTCTCGCAGGACGCGGCGGCCCCGGCTCCGGCTGGGGCCGCCGCCTGTTTGCCCGCCCCGCTGGCGGCGCCCGCCAGCGGGGTGCGCGCTACGCCTTCTGCGCGAGCCGGTCGGACCACGCCCGCCGCCACGCGGGGAACCGGCCGTCCAGGATCGCCGCGCGCATCTCGCGCATCGTCCAGAGGTAGAGCGCGAGGTTCTGCGCGCTCGCGATCTCCATCGCCAGGGCCTCCTTGGCGAGCGTGAGGTGGCGGAGGTACGCTTTCGAGAACGTCCGGCTGTGGTAGGCGTCGAGGCCGGCGTCGACCGGCTCGAAGCAGTCCGTCCACCGGGCGTTCTTGATGTTGACGAGGCCCTCCGTCGTGAAGAGCGAGCCGGTCCGGGCGTTCCGCGTGGGCATCACGCAGTCGAAGAGGTCGACGCCGCGGGCCACGTTCTCGACGAGGTTCTGGGGCGTCCCGACGCCCATGAGGTAGCGCGGACGGTCAGAGGGCAACACCTCGTTCGTGACCTCGACGGTGTCGTACATGACGTCGGCCGCCTCGCCGACGGAGAGCCCGCCGATCGCGTAGCCGGGCGCGTCGAGCTCAACGAGGGCTTCGGCGCTCTCGCGGCGGACGGCCGCGTAGGTGGCGCCCTGGACGATGGGGAAGAGGGCCTGCGCGTGCCCGTAGTGCGGCTCCGTCGCGCCGAGGTGGCGGGCGGCCCGCTCGGCCCACCGGACCGTCCGGGCGTTCGCGCGGCGCGCCTCGGCCTCGCTCACGGTCGCCGGCGTGAGCTCGTCGAGCACCATCATCACGTCCGAGCCGATGTCGCGCTGCGTGTCCACGACGCTCTCGGGCGTGAAATGGAGCGCGTCGCCGGTCAGGTGGCTCCGGAAGGCGACGCCCTCCTCGGTCACGTCGCGGAGGCTGGCGAGCGAGAACACCTGGAACCCGCCGGAGTCGGTGAGCACGGGCCCGCTCCACGCCATGAACCGGTGGAGCCCGCCGGCCGCGCGGAGCACGTCGCGCCCGGGCCGGAGCGCGAGGTGGTACGTGTTGCCCAGGAGCATCTGGACGTCGAGGTCCCCGAGCGTCCGCGGCGCGACGGCCTTGACGCTCCCGACCGTCCCGACGGGCATGAACGTCGGCGTCTCGACGGCCCCGTGGTCGGTGTGGAAGCGGCCGGCGCGGGCGCCGGTCTCGGGGCAAACGGCCTGGAGCTCGAACTCGAACGGCATGGGCGGAGGGTGGGGGATGGGGGTGTGGGGGTGTTCGCCCCCGGTCGGTCCCGGCCTCCACGCCGGCGGCGGGCGCCAGCCGCTGGCGGCGGCGTCGGGGCGGGGCCGCCGCTCCCGTACACCCGCGCCCCGTACTCTTTCCCGAACGGAGCGCGCCGCCAGTCCGGTGGGCACGGCGCAGATGGGTACGGGGTAGGCGAGCGCAGAGGTCGGGTCCGGCCGCACCTCGTACCCGGTACCCCGTACCGTCTGGAGGGCGCCCGAAACACAGCGCGCCGCCCCCAACTCGGAGGCGGCGCGCTGTCGGGCCGAAACGGGGCCTAGCCGCGCGAGCCCGGCGGGCGGAGCCGGAGCCGCTGGCCGGCTCGGATGGTGTCGCCGCGGAGCCCGTTCCACTCGCGGAGGTTCCGGACGGAGACGCCGTAGCGCCGGGCGATCTGCGTGAGGTTCTCGCCCCGGCGGACGCGGTGGGTCGAGGGCCGCGACGGCGTCGCCCGCGCGGCCTGGGCCTCGCCGTCCAGGCGGAGCCGCTGGCCCGGCCGGATCGTGTCCGACGAGAGCCCGTTGAGCGCGCGGAGCCGCGCGACCGAGAGCCCGTAGCGCCGGGCGATCTGCGTGAGGTTCTCGCCCGACCGGACGCGGTGGGTCGCCGGCCGCTCGGGCGCCGTGCTCACCGTGCGGACGGGCGGGGCCGCCTCCACGGGCTCCGGG
>CAZDFV010000510.1:0-1982 GCA_964504495.1 uncultured Rhodothermales bacterium
CTGGCGGGGGCGTCGGCCGGGCCCCCCGCCGGGCCCGCTGCGTCGTCGCCTCCGTCGTCGTCCGCGGGCGGGGCTGGGGCGCCGGGCGCGGAGAGCGGGAGGGCCACCTCGAACAGCGTCCCCTCGCCCCTCTGGCTCCACACGCGGACCTCGCCGCCCATGAGCGCCACGAGCCGCTGCGCGATGGCGAGGCCCAGCCCGGACCCCTCGTGGCTCCGTCCGTGCCCGTCGGACTCCTGCTTGAACGGCTCGAACAGGTCGGGGAGGAAGGCCTCCGAGATCCCCACGCCCGAGTCCTCGACGCGGAGCGCGAAGAACCCGTCGCCGGCGTGGAGCGAGACCCGGACGCTGCCCTCGGCGGTGAACTTCACGGCGTTCCCGACGAGGGCCCCCGCCACGCGCGCCAGCGCCGCTGCGGAGTGGACGGCCGGGATCGCGGCGGCCTCCGACTGGAACTGGAGGCCGACCCCCTTGTCCCGGGCGGCGGCGGCGAACGGCGCGACGGCCTCGCGGACCGTCTCGACGACGTCGAGCGGCTCGGGCGCCGGCGCCTCCTGCTCGGCCTCGAGCTGGGCGAAGTCGAGGAGGTCGTTGAGCGTGCTCAGCAGGCGCTGCCCGCCGGACCGGACCGACTCGGCGAACTCGGAGAGGTCCTCGGGGACCTCCTCGCACAGCACCTCGGCGTACCCGAGCACGGCCGTCAGCGGCGTGCGGATCTCGTGGCTCATGTTGGTCAGGATCGACGCCTTGAGCCGGTCGGCGTCCTCGGCCCGGGCCCGGGCCTCCTCGGCCGCCGCGACGGCCTCGACGAGCCCCTGCTCGTAGGCCCGCCGCTCCTCGACGTCGCGGGCCACGGCGACGAACTCGGTCCCCTCGCGGACGCGCCGCGTGGCTACCTCGTACGGGACGGCCTCCCCGTCCGGCCGCCGGAGCTCGAGCGTGGCCGTGGCCGCGCCCGTCCGGTCGGCCTCGGCGAGGAGCGCGGCGGCCTGGGCCCCGCCGGCCGCCAGCTCGGCGAGGAGCACCGCCCGCCCGCCCGGGCGGTCGCCGTTGGCGAGGACCCCGAACGCCCGCTGGGCGGCCCGGTTGGCCTCGACGAGCTCCCCGCCTCGCTCCACGTCGAGGACGAGGACGGGGTCGGCCGCGGCGTCGAGGAGGTGGCCGTACCGGGCCTCCGAGAGCCGGAGCGCCCTGGACCGCTTCCGCACCTGCCGCCGGAGGAGGACGGCCCAGAGCAGGGCGAACAGGAGGAGCACGGCGATCCCCGCGGCCCCCCACTTGTACTCGGCCGGGGAGAGCCCGGCCCGCTGGACGTCCCCCTCGGCGAGCGGGAGCACGACGTACGACCCGGTGTACGGGGGGGCCCGGTCGTGCTGGACGGCCACGCCCCGGACCCGGACGTAGTCGCCCGAGCGGACGCCCCGGAACTGGACCGGGGAGGCCCGGGCCCGGTACGCGAACACCTGGACGAGGTCGGTCCCGCTCAAGAGCACGAGGACGCGCCCGGCCTCCGTGCTGTCGATCTGGACCACGCGGCCCTCGACCTCGACCAGCTCGCCCTCGTGGGACTCGAGGTCCGGCCCGCGCCCGCCGTCCGCGTGGGGGAGGTTCGGGAGCCGGACCGGCCGGACCTCGCGCAGCGGCCCCGGCACGACCCGGACGGCCGGGGCCTCCATCTCGACCGTCCCGTCGCGGAACCCCACGGTGCCCGAGACGAGCACGCTGTCGCCGGTGAGGAGCGGGTCGGAGCCCCGGGGGAGGACGACCCGGAGCCCGCCCGTCCCGTCCTGAACGTAGACCTCGCCGACATCGGCGCGGACGAGCCCGGTCCCGGCCGTGACCCGGCCGGCGACGAGGGCCTCCGCCCCGACGAGGTCGGGGACGGTGTCGCCGTCGTGGTCGGCGTGGACCGTGGCGAGCGCCTGGGGCGCGTCGTCCCACCCCGGGCCGCCCGGGGCCGGGCCGCCCGCGGAGCCCTGGGC
>CAZDFV010000511.1:0-1974 GCA_964504495.1 uncultured Rhodothermales bacterium
GACCGCCGGCCGCGTCCGCCAGCGGGGCGGACTGCACGGCCGCTCCACGCCGGCCGGCGCGCGGCCGGGCTAGCTTGGAAGCCCTTCCGCGAGCCCCGCAGCCCCCCATGCCCGACGTCCTCCGCATCGCCTCCGGCCAGGGGTTCTGGGGCGACCTCCAGCGCGCTCCGGTCGACCAGGCCCGGCGCGGGCCCATCGACGTCCTCGTCATGGACTACCTCGCCGAGGTGACCATGTCGATCCTCCAGAAGCAGAAGCTCCGCGACCCCGCGAAGGGCTACGCCCGCGATTTCGTCGAGGTCGTGACCGAGCTGGCGCCGGACGTCCGGGAAAAGGGCTTCAAGATCATCTCGAACGCCGGCGGCGTGAACCCCGTGGCGTGTGCCGAGGCCATCGTCGAGGGCGCACGCCGGCGCGGGGCGACGGGTCTAAAGGTGGCCGTCGTGACGGGCGACGACCTCCTCGACCGGCTCGACGACCTGCTCTCCGACGGGGTGGAGCTAAGGCACATGGAGACGGACGAGCCGCTCTCGACCGTCCGCGACCGCGTCGTGAGCGCGAACGCTTACCTCGGCGCCCGGCCCATCGCCGAGGCGCTGGAGGCCGGCGCCGACGTCGTCGTGACCGGGCGGACGACGGACACCGGGCTCACGCTCGCCCCGCTCGTCTGGCGCTTCGGGTGGGCCTGGGACGACTGGGACAAGATGGCCGCCGGGACCGTCGCCGGCCACATCCTCGAGTGCGGGGCACAGGCGTCGGGCGGCAACTTTACCGACTGGCAGACGGTGCCCGACCTCGCCGACGTCGGCTTCCCGATCGCCGAGGTGAGCGCCGACGGCTCGTTCGTCGTCACCAAGCACGAGGAGACGGGCGGGCTCGTCAGCCGGGGGACGGTCGCCGAGCAGCTCCTCTACGAGATCGGCGACCCGACCGACTACATCACGCCCGACGTCGTCGCCGACTTTACCTCGATCCAGCTGGAGGACCAGGGCGGCGACCGCGTCCGCGTGAGCGGCATCCGGGGCTCGGAGGACACCGACTCTTTGAAGGTCTCGGCCGCCTACGCGGACGGGTGGAAGGCGTCGTCCACGCTCGTCTACGCCTGGCCGGACGCGGCCCAGAAGGCCCGGGCGGCTGCCCAGATCCTCGAGGAGCGGCTCGACGCGCTCGGGCTCGCCTTCGACGAATACCGGGCGGAGGTCGTCGGGCTGAACGCCCTCTCGGAGACGGCCGAGGCCGACCCGGCGCGCGAGGCGGACCTCGACGAGGTCCAGCTCCGCGTGAGCGTCCGCGGGCAGGACAAGGCAGCCGTCGAGCAGTTCGGCCGCGAGATCGCCCCGCTGATCCTCACCGGGCCGAGCGCGGTCACCGGCTTCGCCGGCGGCCGGCCGCGCCCGAGCGAGGTCATCGCTTATTGGCCGGCCCTCATCCCCAAGAGCCGGGTGCGGACGGCGGTCCGCGTATTGGAGGTGTAGCGGGGCCCGGGGGTTCAGGTCGGCCCGGGGGCGTCGATACAGGGGGCCCGCCCTGGCCCCATGCCCGACCCCGACCTCCGCCCGTCCCTGCCGTGGCACGCCGCCGCGCTCGCGGTCGCGGTCGTGCTCGCCGTGGCCGGTCAGGGGCTGCTCCACTACGCGCTCGGCCTCCAGGCCGAGCTCTACGCCGACGCCCGGCTGGCGGACGGGGTGGCGACCGTCCGGGCGCTCGGGGGCGGGCTCCTCGCGCTCGCGCTCGCCGCCGTCGCCGTCACGCTCGGGTCCGCCGCGGGCCGGGTCCGCCGGGCGCTCCGGCGGCACGACGCCGACCTCGCCGAGGCCCGCCGCCAGCTCGTCGCCTTCGAGGCCGACCTCCGCGCCTCCCAAGACGCGGTGGCAGCGGCCGAGCGGACGCGGGCGGCCATCCTCACCAACATGAGCCACGAGATCCGCACGCCGCTGACCGGCATCCTCGGGTTCGCCGACCTCCTCCGCGTCG
>CAZDFV010000512.1:0-1968 GCA_964504495.1 uncultured Rhodothermales bacterium
GCCCGAGGGGCCCGGCCCGCTCGCCGGCACCGACGGCGCGTCCGTCCCGACCTCCGGGCCCGTCGTGGCCGCGCCCGCGGGCGCGCCGGCACCGACGGAGATCGTACCGGCGCCGTCGGTGCCCGGCGACCTCCTCCACGCCCCCGAGGCCCCGTTCGGGGCCGACCCGATCGAGGCCATCATGGAGCAGGGGTTCCTCGCTGACTCGGGCCCGATCCCCGCGTCGGCCGCCCCGACCGAGACCGCGGTCGTGGAGCAGGCGGAGGACCCCGCCGTGGAGGGTCACGAGGGGGACCACGTGCTCCCGACGCAGATGGGCCTCGACGAACTGGCGACGTTCCCCGCCGTCGACGAGCCGTCCCCCGCTGCGTTCGAGGACGGGGCCCCTGCCCTTGGAGGGGAGGACGCGCTCGCCGCGGAGACGGGCGCCCCCGTTGCCCAGGAGCCCGCTGCCCAGGAGCCCGCTGCCCAGGAGCCCGCTGCCCAGGAGCCCGCTGCCCAGAAGCCCGCTGCCCAGGAGGACGTCCCGGAGCCGACGCCGGCCCCGCTCCCCGCCTTCGTCCCGCTCGGCCAGCCGCCGGCCCCGCCCGACCCGGCCGCCGCGTTCCGCCAGTCGCTCCAGGCGGCGTTCGACGCCCGCGACGGAGGTGCCCCGTTCCTCACCGTCGCCGTGCGGATGGACCCGGCGGCCCCCGAGGCCGCCCACTTCGGCGCCGTCGAGTCCGGGCTCCGGTCCGCCCTCCGCGACGCCGACCGGCTCCTCGTCGACGCCGAGCGCCGGCGCGCCGTCGCCCTCCTCCCCGGTTCGGGCGCCGAGGCCGGGCAGGCGCTGTTCGCCGCTCTCCAGGGCTGCCTCCACGAGTCGCTCGGCGCGGAGGCCGCCGCCGTCCTCGCTGCCGTCGGTGCGGTCACGATTCCCAACGGCGAGCCGTTCACGGGCGCGGCCGACCTGCTGGCGTACACGTTCGAGAGCTAGGGCCGGGCGGCCCCTCCCTCGCCGGGCCGGCAGACGCGCCGCCCGCTCGCCCGCCCCCTCGTCGACGCGCGGGGGGGCGCGCCCGGCCCGCGCTAGCGGAACGGCCGCTCGCGGCCGAGCGTCGCCACGAGGTCGTCCACGCCGACGGGGCCGTGGCGGTAGACGAACGGCTCGCCGTAGCGGGCCCCGATCCGGTAGCCGTACGTCCGGGCCCGGGCCTCGACCCAGGCCAGGAAGTCGGGGTTCGAGATGTAGGTCTCGGGCCCGTCCTCCCCGTCGTCGCCGGAGTAGAACTGGCTCTTGAAGGCGAGGAGCGCCTCCATCCGCCGCTCCCAGACCGACGAGACGTCGACGACGAACGTGGGCTCGGCGTCGAGGGCCTGGAGGTAGTGGAGGACGTGGTGCGGGCGCCACGGCTCTTGCTTGGTGCCGTCGTCCTCGAACGTCTCGACCTTGGCGAGCCCGGCGTAGAACAGGGCGTCGACGGCCAGGCGCGTGGCCGCCCCGTGGTCCGGGTGGCGGACGCGCTCGGCCGTGACGAGCACGATCCGGGGCCGGTACCGGCGGACGGCCCGGACGAGGCGGAGCTGGTTGCCCTTCGTGTTCTGGATGTCGCCGTCGGGGATCCCGAGGTTCTCGCGCGCCGCCAGCCCGAGGATCTCGGCGGCGGCGGCGGCCTCCTCCATCCGCCCCTCGGGCGTCCCCCGCGTGCCCAGCTCGCCGCGCGTAAAGTCGACGATCCCGGTCCGGTAGCCCTGGTCGGCGAGGAGGCACATCGTCCCGCCGGCGCAGAGCTCGACGTCGTCGGGGTGGGCGGCGAGGGCGAGGACGTCGAGCGGTTCGGGCACGGGCGGCGGCGGGGCGAGTCGGCCCGGACAAACGGGGGCGTGCCGACGGTGGTCCCGGCGGGCGGCACGCGGTCTGACGCGGCGGCCGGAGCGTACCATGCCCCGCCCCCGACGCCGTGCGCCGCGCCCTCCCCCCCGCCCTGC
>CAZDFV010000513.1:0-1958 GCA_964504495.1 uncultured Rhodothermales bacterium
CTCGAACCGGTTCATCGTGACCTGCCGGAAGACCGTCGCCATCGAGTCGTCGATCTTGCCGACGAGGAGCGCCAGCCGGTCGGCGTCGGCGTCGAGGGCGGCCAGCATCTGCTGGAACGTGAGCATCTCGCCAAAGACGCTCGCCGTCTCGGCCGTCGTCAGCGGCGTGTCGGCGTGGTAGACGCCCTGGTCGCGCGCGAGGAACTGGTGGACGCCGTGGCCGAGCTCGTGGGCCAACGTCTGCACGTCGCGGAGCCGGCCCGTGTAGTTCATGAGCACGTACGGGTGCGCGCTCGGGACGGCCCCGTGGCTGAAGGCGCCGCCCCGCTTCCCGGCGTCGGGCGGCGCGTCGATCCAGCGGTCCGCGAAAAAGCGCCCGGCGATCTCGCCCATCTCGGAGTCGAACGCGGCGTAGGCGCTCAGGACTGTCTCGCGCGCCTCCGCCCACGTCACGAACCGCTCCGTCTCGGCGACCGGCGCGTAGCGGTCGTAGTCGTAAAGCACGTCGTAGCCGAGGAGCCGGCGCTTGAGGCCGTAGTACCGGGCCACCAAGTCGTACCGCGAGGTCACGGCCTCGACGAGCGCGTCGACGGCCTCGCCGGTGATCTCGTTGGCCTCGTTCCGGCTCGCGATCCACGAGCCGTAGCCGCGCATCCGGTCGCTCGACGCCTTGTCGGCCAGGACCGTGTTGAACACGTAGGCCAGCGGCCGCTGCATCGTCTCCAGCCCGTCGGTGATGGCGGCGGCGGCGTCGCGGCGGACGCGCCGGTCGGGGTCGTGGAGCTTCGAGGACGCCTGCTGGAGCGGGAGGCTCTCGCCCCGGACGCGGAACCGGGCGGCCCCGAGCGTCTCGTCGAAAAAGCGGTTCCACGCGCTCCATCCCGTCACGGCCTTCTCGGCGAGGACCCGCTCCTCGGGCTCGGAGAGGACGTGCTCGCGGGCCTCCGTCTTGAGCTCGAGGTAGTGCCGGTAGGGCTCGAGCGCGGGCGCCCCGACCAGCCCGCGCGCCCGGTCCTCATCCATCCTCGCCCACTCGACGTCGACGAACAGGAGCTCCTGCCCGATCCGGGTGTACGCCTCGCGGACGCGCTGGAGGAGGGCCCCGCGCGCTGGGTCCTCGGTGTCGGTGCTCCAGGCGAGGTAGGCGTAGGTGTAGGCCCGGCCGGCCCGGTCGTGGACGGCCGCGATCTCGCCGAGGGCCGCCGCCAGCTCGGCCGCGCTCAGCCGGGCGACGCGGCCGCGGTAGCGCTCGGCGATCTGGGCGGCCTCGGCCTCGGTCGCCGCGAGGTCGGCGTCGAGGGCGTCGGGCGTGGGGTAGAGGTCCGTGAGGTCCCAGCGGACGCTCTCGGCGCCGGTGGGCGTGTCGACGATCTCAGCCATGGAACGGCGGTCAGATGGGGAGAAACCGGGCGGGCGTGACCTGCGGCGCCTCCGCCACGACCGTAGCTTGAACCACGGGCCGGCCACGTGTGGAAGGTACGGCCCGCACCCACCCGCACCCGCATGGCCCAGGTCCAAGAACTCTCGTCCCAGGCGGACGCCGACGCGATGCTCGAAGCGTCGCACGACGCGCCCGTCTACCTCCTCAAGCACTCCATCGCCTGCCCGATCTCGGCGCGAGGCCAGATGGAGTTCGTCGGGCTCGAAGGCGACGACGACCCGTCGCTCTACGCCGTCGTGGTCCAGTACGCCCGCGACGTCTCGACCTACCTCGCCGAGCGGCTTGGCGTGAAGCACGAGACGCCCCAGGCCATCCTCATCAAGGACGGGGAGGCCGCGGACGTCAAGAGCCACGGGTCGATCCGGGTCGGCGCCCTCCGCGAAGCGGCCCAAGCCCTCTAGCGCCCGTGCGGACGCCGCGCTCCGTCCTGCTGGCGGCCTTCGCCCTCGTCGCCTGCGGCGGGCCGGTAGAGCCGCCGCCCGCGACGGCCGCCGGCGCGCGCGCGCCAGCTTGGCGG
>CAZDFV010000514.1:0-1958 GCA_964504495.1 uncultured Rhodothermales bacterium
GGCTCCCGTCGTCGGCGCGCGAGCCGGTCCGGTTGCCGGTCCGGTCGGGCGGCTCGGTCTCACCGGCGGCGCGCTTGGTCTGGCCGCCGCCGCCCGAGCCGCCGCCGCCGCCGCCCTGCTCGTCGCCGTGCTGCTTCTGCCGGCCGGTCTTCTGGTTGCTCTCGGCCTTGTCCTGGTCGCTCGACATCGTATTGGGGGAAGTGCGGGTGTGGCACGCGGGCGCCCCAGCGGAGTTCGCCCGAGGTCGGCGTCAGGCTTCGTGCTCCAACGTCTTCGCCTCGCGCTCCTCGCGGTCGGCCCGGCGGGCGTACCACTGCATGACCGGGGTGACGGAGAGGCCGTGGACGACGACGCTCGCGGCGATCGTGATGAGGACGAGCCCGAGGAGCTTGTCGGCGATGCCGTCCGGGAGCCCGTGCGTCTCGGCGAACATGAGGTAGTAGACCGACCCGATCCCCCTCACCCCGAACCACGCGACCAGCTCGCGTTGGAGGTCGGTCGTGGACGAGAACGCCAGCCCGGCGGCGACGGCGGCCGGGCGGACGACGAGGAACACGACCGGCACGAACCACAGGGCGTCCCAGGACCACTCCGCGAGGTGGAGGAGCGCGCCGACGAGGACGACGAGCGTCACGGCCCCGATCCGCTCGAACTGCTCGGCGAAGCCGAGGACGGCGCTCGCCATGTAGGCCGGGGCCACGTGGCTGTCGGCGGCCACCTCCTCCTCGGCCCCCTCGTGGGCCAGCTCCTCGACCTCGTCGGCCGGCTGGTCGCCCGTCTCGCGGCGCTCCTCGTAGCGGAGGGCGAGCCCGGCCGCGAAGGCGGCGAGGAACGCGTACGACGAGAGCAGGAGGGCGAGCCCGTAGCTCAGGGCCACGAGCCCGAGGGCGAGGAAGTCGTCGGTCCCAATCGCCTCCTTGTGCGTCCGCCGGAGGTGGACGACGAGCCGGCCGACGGCGACGCCGAGCGCGGCCCCAATCGCGATCCCCCCGAACACGGCCCACAGCACGTCGACGGCGACCCACCGCCAGCCCCACTCCCCCAGCTCGTGGAGCCCGAGGAGCCCCAGCCCGAGCATGACGAACGGGAACGCGGCCCCGTCGTTGAACCCGGCCTCGCCCGTGAGGGAGAAGCGGAGGCGGTCGGTGTCGTCGGGGTCCTCGATCTGGACGTCGGAGGCGAGGACCGGGTCGGTCGGGGCGAGGACGGCGCCCAGGAGGACGGCCGCGCCGAGCGGGAGGCCGAGCCCGAAGACGCCGAGCGCGGCGATCCCGCCCACGGTCAGCGTCATCGAGATCGTCGCGAGCCGGATCGGGAGCTTCCACCGCCGGTCCGTCAGCGGCGTCCGCAGCTTGAGCCCGGCGGCGAAGAGCGAGAGGATGACGGCGATCTCGCTCAGGACCTCGAGCGCCTTCGCCTCCTCGATCGGGTCGATGACGAGGAGCCCGATCCCCAGCGGCCCGATCGCGACCCCGACGAGGAGGTAGAGCTGGGCGATCGAGAGCGGGAGCCGCGTGAGGTACGTCTTCCCCAGCGCCATGAGCGTGAGGAGGAGGCCGGCGACGACGAACCAGAGGGAGAAGGGCACGGGCAGGGGGACGGGGCCGCCTCGGACGCCGCCGGCCCGCCCCGGGTCCCCCGCCTCACCCCGCCCCGCTGGAGGCTCCGGCCGCGCCCGTCTCGTCCGCCAGCTGGTCGAGAAACGCGCGCAGGAACGCCGTCCGGCGCTCGGCCTCGCGGCGTCCCGCCGCCGTCCGCATCGTCTCAGGCAGGCGGAGAAGCTTGGCGAAGACGTGGTCCGTCGCGAACCGTCGGTCGTCGAGCGGCCGGTCGGTCCGGTGCAGGGGGTCGGTCGGGTGCGCGAGGGCCGCGCCCGTTGCCCCGGCCGTCGCGTAGCACCGGGCCAGCCCGATGGCGCCGAGCGCGTCGAGCCGGTCGGCGTCCTGGACGACGGCGGC
>CAZDFV010000515.1:0-1945 GCA_964504495.1 uncultured Rhodothermales bacterium
GGCCCGGGGCGTGGCGGAAGAAGGCGTCGATCCGCCCGTCGAGGCGGACGAGCGTGTCGGCGTCGGGCCGGCGCTCCCGGGCCACGCGGTCGAGCGTGGCAAAGAGGGCGCGGGCCTCGTCCTCGGGGACGCCCGCGTGCGCGGCGGCCCGGCGCGCGGTCTCGGCCGAGAGGTCGGCGTCGGCGAGGCCGAGCTGCGTCCGCAGGCGGTCGCGGAAGACGCGGGCCTTGCGGGCGGCGAGCCTCCGCTCGTCCCCATGCAAAAAATGGAGCCGGCCGAGCACGCGGGCAAACTCGCGCTGGGCGTTCGGGGGCGGGGCCACGACCGGGATCGGCCGCTGCCACCGTCTCCCCCGGAAGACCACGAACAGGACGAACGCGAGGACGAGGAGCCCGTAGGCCCACCGGAGCGCTGGCGTCTGGAGCACGTAGCGGAGCGGGGTCTGGGCGTACTGGCCGTACGGCTTGGAGTGGTCGTCCCACCAGACCGGCTGCTCGGGGAGCGCCGCCAGCACGGCGCCGACGTAGGCCGCGGCGTCGCCCGGGCCGGTCAGGGCCGCGTTCGAGAACGCGAGCGGGGTCGAGGACAGGATCACCTGGCCCTCCCCGTAGCGCACGCGGGCGAGCGAGACCGGGCCGAGGTCGGAGTCGAGGCGGCCGAGGACCTCGGACCGGGCGGAGTCCAGCCCGACGACCGCGTTCTCGGCCACGCCGACGGGGAACCCGTACGCGCCCTCGACGCCCGGCGCGACGAGCCGGAGCGTGTCGGCCATGAGCGTCCCGCGGAAGACGAACCCCGGCGTGGGCGCCCACTCCGTGCGGAGCCCGCGGCGCCCGTCGAACGACGAGTCGGCCGGGGCGCCGAGGGCCTCGCCGAGCGGCCCGCCAAACCCGGTCGCCGCCACGAACAGCGTGTTCCCCCGCCAGACGAACCGGAGCAGCCGCCGGGCCTCGGCCTCGTCTGGCGTGAACGACTGCGTGATAACGGCGTAGGTCCGCCCCGTCACCGTCGAGTCTTCGAGTCGCTCGAACGGGGGCTGGGCGACCGGCTCGACGGGCGCGCCGACCCAGGCCGGGAGCGCCTCGTAGAAGACCTCCGCGTCGAACGGGGCGCTCCCCTCCCGCTCCAGCCGGACGCGCAGGTCGAGCGGGGCCGGGCGCGACAGCTCGACGGCGACGAGCACGCCCACGAGGCCGAGGAGCAGGAGGAGGTACCGCTTCACGCCTCGGCCGGCTGGCGGAGGGCGAGCGCGGCCTCGGCCTCCTCGAAAAGGGGCGCGAGGGCGGCGTAGCGGGCCCGGTCCACGGGCCGCTCCCCGTACCACACGTAGTCGAACACTCGCGTGGCCCGGCCGAACGGCCGCGCGAGCGCCGGGCGAGACGCCCGGACCTCCTCGGCGTACGTCCGGTTCGTCTTGTCGCGCCGCCAGTCGACGGCCCCGGCCGCGGCGAGCGCCCGCAAGAGCACGAGGTACCGGAACCGGACGGCCTCGCGCCACGCCCCGCGCGCGACGGCGTCGGCGAGGAGGGCGTCGAGGTCCACGGCCTCGATGTTCTCCACGTCGAGGAGCGGCCCGGCCCCGGCGCGCGCGCCTGCCGACCGGCTAAAGGGCCCGCCACCTTCCACCCGCAGGAGCCGCGTGACCAGCCACGCGAGCAGGGCCACGGCCAGGATCACCAGGGCCCACCGCCACGCCTGCGGCGACGTGTTCTCGAAGACGGGCGCGAGGAACGTCCGCCAGACCCACGACCAGAACCGGTCCCACAGCGACGGCCCCTCGGCCTGCGGGTTGTCGTACTGGAAGTCCGGGTTGGCCCGGTAGGCGTCGAGGACGTCGGCGGGCGCGGGGCGCGGGCGGAGCGTGTCGGCCGCCGCGGGCACGGCCGGGGGCCGATGCGCCGGCACGACCTCCACGTCTGGCGGGGCCGGCGGCGGGGGCTCTTGC
>CAZDFV010000516.1:0-1938 GCA_964504495.1 uncultured Rhodothermales bacterium
CTACGACGCACTCGGCCGGGAGGTCGCCGTGCTGGCGGAGGGGGCGCGCGGGGCCGGCCTGCACCGCGCCGCCGTGGAGGGCGGGGCGCTCCCGGCCGGGCTCTACGTCGTCCGCGTCGTGGCAGCGGGCCGGGCCCGGACCGCTCGGCTGACCGTCGTCCGCTGACGTACGCGGGCCCGGAGCGTGTGCCCCGGGCCCGGTCGGCTCGTCAGAGCGGGGCCTCGTTAGAGGAGGCTGTAGCCGGCGTCGACGAGGAGGCCGCCCAGGCGGGAGAGGCCGGCCGCCGTCTCGCCCTCGGCCGGGATGCTCAGCCGCTGCGTGGCGACCCCCATGTCGACGAGGAGGAGCCCGACGCGCTCGCCGTCGATGGACCCGGACGTGAGCTCGTCCTTGAGCAGGCCGAGGTCGGTGTAGACCTCGCGGGCGAGCGGGTTGTCGGAGCCGGCGAGCGCCTCGCGCCAGCCGTCGATGTTCTCGACGGCGGCCTCGGCGGGGAGGGCCGTCAGCCCGCCCTGGAGGGCCTGGATCGTCTCTTGGAGACCAGGCGTGGACGGGGCGGCCGTGAACCCGAGGGCGACGAGGGCGGCGGCGAGCGAGAGGCGGAGCTTCATGGGACTGGAGAGGGGGGCGTCCGATACCGGGCGCGCCGGGCAGGGCTCCGCGGGGCGGCCGTTTCAAGAATCTCCTGAGCCTGCCCGGCCGGGCAGGGTTCGCCCCGGCTTCACCGTGCGGCTGGCGGAACGGGCCGGGCGCGACGTAGTTTGGCCGAGTGTCCGCGCCGTGCGCGGCCTTCGGGATGTGGCGCAGCCCGGTAGCGCGCCTCGTTCGGGACGAGGAGGTCGTGGGTTCAAATCCCGCCATCCCGACTCCAACGCCCCCCCGGCTCCGGCTGGGGGGGCGTTTTTCGTGACCCGCCCCCGCCCCGATGCGCCTCGTCTCCGCCCTCGTCCTCGCCCTGCTGGCGGCGTCCGCCAGCGCGCAGCCTGCGCAGCCGGTCCTGTTCCCCGGCGAGAGCGGGGAGACGCTGCTCGCCTCGATCCGCACCGAGTACCGGCCGTCGGCGCTGACCGGCGACAACGACGACCTCTACGCCCGCGTCGACAGCACGACGGTCGACGGGCAACTCGGCGTGGTCGGCGTCTACACCGGCCTGTTCGTCCCGTTCGACTGCAACCCGAGCTGTGACCCAAGCCAGGATGTCGGGAACGGGTTCTCCCCAACGGGCGAGACGATCAACCAGGAGCACACCTATCCCCGGTCGCGGCTCGGCGGGTCCAGCCGAGTGACGTCCGAGAGCGACCTCCACAACCTGTTCCCGACGCAGGTGGGCGTGAACAGCGACCGGGGGAGCCTCCCGTTCGCCGACGTCCCCGACGACCAGGCCACGCGGTGGTACCGGGGCGCCCCGCCCTACTCCCAGACATCGCCGCCCGCGTCCGACATCGACGAGTACAGCGAGATCGGGGGCGGCGCGTTCGAGCCGCGGGAGGACCACAAAGGGAACGTGGCCCGGGCCATGTTCTACGTCCAGGCCGTCTATCCGGATCAGGCGGACGCCAATTGGTTCGAGCCCCAGACCGAGACGCTCTACGACTGGCACGACGCCGACCCCGTGGACCAAGCCGAGCTCGACCGGACGTACCGGATCGCCGCGTTCCAGAGCGACACGCCCAACCCGTTCGTCCTCGACTCGACGCTGGTCCGGCGGGCGTACTTCCCCGAGATCGCCGTCGCGTCCGAGCCCGGCGCCAGCCGCCCGCTGGTGCTCCGCGTGGTCGGCACCAACCCGTTCCGCGACCGCGCGCGCCTTACGCTGGAGCTGCCGGTCGCGGGCGTCGTCCGGGCCGAGGCGTTCGACGCGCTCGGCCGCCGCCTAGCCGTGCTGTGGGACGGGCCCGCCCCGGCCGGCCCGCTGGCGCTCGCGCTGGACGGGACGG
>CAZDFV010000517.1:0-1936 GCA_964504495.1 uncultured Rhodothermales bacterium
CGGGGACGGCCGGGGCGCTGGCGACCGCGCCGGCCGCGTACCGCCGGTGGACGTACCGGGCCCACCCCCTCAGCCCCCGGTCGGAGGCGTCGGCCGCGCCGGCGTCGAGGAGCCACTGGCGGACGGGCGTCGTGAACCCGGTCTTCGGCCGGCTAGCGATCTCGGCGGGAAGCGGCGGGCGGGCGGCCCGGGCCAGCGACGCCTTGTCCACCACGTCGGGCCGGGCGACGGCGAGCGGGGCGACCCGCCGGAGCAGCTCCCAGTCGACGAGCGGGACGCGGAGCTCGAGCGAGTGCGCCATGCTCGCCCAGTCCGAGTCGCGGAGGAGCTGGCTCCGCATGTAGTGCGCGGACTCGAGGGCGGTGACGCGGGCCCGGTCCGTCCCGAGCCCGTCCACGGTCCGCGCCAGCGCGCCGAGCGGGTCGAGCGCCGCCAGCCCCTCGCGGGCTAGGTCCGGGCCGAGGAGGGCGGGGAGCTCGTACGGCATGAACAGGGCACGGCGGAGGAGGTAGGCGCCCGGGACGGTCCCCCCGTACTCGACGAGCCCGGCCGCCTTTGGCGACGTGAGGCGACCGAGGACCGGCGCGCTCGCCGCGCGCACCCCCCGCCCGAGCGCCGCGCGCGCCGGCACTCTCCCGACGGCGGCCGCGAGCCGGGGGACTTCCGAGAAGCTGGGGTAGCCCCCGAACAGCTCGTCGCCGCCGAGCCCCGAGAGCGCCACCTTCAGCCCGGTCCGAACGGCCGCCCGGCTCACGAGGTACGTGTTGAGCCCGTCGATCGACGGCTGGTCCATCGCCCGGAAGTAGTCGTCGATGAGCCCGACGAACTCGTCGCGCCCGACGCGGACCGTCCGGTGGTCCGCGCCGTAGTGGGCGGCGGCGGCCTCAGCGAGCGGGACCTCGTCGTGGGCCGTGCCGCGGTACTCGTCGAACCCGAGCGTGACCGTCCGGAGGCGCCCGCCGGCCTCGGCCGCGAGCGCGGCGAGCGTGGTCGAGTCGCGCCCGGCCGAGAGGAACACGCCGACGTCGACGTCGGCGACGAGGTGGGCCCGGACCGAGTCGAGGAGGGCCTCGCGGACGGCCGCGTCCAGCTCGGCCGGGCTGGCGGCGACGCCGGCCGCCTCGCGCTCGGCGTCGGCCAGCGCGTCGGCCATGCGTGCGAACGGGCGGGGCGGGCGCGGGCCGTCGGCGTCGACCCACTGCGTGTGGCCGGGCGGGAAGGCGCGGACGCCCCGGTACAGCGTGTGGGGCTCGGGGACGTGCCCCCACAGGTAGAAGCCGACATGCCCGGCCGGGTCCGGGGCCGTGTCCACGCCGCCGGCGTCGAGGAGCGCGCCGACCTGGCTCGCCGCCCGGACCGTGCCCCCGTCGCGGGCGACGTAGAGCGGCTTAATCCCGTACGGGTCGCGGGCGAGGAGGAGGCCGCGCCGCCGCCCGTCCCAGAGCGCGAACGCGAACATCCCCCGGAGGTCGCGGACGAACGCCTCCCCCCTCTCGCGGTAGAGGTGGAGGAGCACCTCCGTGTCCGAGGTCGACCGGAACCGGACGCCCCGGGCTTCGAGGCCGCGCCGGAGCGCCCGGTAGTTGTAGATCTCGCCGTTGAACGCGACGACCGTCTGGCCGTCGTCGGTCGCCATCGGCTGGGCCCCGTCGTCCGAGAGGTCGATGATGGCGAGGCGCCGGTGCCCGAGCGCAGCCTCGCCGCCGGGGCTCGTCCACAGGCCGGACCCGTCGGGCCCGCGCGGGGCCATCCGCCCGCAGGCCCGGGCGAGGGCGGCCTCGCTGGTGCCGCCGACGGCGGAGAACGACGCGGCGATGCCGCACATGGCGTGGGGTGGTGGGGGCCGCCGGAGAAGCTACGCGCGCCCCGGCCGTCCGGGCGCCCTCCCCTTGTATGATCCCCTCGGCGCGGTAGCTCGTCCCTCCCCTGGCCCCCT
>CAZDFV010000518.1:0-1933 GCA_964504495.1 uncultured Rhodothermales bacterium
GCTGGCGCTCGCCTGGGGCGGCGTCGGCGTCTCGCTGGTCCTGGCCCCGGTCCTGTCCGACGCGCCGACGTGGGTGCTCCTGCTGCCGTGGGTGCTCAGCGTGCTCGCGCTCGGGCTCCCGCACGGCGCGGCCGACCCGGTCGTCCCGTTCCGCATGCGGGGCCGCCCGCTCCGCGTGGGGCCGGTCGCCCTGTTCTGCGTCGTCTACCTCGCCGTTGGGGCGGCGACGCTGGGGGCGTGGCTGGCGATTCCGACGGCGGCGGCGCTCGGCTTTATTGCCCTGACGTGGGCGCACTGGGGGCAGGGCGACCTCTACGCCCTCCGCGCGCTCGGGTGGGACCGGCACCTCGGCGGCCGGGCCCACCTCGCGGCGGCGCTCGTCGTGCGCGGCGCGCTCCCCATGCTCGTCCCGTTCCTCGCCTTCCCCGAGGTCTACGCCGAGGTGCTCGGGGCGACGGCCGGGGCGCTCCAGCCCGGGGCCGCCGAGGGTGCGCGCGCGGCCGTGCTGGCGCTGCCCCGCGCCGAGATCGCGCTGGCGACGGGCGTGCTCGCCATCGCCTACGCCGGGTGGGGCGCTTGGACGGCCCGCCAGCGGCCCGGGGCGTGGCGGACGCTCGGCCTCGACCTCGCCGAGGTCGCCGGGCTCGCGGCCTTATTCGCGCTCGTCCACCCGCTGTGGAGCGTGGGCGTCTACTTCTGCCTGTGGCACGCGCTCCGCCACCTAGAGCGCCTCGCCCCGCTCGTGGCCGGCGGCTCGGCCTGGCGGCTCGCGCTCGTCGCGGCCCCAGCGACGGTCGGGGCCGTGGCGCTGATCGCCGCCCTCGCCGTCGCCGCGGGGAGCACGGGCGGGATCGGCCGGCTCGGAGTCTACCTCGTAGCGATCGCCGCGCTGACGGTCCCGCACGTCTTGGTCGTCGCGTGGATGGACGTCCGCCAGCGCGTCTGGAGCCGGCCGTGACGGCCACGGACCTCCTCCGCGCGTCGCTCACGCCGGCCGGCTTCTTGGCCTCGCCGACCGAGCGCACCAACTACCGGCGCGTCTGGGCCCGCGACGGCGTCGTGTGCGGGCTGGCCGGGCTGGCGTCGGGCGAGGACGACCTGGCCGACGGGCTGCGCGCGACGCTCGAGACGCTCGCGGCGAACCTCGGGCCGCGGGGGCAGGTCCCGTCGAACGTGTCGGTCGATGGGGAGGCGGTCAGCTACGGCGGGCTGGCGGGCCGCGTGGACGCCGGGCCGTGGTTCGTGCTCGGCGCGGCCCTGTACGCTCGCCAGCGCGACCGGGCGTTTGCCGACCGGATGGCCGCGCCCGTCGGCCGCGTGCTCCGCCTCCTCGACGCCTGGGAGTTCAACGGGCGCGGGCTCGTCTACGTCCCCCAGTCGGGCGACTGGGCCGACGAGTACGACCTCCACGGGTACCTCCTGTTCGACCAGGTCCTCCGGATCGCCGCGCTCCGGGCGTGGGCGCACGTCGCGCCGGACGGCCCCGCCGTCGCCGCCCGCGCCGAGCGGCTGGCGGCGCTCGTCGAGGCCACGTTCTGGCCGAGCCCCGGCGCTGACGCGGACGCCTCCTACCACCCCGCCGCGTTCCGCCAGTCGCTGGCCGAGGGGCCGGTGTCGTTCCCATTTGCCGCGCTCACGCCGGGCGGCTACGTCCGCCGGTTCGACGCGCTGGGCTCGGCCGTCGCCCTCCTCGGCGGCCTCTGGACGGACCGGGCCGGCGCGCTCCTCGACCACGGGCTCGCGCTCGCTGCGGACACGGCGCCGGGGCTCGTTCCCGCGTTCGCCCCGACGGTCGGGCCCGGCGACCCGGGGTGGGAGGCGCTCCGCGGGTCGGTCCGCGACACGTTCTCGAACCGGCCGGGCCACTACCACAACGGCGGGTGCTGGCCGTTCGTGAACGGGTGGTGGGCCGCCGCCCTCGCGCACCACGGGC
>CAZDFV010000519.1:0-1931 GCA_964504495.1 uncultured Rhodothermales bacterium
GCCCCGTGCGGGCCCTCCGCCAGCACGGCGACCTCCCGGCCCAGCGCGTCGTAGACGGCGACCCGGACGTCGCCGGGCTCGGGGACCCCGAACGCCACGCGCGCCCGGCCGGCCGACGGGTTCGGCCAGACGGCCACCGAGAGGTCGAGCGGGCCGTCGCCCTCGGCGCTCGTGGCCTGCCCGAACGCCTCGGCCATCGCCACGAGGAAGGCGTTCATCTGGGCCGGCGTCGCGCCGCCCTGGACCGACCCGAAGACGTTCCGGTCCTCGTCGTAGACCACGGCCGCAACCACCCGGGTCTGCCCGTTCACGGGGGCGAAGACGAGGACGTCGTCGCCCGGCTGGGCCGCGCCGGTCACGAGCGCGAAGGCGCCCGGGCCGTCGGGGAGCGTCGTGGCCGGGAGGGCCCGGTCGCCGGCCTGGGTGGCGAAGACGAGCGTGTCGCCGGCGGCCACGGGCGTCTCGGCCGCGACGTTGTCGGCGTAGGTGACCGTCTCGTCGAACGGGTCGAAGACGATAAAGGAGCACCCGTCGAGGTCGACCGGGGCCCCGGCGGACTCGTTGCGGACGGCGGCGAACTCGCCGAACGTGGGGTGGGTGCCGAGCACGTCGAAGTCGCTCGCCTCGACCCCGCCGCCGCCGGCGCCCTCTTGGACGCCGTCGCCGTCGAAGTCGAACGAGAGCGGGGCGGCCGGCATGCAGGCGAGGGCGGGGAGCACGACGGCGGCGGCCTCGACCGAGCCGGCGTCGCAGGCCGCCGCGCTGTCGCCGTCCCCGTCGGTCGGGGCGGGGAAGCCGCGCTGGTCGGCCGGCCCGCACGTCCCGCCGATGTCGACGACGGGGCTGCCGTCGAGCGGGGCGTGGGTGGGGGTGGGGCCGCCGTTGTCGGCGAGCGGGCCGAGGAGGGGGTCGGTGCTGGTCTGGTCGCCGGGGCCCGAGAGCCCGCAGGCGTCGTCGCAGACGTTGAACCCGAGCGAGGTGACCGTGCCGTCTCTGTCGCTATCGATGTTGCCACCTCCGCTGTTCCGCTCGAGGACGGTGTTGCCGACGGTGAGCGTGCCGTCGTTGTAGATGCCGCCGCCGTCGCTGCCGTTGAGCGAACTGCTCGTCGTCCTGAGGCTGCTAAAGGCGGGGTTCTCAGGGCCGGTGATTTTGCTCCCGCGTCCGGAAGAGGCGTTGCCGCTGATCGTGCTGTTCGTCACCGTGAGCGTGCCGCCTTCGTTGTAGATGCCACCGCCGTCTCCGCCGGTGTTCCCGCTGATCGTGCTGTTCGCTACGGTGAGCGTACCGGCGTTGTAGATCGCGCCGCCGCTGCTGCTGGTGTTCCCGCTAAGCGTGCTGCGCGCCACCGTGAGATCGCCGGTGTTGAAGATGCCGCCGCCGCCGCCGCCCCCCCCGGTGATGGTCAGGCCGGTGAGCGCGGTCGTCCCGCTCGTCTCGAACACGCGGCTGCCCCCCTGCGCGTCCACGGTGATGCCGTCCGGCAGCGCCGAGGCGTCGACGCTCGTCCCGTCGGTGACGGCGAGCTGGCCGAGCGTGAGGTCGATCTCGCCGCCGTCGAGAGCCGGGTCGAACGTGACGGTCTGCGCGCTCGGCGCCCCGTTGGCCGCGTTGACGGCCTCGCGCAAAGAGCAGTCGGCGTCGCAGGTGCCGTCGGCGGTGTCGGCGAGCTTGGTGACGGTGAACTGCGCGCGGGCGGGGCTGGCCGCCAGCAGGGCGAGGACCACGGCGGCGACGAGGGGCCAGACGGGGCGGGGCGGGGCGTAGGCGAGCGTCATGGGGTCGGGGTGTGAGCGGGCGGCACCCGTCGAGAGTTCGGTCTCGACGGACGGCGGGCGGCGCGGGCGAACAGGAAGCCGCCCCCGGGTGAGCGCCGGGGGCGGCGGGGCGGCGCGCGCTCCCACCACAGGGCGCCCGCCGCAGTCGGGGCC
>CAZDFV010000520.1:0-1926 GCA_964504495.1 uncultured Rhodothermales bacterium
CGGCGGGAGGTCGAGCCGGTCCGCGGGCCCGGGGCCGAGGTCCACGTCGTCCGGGAGGGGCCCGGCCGTCGCGTCGAGCGCGCGGAGGCCGGCCGTCCGCCGCCCGCCCATCTCACGGACGCGGAGGACGAGCCCGTCGCGGAGGAGGGCGCCGTCGTCCGTGTCGAACAGACGGTCGCGGACGCGGGTCGGTGGGCGTGGGTCGAGCCGGAGGGGGCCTAAAGCGGCCGCGGCGGCGAGCGCGGCGAACGCCCCGGGGTGCCGGGCGAGGTATGTGGTGGAGGGCATAGACGGGGCGCGGGGCGCCGCCGTCCAAGCTAGACGCCCCCCCCAGCGCCGCCGGAGCGTATGTGTGTCTCCCCCGGCGCACACGCGCCGGGCAGACGGCACGGGCCGCCCCGTCCTTTTCGCTCCGCCCCGCTCAGCCTACGGGCGGCCGGCGGCGGTGCCAGTCCGTCGCCTCCTGGACGGCGTGGGCCAGCCGGAGCGGGAGGTGGTCGCCCCAGAGCGGCCCGACGAACGTGACCGAGTGGGGCCGCCGCCGCTCGGGGTGCCCCTCGACCGGGAAGAACCCGTTGGGGACCGCGACGGCCGGGTGCCCGGTGAGGTTCGTGATCGCGAGCCCGTCGTTCCCGAAGCTCGGCGTGACCAACACGTCGACGTCCTCGAAGAGCGCGGCCATCCGCCGCATGAGCTGCGTCCGCAGCCGGTTCGCGTTCACGTACTCGACGGCCGGGACGAGCCGGGCGTGGCGGAACACGTTGGGCCAGGCGTACCGCTCCTGCCGGACCATCCGGTCGACGCCGCCCGACCGGGTGAGGCCGTCGAACGCCGCCGCCGCCTCGACTTGCAAGATGAGGAGCATCGCCGAGACCGGGAGGTCGTCGGGGAGCGCGACCGGGCGGAGGTCGAGGCCGGCGTCCGTGGCGAGTCTGCGGAGCACGTCGAGCGTGGCCCGGTCGGCGTCGCCGCCCTCCCCCTCGCCCTCGTCGAACGCCTCCCGGAGCACGCCGACGCGGAGCCGCGAGAGCGGCGAGCCGATGTCGAAGGGGAACGCCGGGTCGGGCTCGGCGCCGACGGCGTCGGGGGCCGGGCCGCGGACGGCGTCGAAGACGAGGGCGGCGTCGAGCGCGCTCCGCGCCATCGGGCCCAGCTTGTCCATGCTCCACGAGAGCGCCATCGCCCCCTGCGTGGGGACGCGCCCGTACGTCGGGCGGAGGCCGGTCACGCCGTTCCGGGTCGAGGGCGAGACGATGCTCCCGAGCGTCTCGCTCCCGATCGCGAACGGGACGAGCCCGGCGGCGACGGCGGCGGCCGGCCCCGCGCTCGACCCGCTGGCGCCCTCGTCGGGGTTCCAGGGGCTCTTGGTCGTCCCGCCGAACCAGACGTCGCCCCAGGCGAGGGCCCCGAGCGTCAGCTTGGCGACGAGGACGGCCCCGGCGGCCTCGAGCTTCCGCACGACGGCGGCGTCCTCGTCGACCGTCTGGTCGCGGTACGGCTCGGCCCCCCACGTCGTCGGGGCGCCCCGCGCCGCTAGCAGGTCCTTCGCCCCGTACGGGATCCCGTGGAGCGGGCCGAGGTCGATCCCGGCCGCGAGCTCGGCGTCGCGGGCCGCGGCCGTCTCGATCGCCCGCTCGGGCAGGAGCGAGACGACGGCCTGGAGCTCCGGGTCGAACCGCTCCAGCCGGTCGAGGAAGAACTCGGTCAGCCCGACCGACGTGACGGCGCCGGCCCGGAGGAGGGCGCCGAGCTCGCGGACCGACGCGAAGGCGAGGTCCCGCCCCCGGGGCGCGGCGGCGGGCGTCGGCGCGGGTGGGACGTCGGGGCCGGGCCCGGGCGCCGGCCGGGCCTCCCCGCTCAGGCCGAGGTCGAGGGCGAGCGCGGGCGGGACACCGTTGGGAGGCTCGGCCGCGCGGATGGCCTCCA
>CAZDFV010000521.1:0-1919 GCA_964504495.1 uncultured Rhodothermales bacterium
CGACGGCCCAGGCGCCGAGCGCCGCGACGGCCGTTAGCGCCACGACGACCGCCGGCCACCGCGGGCCCCGTCGGGGCGACGGGAGCGGCCTCCGAGGCCGACGCCGGGGGGCGACGCCTCCGTCCCGGTTGTCCTCGTAGACCGCCTGGAGGATCGCCTGGCGGCCGGGGCGGGGCGGGGCCTGGGGCATGGAAGACGGGGGGGGGACCTCGGCGGAGCGAGCGCTATGGGACCGGGCGTCGCGGCGGAGACGAGCCGGGGGGCACGACCGGAACGGCCGCCCGCGGACCCGAAGGACAGTCTACGGCGAAGGCCGGGGGGCCCGCCAGCGGGCCGAGGGCGCCCGCCCAGACGACGTCGGGTTGAACGGGCGGGCGGGCCGGCCGGTATGTTGCCGCCGTGCGCGCCGTCCTCCTCGCCCTGCTCGCTTCGACCGCCGCTGCCAGCGTGGCATCGGCTCAGGACGCGGCCCCCTTCGCCGACGTCGCCCTCTTCGCCGACATGGTGGGGCACGAGTTCACCGCGGCCGACCGCCCGCCGAACCTCCGGACGGTCGAGGCCGGCGACGTCTCGTTCACCTACGTCCATTGGGACGACCCGGACCTCCGCTGCCGGCTCACGAACACGCCGGACTGGGAGCGGGTCGCCCGGGTGACGTGCGGGCGGGCCTACCCGTCCGAGGCGGAGGCCGAGGCCGGCCTGGGCGAGATGCTCGCGGCGATGGCCGAGGTCTGGGGCGAGCGCTACGACGGCCGCCGCGTCTACACGCAGGAGGGCGGAACGTGCGTCTGGGTCTCGCGTGGCTGGGGCCAGGGGCCGGACGGGTGGTTCTCGACCGTCACGATGGAGCCCCGCGACTGCGAGTAGGGCCCGGGCCGCCTCGGGGACCGCGGTCGGCTGGCGGCTACGGTGCGCTGGCCTCGGCTTCGCAAAAAATGCGAGAGCGGGGCAACGACTCGTTCCGCCCCGTGTCTCTCGGACACGAGCCCCCACCCCGGCGCCCATGCCCCCCGACGACCCCGACCTGATCGATGCGTTCCGACAGGGCGACGAGTTCGCCTTCGTCGCCCTCTACGACCGCTACAAGGGGGCCGTCTACGCCTACTGCGCCCGGATGCTCCTCGACCGCACGCAGGCCGAGGACATGCTCCAGGAGACGTTCGCCCGGGCCTACGAGCACCGCGACCGGCTCCTCAACTCGACGTCGTTCAAGGCGTGGCTGTTCACGATCGCCCGGAACCAGTGCCTCAACGCGCTCCGCAAGCGGGGCCGCGAGGTCCCGTTCGCCCTCGACGCGCCCGAGCCGCCCGCGCGGGGCGCGACCCCGTTCGCCAACCTCCTCAAAAGCGAGCAGGCCGATCTCGTGCAGAAGACGCTCGCGGCGCTCCCGCCGTCGTACCGCGAGGTCGTCGTGCTCCGCGAGTACCAGAACCTCAGCTACGACGAGATCGCCGCCGTGACCCGGACGACGGTCTCGTCAGTCAAGAGCCGGCTGTTCAAGGCCCGGCGGAAGATTGGACACACGCTCCGGCCGTGGCTCCACCCCGAGGAGACGGGACCTAGCGCCGAGGCTGCGGCGCCCGCCGTGGCCGCCCGGCCCGCCTGACCGATGTGCCTCTCCGACCCCATGACCCGGTTCGCCCCCTTCTGCGCCGACGAGGAGGCCGAGGCCCTGCTCAACGAGTACCTCGACGGCGAGCTCGTCCCGGCCCGCCAGCCGGCCCTGTTCGGCCACCTCGCCGGGTGCGCCGCCTGTCGCGTCCAGTTCAACGCCCTGCTAGCGTTCCGCCTCGGTGCGCGCCAGGAGTCGCTCGCCGTCCCCGCGACGGCCGACGCCGCCCTGTTCGCCCGGCTCGACGAGGCCCGCCGGGGCCGCCGCCGCCTTCCCGACCGCCGGGCCGACCGGGCGCCGCTGGGGG
>CAZDFV010000522.1:0-1916 GCA_964504495.1 uncultured Rhodothermales bacterium
CCCCGCCCGTCCGCCCGGTCCGGGGCGAGGCCCTCGCGCTCCGCCAGTCGCCCGAGCGCGGGCTGGCGCTGGGCCACGTCGTCCGCGGGCCCGACGCCTACCTCGTCCCCAAGGCCGACGGGCGGCTCGTCGTCGGGGCCACGAGCGACGAGGTGGGCGACCGTGCGGCGGTCACGGCGGGCGGCCTGTACCGGCTTCTCGAGGGGGCCGTCGCCATCGTCCCAGCGGTCGAGGAGATGGAGGTCGTGGAGACGTGGGCCGGGCTCCGGCCGGCCGCGCGCGACCACGCCCCGCTCCTCGGCCGCTCTGGGCACGCCGGCGTCGTCTACGCGACGGGCCACTACCGCCACGGCGTCCTGCTGGCGCCGGTCACGGCCGAGGAGGTCGCCGCCGAGGTCGAAGCCCTCCTCGACGGCCGCGCCGAAACCCGCCCGACGCTCGCCCCGTTCTCGCCGCGCCGCTTCTGACGCCCTCCGGGCGGGGTGCGGGGGTACTCGGTACGAGGTACGACTCGTCCGGTGCGTACCCCGTACCCCGTACCCCGCACCCCGATGCCTCACCTCTCCGTCAACGGCGAGCGCCGCGAGGTCCCCGGCGACCTCACCGTGCGCGCCCTCCTCGCCCACCTCGGCCGCGACCCCGACCAGCCGGGCGTGGCCGTGGCCGTCGACGACCGCGTCGTCCGCCGGTCGGCCTGGAGCGAGACGGCCGTCGGGGAGGGCGCCCGGGTCGAGGTGATCACGGCTGCGCAAGGGGGATGATGATCGACGCGCCCCTTCCTGCCAACGTCGCCGAGGCCGACACCTGGACCGTCGGCGGGGTCGAGCTCACGAGCCGCGTCCTCCTCGGGACGAGCCGGTACCCCAGCCGTCAGGCGCTCCTCGACGCACTCGACGCCTCCGGCGCCGAGGTGGCGACCGTCTCCATCCGCCGGGCCGACCTCGGGGGCGACGACGAGAGCCTACTCGGCGCGCTCCGCGACCGCGGCCTCCACGTCCTCCCCAACACGGCCGGGTGCTACACGGCGCGCGAGGCCGTCCTCACGGCTCAACTCGCCCGCGAGGCGCTCGGGACCGACTGGGTCAAGCTGGAGGTGATCGCCGACGAGGGCGGGCGGTCGTCGCGTCAGACGCTCTACCCCGACGCCGTCCAGCTCCTCAAGGCGGCCTCCGAGCTGGTCCTCGACGGGTTCGAGGTGTTCGCCTACTGCGGCGACGACCCCGTCACGGCCCGGAAGCTGGCCGACCTCGGGTGCGCCGCCGTCATGCCCCTGGCCTCCCCGATCGGGAGTGGGATGGGGCTCGTCAACCCGTACGCCCTGCGGATCATCCGCGAGCAGATTCCCGACGTCCCGCTCGTCGTCGACGCCGGGATCGGGACGGCCTCGGACGCCGCCCGGGCGCTCGAACTCGGGTACGACGGCGTCCTCCTCAACACGGCCGTCTCGGGCGCCGAGCGCCCGGCGCTCATGGCCGCCGCCGTCCGCCACGCCGTCGCCGCCGGCCGCCTCGCCTGGCGCGCCGGGCGGATCCCGCGCCGGCTCTACGCCTCCGCCTCGACCCCGGACGCGGGACGCGTCGAGTTCGCCGACGAGTAAGGTGGACGCCCGGGCGCCGCTCCCGCGCCTCCTCCTGATCGCCGACGGGTTCGCCTCGGGTCGAGACGGGCTAGAGGCCGAGGCTGTCCGCCAGCGGGCCGTGGCGCTCGTCGCGGCCGGCGTCCCGTGGGTGTCGCTCCGCGATCACAGCGCGCCAGAGACGACGTTCCAGACGGGGGCCGCTGGCTTGGCGGACGCGCTCCGCCGCGCGAACCCGGACGTCATGCTCTCAGTCCACGGCCGGCTCGACGCCGCGCGGGCGCTCGGTGCGGGCGTCCACTGTGGCCGGCGCGGGCCGGCGGTGGGGGAGGCCGCTGGC
>CAZDFV010000523.1:0-1892 GCA_964504495.1 uncultured Rhodothermales bacterium
GACGACGGGCGCGCCGCTGGCAGAGGTCGAGGCCGCGCTCGCCGGCCTCCGCGGGGCGCGCGTCCTCGCCTACCGCCCCTTTGGCGAGACGTACCACGTCTGGCAGGGGAGCGGGTTCGACCTCGGCGCCGCGCTCGACGAGGCTCGCGCCCACGTGCCGGCCGGCGCCTCGCTCGCCGGGCTCCTGGAGCAGGCCGCCCCGCCGGCCCCGCTCGTCGCCCGCCGCCACTCGTACCGGACCGGGACGACGCGCGCGTTCAGCGTCGTCTACGCCTCTGACGCCGACTGGCGGACCGCGGTCGGGAAGCCGCACCGCCGGACGGACGGCCGCGTCGTCTACGTGCTCCCCGAGGGCGAGGGCACCGAGGCCGTCGTCGAGGCCGTTCGCGCGGAGGGGACGGACCCGCTCACGCTCGTGGCCGTGCCCGAGGGCGTCGGCCCGCTCCGGGCGGCCGTCCGCGACCTCGCGTGCCTCGACTGGGTGACGGAGCACGCCGAGGCCCTCCGCGGCGACCCCGTCGCCCGCCGCGAAGTGGCCGAGCAGCGGGCGGCGCTCGCGGCCGAGGTCGACCGCCGCCTCGACGCCCTCCTCCGCGCCGACGCCGACGGCCGGAACCCGTGCGTCTGGGTCCGGGCCGGCCGGGCGTTCCGGCTGAGTGGCGAGCGCGCGCTCCAGGCGACGCTCAGCGCCGTCTGCGACGAGGTGTTCTCCGACGCGCCCGAGGTGTGGAACGAGCTCCTCAACCGGCGGAAGCCGTCGGCCGCCGCCGTCCGCGGGCTGAAGCTCCTGCTCGCCGCGATGCGCGAGCGCCCGGACGAGGCCCGGCTCGGCATCGAGGGGACGCCGGCCGAGTTCGGGATGTACGCCTCCGTCCTCCGCGCGACCGGGATGCACCGGCCCGTTGGCGGAGACGCGCCGCCAGCGGGGGGCGCCTCCAGTCCCCCTCCTGGACAGGAGGGGATAGGGGTGGTTGACGGGACCGGCAAAGAGCCGGCGGAGGCCTCCCCTCACCCCAGCCCTCTCCCCCCGGGGGGAGAGGGAGGATCGCTCTCCTCCCCCCAGCGGGGGGATGGCGGGAGGGGGGGCAGTGAGGTAGGCGCAGAGTCCGCCAGCCGCTCCCCTCACCCCAGCCCTCTCCCAGGGAGGGAGGGAGCGGCCGGCGCCGGCTGGCGGTTCGCGCGGCCGGACCCACGTACGCACTCTGGCTGCGCGGCCGTTTGGGACCGGATCGCCGGGCTCCTGGGCGATGCGGGCGGCCAGCCCGTCCCCGTGTCCGAGGTCTACGCCGCGCTCGGCGCCCCGCCGTACGGCGTCCGCGCCGGGCTTGTGCCCGTGTTCCTGTTCGCGTTCGCCGCCTCCTGCGCCGACGAGGTCGCGTTCTACGAGAGCGGCACGTTCGTCCGCGAGATGACGGTCGAGACGGTCGCCCGGCTCCTCAAGAGCGCCGAGAAGGGGACGGGCACGTTCACGGTCCAGTGGGTCGAGGTGGACGCGGCCCGGGCCGGGGTGCTCGCCGCGCTCGCCCCGGTCGTGGGGCTGGCGGAGGGCGCGCGAAAGCCGCTGCCCGTCGCCCTCCGGGTGCTGCGGGCCGTCCACGCGCTCCCGCCGTACGCCCGCCGGACCGGAACGCTCTCGGAGCCGACCCTCGACGCCCGCGGCGCCCTCGAACGCGCGACGGACCCGACGCGGCTCGTCTTCCACGACCTCCCCGAGGCGCTCGGCGCCGGTTCGTTCCTGGACGCCCGCGGCGCCGACCCGGGACGCGTGGCGGCCTACCGCGACGGGCTGCGCGACGCGCTCCGCGAGCTGGGCGGGGCCTACGGCGCGCTCCTCGGAGACGTCCAGGACGAAGTGGGCGCCGCCCTCCGCCTCCGCGCCCGCGACGCGGACG
>CAZDFV010000524.1:0-1879 GCA_964504495.1 uncultured Rhodothermales bacterium
CGGGTCGCCGTGGCGGACCTCGGTCTCGACGGGGACCGCGCCGCCGGCCGCGCCGCCGACCCAGCGGGCGAGGGCGGCCTCGACGCGGGCGGTCACCTCCGTCGCGCGGACCGGCGGGAGGGCCATCATGTAGGGGACCGGCATGTCGACCGGCTCGACCACGTGCACCGCGACGACGCGCGTGCCGGCGCCCTCGGCCAGGGCCAGGGCCGTCTCGAGCGCGACGTCCGACGACGACTCGAACGCGAGCGGGGCGAGGACCGGCCCGGCCGCCTCCGCGTCGGCCCGCGCGCCGACCGTGAGGACCGGGCACGGCGACTGGCGGAGGACGTGCTCGGCCGTCGACCCCAGCGCGAGCCGGGTCCAGCCGGTCCGCCCGTGCGTCCCCATCACGACGAGGTCGGCCCCGACCTCCTCGGCGTAGAGCCGGATGGCGTCGCCGGCCGTCGGGGCCCGGCGGCGGGCCTGGACGACGCCGTCGGCCTCGGGGTCGGGCGCGGGGGGCGGGTCGGGCCAGAGGTCGCTGGTCGCCGAGGCGACCTCGACGCGGAGTTCGTGGAGCGTGGCCCCGTGGCGGCGGGCCCACGCCTCGGCCACGGGCCGGGCGGCCTCGGCGGCCTCGCTCTCGTCGGTCGGGAACAGGACGGTCTGGATGTGGGGGCGGGGCATCGGCGGGGCGGGCGTGGTTATTGGGAGCGCTCAGCGCTGGGCGGCCGGCCGGGCCGGGGACCGGGTGGCCCACCACCGGCCGCACTGGGGCGACGCGTCCTGGCCGCCCCCCACCGCCCGGAAGTACCCCTCGGCCCGTCCGTCGCCGGAGAGCGAGCCGCCGAACGTGGTCTCCAGCGGCCCCCCGCCCTCGGGCCCCTCGTAGTGGGCGAGCGAGCCGCGGAGCGACCGGCCCTCGACGGCCACGTGGCGGACGGCGAGCGGGACGGCCTCCGAGTCGCCGGCGTCGGGCGTCCGGGCGACGAGGACCACGGCCCGGACGGAGTCCTCGCCGGCCGCCAGCCGGAACGAGAGCGTCCCGTGCCAGCCGGCCTCCTCGCACGTGAACCCCCCGGTCCATTCGCCAGCGAACCGGGCGAGGTCGGCCGGGTCGCCGGCGACGGGGGCCGGCGTCTGCGCGGAGGCGCACGGGGCGGCGAGGAGCACGAGGCCGAGCGCGAGGGGGCGGATACGCATCGGGACGGGGAGCAGGCAGCGGCAGGATCGTGGCAGCCCGGGTCCGACCTTGCCAGACGCGTGCTCCCTGCTGCGGCGTCCCTCCTCCACACGCCGCGTAGGGCCCGCCCTCACACGGACGTCCCGGGGCTCGTCGCCCCGGGAGCGTGGCCCGTGCGCCGGGGGCCTGTGGGGGCGCTCCCCACACGACGACCGGGGGACGAGCGGGGGCGTCGGGCGGCTCCGCCCGGCAGCGGCCCGGGCCCGTTCCTGTACGCTGCCCACAGCCCCTCCCATTATGGCCTCCACGATCCTCGTCCCAACCGACCTCACGGCGGCCTCCGACTCGGCCGTCGCCTACGCCGCTGACCTGGCCGAGGCGCTCGGCGCTCGGCTCGAGGTCCTCCACGTGTGCAACGCCGCGCGCCAGCTGTTCCACCTCTCGTGGACCCCGCCGGGGCTCGACGAGGAGCAGGCCGCGTGCGAGGCGGACGCCCGGCGGCGGCTCCGCGTCCTCGCCCAGCGCCTCTCGGACCGCGGCGTCCCGACGCGGGCGACCGTGGTGGGACCGACGGAGCCGGCCGTCGGCGTGCTCGAGGCGGCGGGCGCGTCCGATCTCGTCGTGGCGGCGGCCCGGTCGGGGTCCGGGCGGCGCCCCGGCCTCGGTCACACGGCGGCCTGGATCGTCCGGGGGGCCCGGTGCCCGGTCCTCCTC
>CAZDFV010000525.1:0-1875 GCA_964504495.1 uncultured Rhodothermales bacterium
GGGCCGCGAGGGCCACGCCGTCGGGCCGAGCCTGCTCCCCAGCCAGCTCGCCACACTCGAGCCGCCCGCGGGCGCGCTCCGGTTGGACGGGGCCCGGCCGGTCGGCGCGCTCGTCCGGGCCGCCCGCCAGCAGCTGGGTGCGTAGGCCGGCGCGGCCCGCCGGCCCCTACGCCTCGCCCGCGGCCCCCCACCGCTTCTTGGCCCGCTCGTCCACGCTGGCCTTCTGGCGGTACAGGTCGAGGTAGCTCGGCACGTCGTACCGCTCGCCGTAGATCTCCTTCATCTTCTCCCAGCGGAGCTTGCACGCGAGCCGGAACGCCGTGTCCTCGCCGTAGCGGCGGATCGAGAACGAGGTCCCCTTCGCCACGCCCGGCTCGGGGTTCCACGAGACGGCGTAGACCTCGTGGCGGACGCCCCGCCGGTCCCGCTTGTACGTCCGCGAGATCCCGACGACCCCGCTCGTGTTGTTCCGGTTCTTCCGGATGAGCCGGCGGCGTGGGGCGGCCTCGGGCATCTGGGCCACCTCCTCCTCGAGCTCCTTCCGGTACTCGACCGCGGCCTCGAACGCCTCCTCGCGCCCCCCCATCTTGCGGTCGGAGAACAGCTTCGAGTACGTCTTCCCGTGGCGGTAGACACGGACCTGCCATCCGTGGGTGGAGTCCGAGTCGATCCGGATGACGCCTTTCGCGCGCGGCATGGTCTGTAGTGGGGGGATGGACGAGGGGGGCACCGGGGGTTCCCCGGGGGCTATTCGAGAAAGGTAGGCCATAACACCCTGTTTGGAAAAAGGTTGACCTCGGGCAATCTACTACGCCTCCTCGTACCGCCGGTACACGGCGTTAACCCCGCAGTAGACCCCGTACAGGACGAGCCCGAGGGCGACGAGCCCGAGGAGCCACGGGCCGTACGGCTGCTGCTGGAGCGTCGTCAACGCCTGGTCGAGCCCGCCGGCCTCGTCCGGGTCGGCCTGGAGGGCTGCCTGGACGAGGAACCCACCGACAAGGAGGTAGACCACCCCGCGCGCGCTGAGCCCCCACTCGCCGGCCCGGCGGACCCACTCCCGGTTGCGGGCCGCCGCCCCCTCCAGGTGGAGCTTCTCCATGAACGACCCCTTGTACGCCCGGACAAACTGGTACACCCCGTACCCGATCACCCCGAGCCCGATCGCGCCGACGATCCAGCGCCCGCCCGGGAGCCCGAGGAGCGTCTGCGTCCGCTCCTCCGTCCCGCCCGACCCGCCGGAGCCGCCCCCGCCCGACACGACGCCGTACGCCGAGAACGCCAGGGCCCCGTACGCGACGCCGCTGATCACGTAGCCGACCCGATGGACCGCGCCCTCGCGCTCGGGGTTGGCGACGGCCAGCACGAACCGCCACAGCGCGTACGCCGCCAGCCCGACGACCAGGACCCACAGGACGACCTCGCCCCACGTCGACCCGGCGATCGACCGGAACATGCCCTGCTGGCCCTCTGGGTCGCCGGAGCCGAACGCGGCCTGGACCGCGAGCGCGCCGAGCAGGACGTAGAGGACCCCCTTCACGGCGTACCCCACCCGGCCGAGCGTCTCGAGCGGGTGGCGCTTCGCGCGGTGGGCGGCCTGGGAGGCGGAGGTGGGAGCGGACATGGCGGCGACTGTAAGGAGATCCCCTAGACGCCGAGGCCGAGCCGCAGGATCCTCAGTGCCGGCGCCCTTTCCACCGGACGCGCGGGGCGAGCGCGAGCGCGGCCGGGAGCGTAACGAGGTACGCGAAGAGGAACGCCTCGAACGCGACGAGGTCCGCCAAGCGGAGGCGCCCGCCCACGCGGCGGAGGGCGGCGGCGAGGAGCGCCCCGTCGGCCGCCGCCTTCGCCCCGAGCGCAGCGGCGGCCGTGCCG
>CAZDFV010000526.1:0-1873 GCA_964504495.1 uncultured Rhodothermales bacterium
CGACGGGGCCGGGGGCGAGGGCGCCCCGGCCCCGTCGTACGGGGGCGTCCAGGACCGCGTGGTCCAGGCCCTCCTCCGGCGCGGGCTCGTGACCGCCGAGCAGGCCGCGGCCGCCGAGGCCGAGCGGAAGCGGGGCGGCGGGCGGGCCCCCCTCTGGCGGGCCCTCATCGACGTCGACGGGGTCGACCGGGACCGGGTGTTCGAGCAGGCCGCGGCGACGTACGCCTTCCGACTGGCGCCGGTGGGGGACCGGGAGCCCGAGGCCGAGTTCGCCAAGACCGTGATCGAGTCGTTCGACGAGGCCCTCGGCGACCGGCTCGTCGAGCTCCGGGCCGTCCCCTACGCCTACGCGCAGGACCAGCCGTCGGGCGTGCTCAAGCTCGTGTTCATCACCGAGGACCCGATGCGGCCCGAGCTGCAGAAGGTGATGGGGGCCCTCGACCTCGAGCGGTTCGAGCTGTGCTACGCCCCGGGCGGCGTCGTCGAGGCCGTGATCGCCGAGGCGTTCCCGCGCAAGAACGAGTTCCTCGAGCGCCTGAGCGAGAACACCGGCCCGGACGTCGACTACGGCGTCTCGTTCGAGAGCGGGGAGAAGGGGCTGATCGACGAGGACGCGCTCGAAGCCGAGATCTCGCAGTCGGCCCTCCTCAACCTCACCGAGGCCATCCTCGTCGAGGGCGTGCGGATGGGGGCGTCCGACATCCACATCTGGCCGAACGCGAAAAAGCAGACCGAGGTCCACTACCGGGTCGACGGGCGGCTCGCGCACTGGCACACCGAGGAGCGGGGCCACCCGGAGGCGCTCCTCGCCGTGTTCAAGGACGCCGCGCTCAACGTCGACCGGTTCGAGCGGGACATGGCCCAGGACGGCTTTATCCAGCGGAAGGTGGACGGGACGCTCATCCGCTACCGCGTCTCGATCCTCCCGATCGCCAACGCCAACCCGGAGGTCCGGGCCGAGAGCATCGTCATCCGGATCCTCGACGACCGGAAGGTGATCACGGACCTGAGCAAGCTCGGGCTCCTCGAGGGCGCGCTCAAGCAGTTCGACAAGGCGATCCGCCAGCCGCACGGGATGGTCATCCTGACCGGCCCGACGGGCTCTGGCAAGAGCACGACGCTCGTCGCCGCGCTCTCGAACGTGGTCACGCCCGAGGTCAACGTGCTCACGGTCGAGGACCCGGTCGAGTACATCATCCCGGGGGTCCGCCAGATCAAGCTGAGCCACAAGCTCTCGCTCGAGGGGGCGCTCCGGGCCATCCTCCGGCACGACCCCGACGTGGTCATGGTCGGCGAGATGCGCGACAAGGCCACGGCCGAGCTGGCGATCAAGCTGGCGAACACGGGCCACCTCACGTTCTCGACGCTCCACACGAACGACGCGCCGAGCGCGGTGAGCCGGCTCTACAAGATGGGGCTCGAGCCGTTCCTCATCGCCTACGCCATCAACCTCGTCGTGGCTCAGCGGCTGATCCGGACGCTCTGCCCGGCGTGCAAGCGCCCGGACCCGAGCCCGGACGCCGTACTCCTCCAGGAGCTCGGGTTCTCGGACGCCGAGATCCAGTCGACGACGTTCTACGAGGCCGCGCGCGGGGGGCCGTGCCCGACGTGCAAGGGGAAGGGGTACAAGGGCCGCCGGGCCTGCGCCGAGGCCCTCTACTTCAGCCCGGCCATCCAGCGGGCCATCGTGACGGCCGGCGGGGAGATCAACGAGGACGAGATCCGGACGATCGCCGAGGGCGAGGGGATGCTCACGCTCCAGGCGAGCGCCCGCGTGCTCGTCACGCGCGGGGAGGTCTCCGTCGAGGAGATGCTCCGCGTCACGGCCGGCGAGCACTAGCCCCCGCGCGCGGCCGGCCGGGCGCGGCCAGCG
>CAZDFV010000527.1:0-1869 GCA_964504495.1 uncultured Rhodothermales bacterium
GGAGGCGGGCGCCGGCCGCCTCCGGGTCGGGCGCGGCCCCCGCCTCCGCGGGGGCAGGCTTGCAGAGCGCGAGGGCGCCGACGGCGCGGTAGAGCGGGGCCGGGTCGTCGGCGAGCGTCGGGCTCTCCAGCTTGAGCTCTTCCAGGCAACGGTCGCCAAAGCGCTCGACGTGATCCCCGACCACACGGGCGAACGCCGGACGCTCCGCGAGACCGGCCTCGATCTCCTCCGGCGTCCCCTCCGCGAGCGTTCGGGCCCACCCAGGGTCGTCCCGCGCCATCCCGGCCAGCTGGCGGACGCGCCGGGCGGGCTCGGCCGAGACCACGTCGCCGTCGCCCGCGAGCAGACCACCGAGGGCGCCCGGGCCGACCCAGGCGTCGGCCGCGCGGTTCGCCAGCCCGAACCAGATCATGGCGAAAAAGTCGTTCACGAGCGGGGCGTCCCACTGGCGGAGGAGCTGGGATTCCAACGCGTCGTAGACGTCCGCCAGCTCGCCGAGCGCGAGGCCGTCGAGGTCGGCGCCGTGGGCGTCGAGGGCGCGGTCCACGCGGTCGAGGAAGGCGGCCTGCATCCGGGGGAGGCGGCGGTGCGCGGCGACGAGGCCGAGCACGCTTCGCCCCAGGTCGAGGGCGTCGCGGAGCCGCCCGGTCCGGGCCGGTTCGGGGCGGAGGGCGTCGGGGACCGGCTCCTTCACGCCCATCATCCCCTCCATCAGCCCGGCGTTGAGGCGGTAGCCGGGGAGAAGCGCGAGGACGCGGTACCAGTTGCCCAGGTCGTAGTAGACGCGCCCGCGGACGAGCCCGATCATCCCGGCGAACGTCTCGGCCTCGGCCTCGACCCGGCGCTCGGGCACGCCGAGCAGGCGGACGAACTCGCGGTAGACGGCCTCGTACGCCCTGCGCGCGAACGAGAACGTGAGCGGCGTGGTGACGCCGCTGTAGCTCTCGACGATGTTGCTGTTGTCCCACAATTGGATCGGCCCGTCGTCCTCTTGCGTTGGCCGAGCGGTGATCGGGCGCGACTGGAGCAGCCACAGCCGACCGTCCGCGAGCGCCCACTCGACGTCCTGCGGACGGCCCGCGTGCTCGGCTGCGCGCCGCGCCAGCGCGGCGACCTCCGCCGCCTGCGCCTCCGTCAAGACCGGGTCAGGAGACGTCTCCTCGACCTCGCGGACGCCCTCCCCACGCTCGGCGTCGAACCGGTCCGCCACGCGCTGGGCGGCCGGCTGGCGACTGGCGCCGTCCGGGCCGATCCGCCAGGTCTCGGCGTCTGCGCGGCCGTCGACGAGCGCGGAGCCGAGGCCGCGCACGGCGGCGACGACGCAGACGCGGGCGTCGCCGGTCACGGGGTCGACGGTAAAGGCGACGCCGGCGGCGTCGGGCTCCACCATCGTTTGGAGGAGCACGGCCGGGGCCGACGGGCGCGGCGCGAGGCCGTGCGCCTCGCGGTAGGCCCACACGCGCGGGGCAAACGCCGAGCGCCACACGTCGGCCACGCGGTCGGCCACGCGCTCTGGGGGGACGAACAGGAACGACTCGAGCTGGCCCGCGAACGCATGCGCCGCCCCGTCCTCGTCCGGCGCCGACGAGCGGACGGCGACGAACGGCGGGCCCCCGATCTCCGCCAGCGCCTCCGCGATCTGCTGGCGGACGGCCTCGGCGGGCGCGAGGTCGGCGAGGGCCTCCGCCAGCGCGGCGCGGGCCTCAGCGTCGGCCTCGGCGGCGTCGAGGGCCGCGCGGTGCGCGTCGGTCACGCTCGCCCAGAACGCCCCCGGCCCGATGCCGACGACGGGGGGGACGGGCAGGCCAGCGTCGGTGAGGCGGGCGAGCGCCTCTCCCTTCCCTCCCCATTCCTTATTTTGCAATAACA
>CAZDFV010000528.1:0-1849 GCA_964504495.1 uncultured Rhodothermales bacterium
CCTCGCGGCGCGAGGCGAGCACAGCGACGGCCTCCGAGTGCTCCTGCGGGGCGAGCGGGCGGAGGGCCCGGGCCCCGAACCGGACCGTCGAGGCCATGAACGGCCGGCCGTTGGCCTCCGGCGGCGCCAGCCGGTCGAGGGCCTCGGCGTGCTCGGCGTAGTGCCCGGCCGGGATCCGGAGCATGTGCGGCACGCGGACGTCCGGCACGCGGCCCCGCTTGAGCGACGGGTTCAGCGCCCGGAGCACGGCCTCGTCCACGTCGATGATCCGGGCGACGTCCGAGAGCCGCGTCTCGCCGGCCACGGGGATCCGGTCGAACGTGTAGAGCGGGCCCGGCTCGTGCGGCTCGATCCCGTAGGCGTCCGGGTTCGAGAGGACGAGCGAGGTCGCGATGAACATCGGCACGTAGGCCCGGGTCTCGCGCGGGATCACGTGGTCGATGTCCCAGAACGTGGCCCGCTCGCCCGTCCGCCGCTCGAACCGGCGGACGCCCCGGGCGATGACCGCCGGGTTGCAGTTGTAGCCGGCCAGCGCGAGTTGCCAGTCGCCGAACCGGTCGTAGAGGTCGCGGAGGTGGCGGGCCGCGGCGCGCGTGGCCTCCTCGGGGTCGAGGCGGTCGTCGATCGCGCGCTCGGCGCGGAGCCCGTAGGCCCGGCCCGTGGCCGGCATGAACTGCCACATCCCGGCGGCCCCGGCGTGGCTCTGGGCGACGGGGTTCAGGGCGCTCTCGACCATCGCCAGGTACTTCAGCTCGTCCGGGACGCCCTCCTCGGCGAGCACGCGCTCGACCATCGGGAAGTACGTGTCGGCCCGGGACTGGAGCCGGCGGACGTGGGCCGGCCGGTTCAGGAGGAACTGGACGTACCGCTCGACCTTCGGGTTGAGGTCCATCGGGACCGTCGTCGTGAACGTCCCGAGGTCGGGGAGCGTGACGTGGTCGAGGAGCGGGGCGCCCTGGTCGAACCCGCGCTCGACGGCCTCGGCCCCGGCCGCGCGGACGGCGTAGACGTCGCCGCGGTCGAGGGCGGGCCGCTCGTAGAACCGCTCGTACTCGGTCAGGACCGAGCTGTAGACCTCGCGGAACCGGGGGGCGAGGAGCGCGCCCGACCGCTGGGCCGCGATCTGGACGTCGGCGACGAGGTCGTCGAGGAGGACGGCGTAGCGGTCGGCGTCGCCGTCGGCGTCGGCCTGGACGAGCGCCGACTGGCGGGCGTAGAACGCGGCGACGCGGCGGGCGACCTCCTCGTCGGAGAGCGAGTCGGCGGGCACGAACCCGGGGAGGTGCGCGTCGGCCGACGTCGAGAGCGTCGAGGCCGGGCGCACGGGCGCGGGGTCCGTGGCCGCCGACTGGGCGCGGGCGTCGGGCGCGAGCGCCGAGGCCGCGACGAGGAGCGCCGCCAGCGGGACGAGGGGGCGGGGCATGGCGGGGGAGGCTAAGGGGGACAAACGGATCCGGCGGCTCCCGTTCAGGCATCGGTTGAGCCCGAGGGCCCAAGTGCCCGACCACGAACCGCCTCCTCGGGATGTTAACACGAGCGCGGCCCGTGGAACAGGGTCCGGCGCAGAAAGGTGGGGCCGGGGCCCGACCGCGCGCCCCCGGTGTCGGCAGAGCCAGACCCGGTGTAGGGTCGCGGCGTTTGACGCCCCGGAATGTCCCGCCTCGTCCCCACCCGGCTCGCCTTTTCGGCCAGCCTCCCGGGCCAGTTCGACGAGCGGGTCTGGCTCGACGAGACGCGCGTGCTCACGCCGCTCGGCCCGAGCCACGCCCGGGACCTCCCGCACACCCACCCGCTCCGCCTCCTCGCAGACTGAGAGGAGCGGGCGCGGTGTGGACGGCCGGACAGGCCG
>CAZDFV010000529.1:0-1845 GCA_964504495.1 uncultured Rhodothermales bacterium
CCGGCGACTGCGCCGAGCTCCGGCGGCCCCCGCCGGGCGCGAGGGCGCGCGAGCCGATCTGGTACGCGGCCCGGCTCCAGGGCGCGACGGCCGCGCTGGGCATGGTCGGGCGGCCGCGGCGCTACAGGCCGGGCGTCTTTTTCAACTCGGCCAAGTTTTTCGACCTCGAGTACCAGGTCTACGGCGCGACGGCCCTCCCCGCCCCCGCCGGCCAGGCCGACTGGGCGTGGACGGACGGCCGCCGGAGCCTCCGCGTCCGCCACCGGACGGACGGGCCGGACCAGGCCGTGCTCGGCGTGAGCGCGCTCGGGGTCCGTCTGCGCCAGGACGTCTGCACGACGTGGATCCGGGAGGGCCGCGGGCTGGACGCCGCACTCAGCGACCTCCGCGCGGCCCGGTTCGACGCGGAGCTGTCGGCGTGGGGGGTGGGGTAGGCGCGCCGGACGCCCCGCCCGGGGCCCCGTACCTTGGGCGGCCACTGCCCGCACGTCCGTGAGCGTCCTCGTCGTCGGAACCGTCGCCCTCGATACCGTCGAGACCCCGTTCGGCCGGGCCGAGCGGATCTTGGGCGGGTCGGCCACCTACTCCGCGCTGGCGGCCCGGATCGTCGGGGCGCCGGCGTGGCTGAGCGCCGTCGTCGGGGGCGACTTCCCCGAGGCCCACGTCGAGGCCCTCCGCGAGCGCGGGGTCGATACGGAGGGGCTCGTCCGCGACGCCGACGGCGAGACGTTCTTCTGGGCCGGCCGCTACGGCCACGACCTCAACACGCGCCAGACGCTGGCGACCGACCTCAACGTGCTCGCGACGTTCGACCCCGACCTCCCCGCGCGCTACCGCCAGCCGGACGTGGTGTGCCTGGGGAACCTCGACCCGGCCGTCCAGGCGGCCGTCATCGACCAGACGGCGGCGGCCCGCCCGCTCGTCGTGGCCGACACGATGAACTACTGGATCGAGCACACGCCGGACGCCCTCGCCGAGACGCTCCGCCGCGTCGACGTCCTCGTCATCAACGACGAGGAGGCCCGGCAGCTCGCCGGCGTCCCCAGCCTCGTCCGGGCGGCCCGGGCGATCCGCGCGATGGGGCCCCGGACGCTCGTGATCAAGAAGGGCGAGCACGGGGCGCTCCTGTTCGCCGGCGACGAGGTCTTCGCCGCCCCAGCCCTCCCGCTCGAGGAGGTCGTGGACCCGACCGGGGCCGGCGACACGTTCCTCGGCGGGCTCGTCGGGCACGTCGCCCGCGTCGGCGCCTCGCCGGAGGCGCTCCGCCAGGCCGTCGTCGTGGGGAGCGCGCTGGCCTCGTTCTGCGTCGAGTCGTTCGGGGCCGACCGGCTCCTCGCCGTCACCCCGGATGACTTGGAGGGCCGGCTCGAGGTGTTCCGCCGGCTCTCGGCCGTCCCCGAGACCGTCGCGGCCTAGCGCCGCGGGCGGGCGCTCGCGCGGCCCGACCCCAGAGTCCCCTAGCCGGGCGTCTCGTCGGAGCCGGCCGTGAGGCGGACCTCGTTGGCGCCCCGGTCCCAGCGGTACGCCACGTCGTCGACGAGCCGGCGGATCAGGTGGAGGCCGTACCCGTGCTGGGCCCGCTCGCGGAGGGCCTCCTCCGGCGCCGGCGTCCGGGCCGCCGTCGGGTCGAACCGAGCGCCCCGGTAGCGGACGGTCACCGTGAGCCGCCCGTCGCCCGGCGCGCCGCGCACGACGACGCGGCCGCCGGCGTCCTCCAGGCCGTGCTCGATGGCGTTGGCGACGGTCTCGTCGACGGCCAGCTGGAGCCTCCGGGCGGGGGCGTCGGGGAGCCCGGCCGCCGCGGCCCACGCGGCCACCTGGCGGCGGACCCGGGCGAGCTCGCTC
>CAZDFV010000530.1:0-1842 GCA_964504495.1 uncultured Rhodothermales bacterium
CTCGGGGGGCGGCCCCCCGACGCCGCCGACGCCGACACACGCCGCCAGCGCGGTGGCGGCCAGCGCGGCGAGGGCGGCCGCGAGCGCGGGGGACCGGACGGCGCGCACGGGCTAGCCCTCGTCCTGGAGGAGCGCGGCCTCGGGGCTCTCGTCGGAGACCGTCTCCGTCGGCGCGTCGCCCCAGAGCCGCTCGAGGTCGTAGTGCGCCCGGAGCTCGGGGTCGAACACGTGGACGGCCAGGTCGAAGTAGTCGAGCACGACCCACCGGCTCGTCCCCGGCTGCCCCTCCCGGTGGACCGGCCGCTCGCCCCCCTCCGCCCGGAGCTTATCGACGACGCCGGCGACGATCGCCCGGATCTGGAGGTCCGACTCGCCCGTCGCGATCACGAAGTAGTCGACCTCGCCGGAGATCCCCCGGAGGTCCATCACGGTGACGTCGAGGGCCCGCTTCTCGAGGGCGGCCTCGAGGGCGAGCTGGGCGAGGCGGCGGCCGGGCGTGGGCCCCTCTCGGGGCGGGCGGGCGCTGGCGGACGGGGAGGCCGGGGTCATACGGTGGGGGGTGGAAACGTGGACGCTGGGGCTGGAACGCGGGAGTCTATAGGGTCGGGCGCAGGCGGGTCACTCGTCGGGCGGGCCGTCGCGGAACGGGGCGAGGGCGCGGTAGTCGGCGCCGAGGAGGACGGTGACGTCGAGGGCGTAGTCCGCCGTCGGGCCGCCCGTCTCGACGGCGGACTCGGGGAGCCCGAGGGCCGCCGCCACACGGCGGGCGTCGACGGGCGTCCCGGCGCGGACGAGGACGGCCGACGTGGGGCGGCGCGCGGCGTTCCCGACCCCGACCACGTCGAACCCCCGGCGGCGGAGGTGGTCCCGGGTCCGGGCGGCGATCCCGTCGGCCCCGGCCGCATTCTGGACCTCGACCTGAACGGGGCCGCCGGCGAGCGCCCGCTCGGGCGCCGTGCGCGGCGTGAACGCCCGCGCGGCGAGCCCATAGAGGAGGACCAAGACGAGCGCCCCGGCCCCGACGAGCGCCAGGTTCAGGAGCCCGTCGCCGAACCGCGGGCGGGACACGGACCTACTCCTGGCCGTCGCGGAAGAACAGGCGGTCGGAGCCGGCCGGGGCGAACGTGGCCGAGAGCCCCGTCCGGCCGTACCCGTAGCCGTACCGGCCGTACCCCGCGTACCCGTACGGCGAGGCGTAGGCCCCGTACGGGCTCTGCCGCACGCTGAGGTGGAGCGTGGCGTTCTCGGTCGGCCGCCACGCCAGCTCCGCGTTGCGGAGGAACACGCGCGTGTCGCCCGCGCCGTCGAACCCGAGCGCACCCTGGACGGCCCCGTCCCCGAACGGGCTGTGCGCCACGCCCACGTCGACGCGGCCCGCCAGCCGGGCCGAGGGCTGCCACCGGAGGCTCGTCGTGTAGACGCCGAGCCCGACGCCCCCCCCGAGCCCGCTGCTGTACGAGAGCTCGTACGACTGGCTGAACCGGACCGTCTCCGCGTTGAAGAGCTGGCCGAGGCTGAGGGCCGAGCCGGACCCGTCGTCGGTGAGGGCGACCGGCGCCGGCCGGCCGGGGAGGTCGGAGGCCCGCTGGGCCTGGGCGGGGGCGGCGACGGCGAGGAGGAACGCGAGGGCGACGATGCGCATCGGCGGGGGGAGCGGGGGGCGGACAGGATAGGCCGGCCGGGGGGCCGCGGTCAATGAGACGCACGGCGCCCCAGAAGGTCCCCAACGGGCCGGCCCCGCCCGTCGTACGCACGCCGCGGGCGGCGGTCCCCTGCCCTCCAGCGTGACAAGGGGGCGGAGCCGGCGGCGCAGGCCGGGGGCATCCGCGCCACGTCCGGGCC
>CAZDFV010000531.1:0-1831 GCA_964504495.1 uncultured Rhodothermales bacterium
GCCGACGTTCGATCTGTGGGGACGCCTGAAACGCCGAGGAGGCCGCGCACCGGGCCTACCTCGCCCGCCAGGGCGTCCGCGTCGCCGCGCTCGAGGCCGAGGTCGAGGCGGCCGAGCGGGCCGTCGCGGCGGTCGAGGCCGAGGGCGGCCGGCGCCTCCTCATCACCGACGCCTTCGAGACGGCCCAGACCGACCTCCGCCCCGCCCCCCGCGACGCCGTCGACCGCGTGGCGGCCTACCTCCTCGGCCACCCCGACCGCGTCGTCCTCGTCGAGGGGTTCACCGACAGCACGGGGGACGAGGAGCGGAACCTCGACCTCTCGGTCCGCCGCGCCGCCGCGGTCAAGACCCGGCTCGTCGAGGCCGGCGTGGACGAGGCCCGCGTCGTGACGGCCGGGTACGGCCAGGCGTACCCCGTCGCCTCGAACGAGACGGACGAGGGGCGGCGCCAGAACCGCCGGATCGAGATCACCGTGGCCGACAGGCTCGACGCGCTCCCGATCCGCGAGCCCGCCCCGCCCGGGGAGTAGCGTCGGGCCGCTGGCGGGCCTACTCGGCTGGCGACGCCTCCACATCCGGCGATGCTTCCGTCTCCGGCGTCTCCGCCGGCGCCTCGGCGCCGGGCCCGACCGGGCGGAGGCCGAGGTCGCCGTCGGCGTCCACGTCGAGGCGGAGGGCGGCGGGCGGGTCGCCGTCGGCGAGCGCCGCCAGCAGGAGCCGGGCGGCCTCGGGGAGCACGGTCCGCTGGACGACCGCGTCGAGCGCGCGGGCCCCGGTGTCGGACCGCGTGCCCCGCTCGACGATCCGGTCGACGGCCGCGTCGGCGACGTCCAGCTCGACGCCGTGGACGGCGCGGAGCCGGGCGGCCACGCGGTCGAGCCGCATCCGGGCCACCTCGGCGAGCGCCTCGGGCGAGAGCGGGTAGAACGGGACGACCCGCATCCGCGCCAGGAGCGCCGGCTGGAAGTGCTTCGCCAGGATCGGGCGGAGCCCCTCGCGGAGCGACTCGATCGGCGGCCGCTCGGGCTGGGCCTCGAGGGCCTTCAGGAGCGGGCCGGCGCCCAGGTTCGAGGTGAGGCAGAGGACCGTGTTCTTGAAGTCGATCTCGCGGCCCTCACCGTCGCGCATCGTCCCCTTGTCGAACACCTGGTAGAACAGGTCGAGCGCGTCGGCGTGCGCCTTCTCGGCCTCGTCCAAGAGGACGACGGAGTACGGCCGCTGGCGGACGGCCTCGGTGAGCACGCCGCCCTCGCCGTAGCCGACGTAGCCGGGCGGCGAGCCCTTGAGCTGACTGACGGTGTGGGCCTCCTGGTACTCCGACAGGTTGATCGTCGTCAGGGAGCGGTCGCCCCCGAACAGCTCGGCCGCGAGCGCCCGCGCCAGCTCCGTCTTGCCGACGCCGCTCGGGCCGACAAACAGGAACACGCCGAGCGGGGCGTCGGGGTCGGCCAGCCCGGCCTTCGCCGCGCGGAGCGTCTCGGCGACCTCGGCGACGGCCTCGTCCTGGCCGCGGACGCTCCGGCGGAGCCGGGCCTCGAGGTCGAGGAGCGTGGCCGCCTCGTCCTGGAGGACGCTCCCGGCCGGGACGCCCGTCCAGTCGGAGACGACGCGGGCGACGACGGCCGGCGTGACTTCGGGGAAAACGAGCGGGGCCTCGCCCTGGAGCTCGGCGAGCGCCTCGCCCAGCCGGACGGTCTCGTCGCGGAGCCCGGCTTCGGTCGAGGGGAGGTCGGCGAACGGGTCGGTGCCGTCTCCGCCGGGCCCGGCCGCGTCCGGGCTGGCGGCGGCGGCGGGCGCGCCGGCCGCGTCCTCCGTGCCGGCCGCGTCCTCC
>CAZDFV010000532.1:0-1822 GCA_964504495.1 uncultured Rhodothermales bacterium
CGGCGCGGCCCGCGTCGTCGAGCGCCGGGGCGCCGCGACGGTCTACGAGGCCGAGGCCGCCCCCCGCCCGGCCGGCGACGACTACCGCCTGGGCGTTGGGTCCGACGCGAGCGTCCTCGGCACGCGGACGCGCGAGCTGGGGCCGGGCGAGGCCGTCGCCGCCGGGTTCGACCGGACGGTCTCGAACACGACGGCCTACTTCCAGTTCGTCGGGCTCTTGGTGAGCGGGCGCGAGAGCGTCCGCGAGAACGTGGGCGGGCCGCTCATGATCGCGAAGGCGTCGAAGGAGGCGGCCGACCGCGGGCTCCGTTCGTTCTGGGAGTTCGTGGCGTTCCTGTCGATTGCGCTCGCGGTCTTCAACATCCTCCCGATCCCGGCGCTCGACGGCGGGCACCTCGTGTTCCTCGTGTACGAGGGCGTCGTCCGGCGCGAGCCGTCGCTGAAGGTCCGGCTCGTGGTGCAGCAGGTGGGCGTGGCGCTGATCCTGGCGCTCATGGTGTTCGTCATCTTCAACGACGCCGTCCGCTGGTTCGGGTAAGGCGCGCCGCCGGCGGCCAGTGCCGGGCGGCCCGGGCGCGAGGGTGGAGGGCTGGCGGAACGGCCCTCGGCCTCCGCCCCAGATTCCCCGTCCGGCCCTCCAGGTCGGTACCTTCGGCCCATGCCTGCCGCCGACACCGCCGCCCCCGTCTCCCTCTCCGGCGTCCGCCAGTCGGAGGCCGACCGGGCGGCCCAGGCGGCGCTCCAGGCGCGCGGGCCCGTCCCGACGCACATCGCGTGCATCATGGACGGGAACGGGCGGTGGGCCCGGGCCCAGGGCAAGAGCCGCGTGTCCGGCCACCGTGAGGGGGTCGCGTCCGTCCGCGACGTTACCGAGGCGTGCGCGCAGATCGGCATCGGGCACCTCACGCTCTACACGTTCTCGACGGAGAACTGGAACCGCCCGGCCGCCGAGGTCTCGGCCCTCATGGAGCTCCTCGTGCGGACGCTCCGGCGCGAGGCCGAGAAGCTCCACGAGAACGGGATCCGCCTGAGCGCGATCGGCGACCTCAGCCGGCTCCCGGGGCGGGGCCAGCAGGAGCTCGAGGAGGCGTTCGACCTGACGGCCGGGAACAGCCGGATGACGCTCACGCTCGCCCTCAGCTACGGGGCCCGGTGGGAGATCACGAACGCCGTCCGCCGGATCGCCGCCGACGCCGCGGCCGGCCGGCTCGACCCCGACGCAATCACGGAGCAGACCGTCTCCGACGCGCTCCTGACCGCCGGGACGCCCGACCCCGACCTCCTCGTGCGGACGGCCGGCGAGCTCCGGGTCTCGAACTTCCTCCTCTGGCAGATCGCCTACACCGAGCTGTACGTGACCGAGCGGTTCTGGCCGGACTTCCGGCGCGAGGCGCTCTACGAGGCCGTCCGGGCGTACCAGGACCGTGACCGCCGGTTCGGCCGGGTCGAGGACGCCGGCTAGCAGGGGGGGCGGGGGTGGCGGGGGGCCCCCGGCCCTTTACGCATCGCCCTGTGCTCACTGCGGGCCGCTGGCGGCCGTCGTAGGCGGCCGTCCCGCCGGCGCCGCCAGCGGGCCAGGGCCGTCCGCCGTGCCCCCCGCCGCGGCTGCAATAACCGGCCGGGGGACCCGTTCGAGACGCCACCCGCCCCGACCGGCCGCAGACCGTCTCGGAGCCCGTTTTCGCCGTCTCTGCGCCGGGTCGCCAGCGGCCCCCCAGTACCTTCGCCGCCCCCGGCCCCGGACCGCCCCGCCCGCATGACCCGCCCGCCCGCCCTCCGCCTCGTCGCCCTCGCCGCCGCGCTGGCGGTCGTCGCCGCACCG
>CAZDFV010000533.1:0-1822 GCA_964504495.1 uncultured Rhodothermales bacterium
GAACGCCCCGACCGGCCGCGCCGCCAGCACCTCGATGTCGCGGAACGCGCCCGTCCCGACGGCCTCGGCGACGGGCCCCTCGCCGGCCGTCTCCGCCAGGCTGGCGACGAGCGCGAGCGTGGGGAGGCCGAGCGGCCCCGTCAGCCCGTCCGCCCCAAGCCGGAGGGCGAGCCCAGCCCGGTCCGACCGAAGGCCGCCGAGGTCGAGCCGGCCCGCCTCCACTTCTGCCGAGGCCGTCTCGTCCAGCGCCCACCGGAGGGCGCCCTCCGTCACCGTCTCGCCGAGCGAGTCGAGGACGGACCCGAACGGCGTCCCGGCCCGCGCGAGGTTCCACCGCCGGTTGAAGTCCACGCCCCGGACGCGGTCGAGCGGGCGGAACCCGTCGGCCCGGTCGAGCCGGGCGGCCTCGCCCGAGACTTCGCCCCCGAACACCGCCAGCGGGCGGAGGCGGAGGCCGGCCCGGTACGCCCCCGCCCCGTCGTCGGCGTCGTCGAGGTCGGAGAGCGTGTTGGCGTCGTCGGCCGACCGCGCCCACTCGCCGAAGGCGACGAGCCCCGGCACGGCCTCGACCTCGCCGGTCAGGTCGAGGAGCGTCCGCGCCGCGGGGCGGGGCAGCACCCGGAACGGGACGGCGTCGCCGCGGCCGGGCCCGACGTACTCGTAGAGGATCCCGTTGCGGGCCTGGCCCGCGCGCCGGTAGTCGCCCTGGCCGGGCGCCACGCGCGAAAAGCGGACGCGGAAGAGGAGCGTGTCGGCGGGCGTGGCGGGGACGAAGATGCTCTGGCTCTCGCCCGCGACGACCGTGTCGCGCCGGGTGTAGAGGACGAACGGACTGGAGGCGTCGAAGGCCGCCACGCGCTGCTCGCCCGGCGCCAGCACGTCGGCGTCGCCGGCCTCGCGAATCCGCTGGAGGTCGTCTGGGCCGAGGCCGAGGTCGGTCGAGAACGTCGCCGCGTCGGCCTCGCGGAACAGGCGGACGCCGACGCGCGCCCGGGCCTCGCCGTCGCCGCCGCGCCAGAGGCCGAGGTCGGCGCCCGCCGCGAGGAGCGTCCGCGTCGACCCGCTGGCGGTGTACTCGAAGTCGACCGTGATCCGCCGCTCGGCGGTGATGAGGTGGGCCGGCGTGAACGTGACCTCGCCCGTCCCGTAGTCGACGGTGTAGTCGGCGCCCTCCCCGCGCCGCATGAGGCGGCCGTCGAGGTAGACCCGCTCGCTCCCCGGGACGACGACGACGAACGCCTCGCCGGCCCGGCCCTCCAGCCGGTACGGCCCCTGCACGCCCTCGATGGCTGGAACGTCCTGGCTCCGAAAGACGCCGCGCACGGCCGAGCCGGAGGCGACGACGCGCCCGTCCACGACGGGCCCGGTCGCGGGGACGCGGGCCTCGACGAGCGCTCCCTGCACCTGGCGCGCGAGCGGGGCGAAGGCCGTCCCCGGGAGGGCGAGGTCCACGTCGCCCAGGCGCGCGGCGACGCCGGGCCCCTCGACCTCGACGTAGACCCGGTCGAGGTCGGAGAGCTGCTGCGTCGTGCCCTCGGGGAGGATCGGGGTGTTCTCGTCGGTGAGGGCGGCGCGGAGCGTGACGCCCGGGGCCACGCTCCCGTCGAGCTGGAGCCGGAGGGCGGAGGTGACCGAGGCGTCCCGGTCGCTCCCGGTCACGACCCCGCGCGTGACCGACCCGCGCGTGCGGATCGCCGGCGGCGGCGCGTCCGACACGGGCCCGGCGCGCGTCGGGCTGGCGGTGCGCGAGGTGTCGGGCGCGTAGAGGGTGCGGAGCGAGTCGGCCGGGGGGAGCCGGGCCCGCACGGGCCCGGGCACGGGC
>CAZDFV010000534.1:0-1815 GCA_964504495.1 uncultured Rhodothermales bacterium
GGGCCTACCGCGCGACCGTCACGCGGCCGACGGCGACGCCGCCGGACGTCCGCACGCGGACGACGTAGAGGCCGGGCCCGGCGCGGCTAGCGTCCCACGTGAGGGCGGGGTAGCCGGCCGCGAGCGTCGCCCCGTCGGCGAGGACGGCGACGCGGCGGCCCCGGACGTCGAACACCTCGGCCGTGACCTCGGCCTCGACGGGGAGCTCGAGGGGGAACACGACGCGGCCCCGCCCGGGGTTCGGGAACGGCGGGCCGACGGCGAGCGCCTCCGGCCGGGCCTGCACGTCGAGCCGGACGGGGATCTCGACGCGGGGCTGCAAGGGGTCGTTGGTGCGGACGGCGAGGACCCCGTCCGTCCGCCCTACGGGCACGTCGGCCGCCGAGAGGCCGACGGCGAGCGTGACCTCGCCGCCGGCGGGGACCGTGCCGGTCGAGGGCGTGACCGACGCCACGCCGGGCGGCGCGTCCTCGACCGCGAACGAGAGGGGGCCGCCCCCGGCGTTCGAGAGGCGCACGTCGCGCTCGGCCCGCTCGCCCTCGAGGAGCTCCGCGTCGACGGCGGGCGTCGCCAGCCGGGCGACCGGGGCGATCGTGGCCGCCCCGCGCACCGCGACCGTGAGCTCGCCGGCCTCGGCCGTCTCCAGGCGGACGGCCCCCTCGTAGGCCCGGGCCGTGCTCGGCGTGAACGTCAGGTCGAGGCTGGCGACGGCGCCCGGCGACACGACGAAGCCGCCGCCGTCGACGGCGAACGCGGCGTTCGTGCTCGTCGCCGAGACCACGGTGAGCGGCGCATCGGTCAGGTTCGCGACCCGGATCGGGGCCGTCACCGAGGCCCCCACCGGGGCGCCCGCGAACGCCGACCTCGCGACCGTCGCGAGGGCCCGCCCGCCCGCCACGAGGGTCGACCGGTGCTCGCGCGTGAGCGCCTGCGCCCGGACCCGCTGCCCGGCCGTGAAGCCGGTCATGCAGGCGTCGTCCGAGTAGTCCATGAAGTTGGTCACGGGGTCCTCGCCGGGGTCGAGCGGGCACGAGTCCCGGGCCGTCGGGCAGCCGGTCGCGGCCGTCCGCTCCTGCGGCGTGTCGTCGACGCCGTCGCCCGGCTCCGAGCACCCGCCGTGGAACGTGTGGAGGAGCCCGACCCAGTGGCCGACCTCGTGCGTCCCCGTGTGCCCCAGGTTGAACGGGGCCGCGCTCCCCCCCGGCAGCGTTTCGTGGTGGAGGACGACGCCGTCGTCCGCGTCGCCCTCGGGGAGGTCGTCGGGGAGCGTGGCCCAGCCGAGGTAGTCGAGCCCGAGCGACGCCGTGTAGAGGTTGAGGTAGACGTCCGTGTCGAGGGCCAGGGCCCGCTTCATCGCGGCCTCCCGGTCCGAGCGGAGCGTGAGGCCGCGGGCCCACTCGGGCCGGTCCACGCGGTCGAGGTAGGCGAGGACGAACCGGTACCCCATCGGCCCGAACGCCCCGTTGAGCACGCCGATCTGCGCCCGGACGCGGTCGTCGGAGACGGCGCCCTCGCCCCCGTCCGTGAGCACGTGGACCGCGACGGGGACCACGACCGGCTCCTCCTCGACCCGGAGCCCGGCCGCGAGGGGCCCGCGGGCCCGGTACGCCTCGACGGTCTCGGCCGACCGGAGGAGCTGGCCCACGTCGGGCTCCGGCGTCGCGCACCCCCGGCCGCCGACGGCGAGGGTCTGCGCCTCAGCCCCGCCGGAGACGGCCGCCAGCAGGGCGAGGGCGGTCAGGCGGGCGAGCACGGTCGGGCGGAGGGGGCAGCGGGGGAACATACGTCGCGGCCTCGCAGCTTCGTACGCGGCGG
>CAZDFV010000535.1:0-1814 GCA_964504495.1 uncultured Rhodothermales bacterium
CGCGAGGGCGCCGCCGAGCGCGACCGCCAGCGCGGTGAGGGCGAGGGTTCGGAACGGGAGGCGGGGCGTCGGCATGGTGGCTAGCGACGGGGGAGGGCCACGGTCGAGACCGAGGCGGGGGGGAGCGAGAGGTCGACGGTCCGACCCGGGCCGGCAGCGCGGACGGCGACCGTCGTTGTCTGGACGGCGGCTTCGTCGGGCGGCACGTCGGGGCCGGACGAGAGCGCGTGGAGCCGCCCCGCCCCGCCCGCCACGTCGTCCGGGAGCCGGAGCCGGACCGGCTGCCCCGCCCGCGGCCGCCGGTTGATGAGGTGGACGTAGACCGAGTCGGCCGACCGCGTGGCGACGGCCTCGACGAGGGCCACCGTCGGCGTGGGCCGGATGCCGTCGGCCCAGCCCGCCTCGAACCGCCACGGCTGCGCGTACGTCGGCGGCGGGCCGTGCTCGATGGCGAGCCGCTCGGGGCCGTGGTGCTGCGACAGCAGGCCCGTCGCGAGCAGCGAGGGGCGGACGTAGGGAGCGCCGTCGGGCGGGACCGCGATCCCGGCGATCTGCCAGTGCCACCCGACCAGCATCGACTGGGTCGCCAGGGCGATGTCGTCGCCGCGCCGCATCATCTCGAACAGGTACGACGTGGCCCCGAGCGCCCGGCCGCCGAACGAGTCGAGGGCGGGGTGGGGCTCGGCGTCGTGCCACCACCCGTTCCAGTTCCACTCCGTCACCGCGGCCGGGTAGCCCGTCGCCGCGATCCAGTCGATCACGTCGCCGGACAGCCGGGCCACGCCGTCGGCGTCGACCGCCTGGGGCTGGACCCACGCGTACCACACGGCGTCGGCGTGGGCGGGGTCCTGGACCCACTCCCGGTAGTCGAACGTCTCCTCGAACGCGCCGTCGAAGTCGTCGTCGCGGGCGGCCCCGCGCATCCCCCACGGGTGGTAGAGGTGGAACGTGAGGTAGTCGATCCGGTCGCCGAACCGGGCGCGGTAGCCCTCGACGAGGTCCTGCGTCGCGCCGTCGACGATGATCTCGGCGTCGGGGTCGACGGCCTCGATGAGCGTGATGTACGCGTCGAGCACGTCGAAGTAGCGGTCCCGGGCCTCCGCCGACACCGACGTGCCGCCGTAGGGGTGGAGGACGGTGCCGTCCTCGTCGCGGAAGATCCACGTCTCGTTGCCGACCTGGATGTAGCGGACGTCCCACGGCTCGGCGCGGCCGTTCTGGGCGCGGACGGCCGGCCAGTCCGGCATCCCCTCGGGGAGGTCGGCCCCAACCTCGGCGTTCGCGTACGCCACGAGCCCGGCCGCATGGAGCGCCGCGTCGCGGACGGGCTTCTCGCCCAGGATCGCGTCGCCCAGGTTGAGGACCAGGATGGTCTCGGCGCCGACGGCCTCGATCAGGCTGAGCCCCTCGTCCATCCCGACCCGGTTCGTGACGCGCTCGCCCGTGTGCCCCGTCGAGACCGGACGCATCGGCTCGGCCCGGCCCGGTGCGTTGTCGATCATCTCGGTCCAGTCCATGTAGTCGATGTCCGTCCCGCCGGGCCACCGGATGACGGGGATGTCCATCTCGTCCATGAGCCGGACGACGGCGGGGTCGACGGCGCCGAGGTCGTCGCGGTAGGCCCGCTCGGGCCCGGTCTCCTGGAACTCCCCGCCCCAGCTCGGCCGCTCGAGGAACTGCCCGAACAGGCGCGGGTCGACGCGGCCCTCGACGCGGTCGAGGACCGTCACCTCGAACGGGGCCTCGGCCGCCGCCGGGCTGGCGGCGGGCGGCGGGCCGTCGGCGGGCGGCGCCAGCGGGGCGCACGCGGCCAG
>CAZDFV010000536.1:0-1806 GCA_964504495.1 uncultured Rhodothermales bacterium
CGGGCGGCGGTCCCGGGGCGTCGGCCGCCGGCGGACGGGGCCTCGACGAACCGCCGCCGCCGGCCCGCGTTAGCGGCGCGCGACGCCCCCACCCCCACGTGCCCCCCACCGTCCACCTCGACGTCCCCGGCTGGGTCTGGCTCGCGCTGAACGGCTGGGTCGTCGGGCTCCTCCTCATCGACCTCTTCCTGTTCAACCGCCACGCGCACAAGATCGAGTGGCGGGAGGCCGCGTGGCTCTCGGCGTTCTTCGTCGCCGCCTCGCTCCTCGTCAACGGGTGGATCTGGGTCGAGTACGGGGCGGACCCGGCGCTGACCTTCTTTACGGCCTACATCGTCGAGAAGTCGCTCTCGGTCGACAACCTGTTCGTGATCGCGGTCCTGTTCGGGTACTTCGGCGTGCCCGCCCAGTACCAGCACCGCGTCCTGTTCTGGGGGATCTTCGGGGCCATCGTGATGCGGGCCGTGATGATCCTCGTCGGGGTCGCCCTCATCGACCGGTTCCACTGGCTGCTCTACGTGTTCGGGGCGTTCCTCCTGCTCACGGGGCTGCGGATGTTCAAGGACACCGACGAGACCGAGGACGTCTCGCAGAACCGGCTCCTGGCCCTGCTCCGGCGGCTCCTCCCGGTGACGAAGTCGTACCAGGGCGAGCGGTTTTTCGTGCGCAAGATGGGCCGGCTCTGGGTGACGCCCCTGTTCCTCGTCCTGATCATGATCGAATTAACGGACGTGGTGTTCGCCGTCGACTCGATCCCGGCCATCCTCGGCATCACGACCGACCCGTTCCTGGCCTACAGCTCGAACATCCTGGCCGTCGTCGGGCTCCGCGCGCTGTACTTCCTGCTGGCGGGGATCATCGAGCGCGTGCGGTACCTCCACTACGGGCTCGGGTTCGTCCTCGTCTTCATCGGGCTGAAGATGCTCCTCATCGACGTCCTCCACGTGCCGACGTGGATCTCCCTCGGCGTGATCGCGGCGAGCATCGGGGGGGCCGGGGCCGTCTCGTGGTTCGCCACGCGGCGGGAGGAGCGGGCGGCCGTCGTCCCCCCGCCCGGGGCGCCGACGCCGCCCAGCGTGCCCGACGTCCCGGACGTGCCGGCGGATGGGCCGGGCAGCGGCGCCTCGGCGAACGGGTCAGGCGACGGCGCCGACCGCCAGTCAGTCGTCGAGCGGCGGTAGCCCGGCGCTACCGCCCGGAGGTGTCGACGGCGAACACGTGGGACAGGTGGCCCCGCCGCGTCGAGACGTGGGAGCCGCCGGTCGGGCGCGGGCCCGTCGGCATGTCGGTCCAGATCGCCGTCCGCCCGGGCCGCCCCGCCGAGGTCGTGACGTGGCGGGTCTGGCCGGGCGCGTTCGGGTCGTAGACGCGGAGCGTGGCATCGAGCCGACCCCGCCGCTCGACCCCGAAGGCGACGACCTGGTGGAGCGCGAACGGGTCCGGCGCGTCGCCGACGAGGCCGAGGAGGACGGGCCGGCCGGCGGCTAGGGTCCGCTCGATCATGTCTAGCTCGGCGGCGAGGGCGTCCGCCAGTGGGGCGTCGGGCGTGGTGCCGGGGACGAACCGGACGAGCGCCCAATACCGGGCGAACTGCGGCAGCGACGCTCGGACCGTCGCCTCCTGTCGGCGCCGCAAGAGCGCCCGGATCGGCTCCTTCTTGAGATCGGCCGTGGCGAGGCGCCCGCGCCGGGGCCACCGCTCGATGGCGGCCAGGGCCATCCCTCCGCACAGCCCGAACGACGGCCACCGCCGGGCCGTGGCGCGGACGAGACCGCCGCCGGCCCCGGCCACGCCGAGCGCCCCGCC
>CAZDFV010000537.1:0-1805 GCA_964504495.1 uncultured Rhodothermales bacterium
AACTGGGTGATGAACCCGATCCGCTCGGCCCGTCCGGCGGGCGGCGCCGTTCGGGGCGCTCGCGCCGGGCCCCACGGCCCCGAGGCTCCGAGGTCACGCCCGGTCGCGACGGCCGGACGCGCTCGGAGCGTTCGGGCTTCGGCGTATCCTGAGCCCCGCTCCACCGCCCGTCCCGAGCGGCCCGGGGGGCGATCCCGACATGAGGGGTCCCGCTCCGGACGATTACGGCCCGTCCCCGCCCCCCCGCCCGTGACGTTCGCCAGCCCGCTGTGGCTCCTCGCCCTCCTCGCCGTGCCCCCACTGGCGTGGGCCCTCTGGCGAGGGCGGCGCCCAGCGCCCGGCCTCCGGTACTCGGTCGCGTCCGACGCGGCGGCGCTCGGGGCGACGGGGTGGGCCCGGTGGCGGCGGCTCCCCGACGCCCTCCTGCTGGCGGCCCTCGCGCTCGGCGTCGTGGCGCTCGCCCGGCCGCAGGACCGCGACGCGAGCGTCGAGCGCTCGGCCGAGGGGATCGACATCGTCCTCGCCCTCGACGTCTCGACGTCGATGACGGCCGAGGACTTCGTCCCCAACCGGTTCGAGGCGGCCAAGCAGGTGGCCGCCGAGTTCGTCCAGGGCCGGACGTCGGACCGGATCGGGCTCGTCGTGTTCGCGGCCCAGGCCTACACCCAGGCCCCGCTCACGCTCGACTACCCGTTCCTGCTCACGATGCTCGGGGAGGTCCAGATGGGGGTGATCGAGGACGGGACGGCGATCGGGACGGCGCTGGCGACGGCCACGGCCCGGCTCCGCGACTCCGACGCCGCCTCGAAGGTCGTCGTCGTCCTCACCGACGGCCAGAACAACCGGGGCCAGGTGGACCCCCAGACGGCCGCCGAGGCCGCCGCCGCGCTCGGCGTCAAGGTCTACGCGGTCGGCGTGGGGAGCGAGGGCGGCCCGCTCCGGGGCCGGCTCCCGTTCGGGGGCAGCGTGCTCCGCCGGGCGCCGGGCGTGGACGAGGCCGCGCTCCGGGCGGTCGCCGAGACGACGGGGGGGCGCTACTTCCGCGCGACCGACGCCGAGGCCCTCCGCCAGATCTACGCGGCCATCTCGGAGCTGGAGCGGACGGAGATCGAGGAGACGGTCCTGCTCGACGTCGAGGAGCGCTACCCGCTGTTCCTGTGGCCGGCGCTCGCCTGCCTCCTCGCCGCCGTGGCGCTCGCGACGACGCGGCTCCGGGAGGTGCCTTGAGTGATGGGTAAAGGAGAAAAGGGTCTTCGGTCGTACCGGGACCTCGACGTGTGGCGAGAGGGCGTCGCCCTCGCGGGCGAGGTCTACGAGCCCACACGCGGGTGGCCGGCGGAGGAGCGGTTCGGTCTGACCGCGCCGGTCCTCCGAGCGGCCGTCTCTGTCCCCTCCAACGTCGCGGAGGGGTGGGGGCGTCACAAGAAGGGGGAGTCAGACCGGTTCCTCCGGTACGCCCGGGGCTCGCTCTTCGAGGTCGAGACGCAACTCGTGATCGCCGCCGAGGTCGGCCTGAGCGCCCCCGAAGACGTGTCCGACCTTCTTCAGCGGATCGACATCCTCAGCCGGCGGCTCCTCGCGCTCCGCCGGTCTCTCTAGCCGCACCACCCTCTACCCTTCGCTCCTCACCCTTTACCCGCTTGTCCTTCCGCTCGCCCCTCGTCCTCGTCCTGCTGGCGGTCCTCGTGCCGGCCGCCGCCGCCGCGTTCGCCGTGGCGGCCCGGCGGCGGCGCGAGGCGCTCGGGCTCTTTCTCGGGCCGCGGGCCACGGCCCATGTCGAGCCGACCCGCGCGCTCGTCGCCGTC
>CAZDFV010000538.1:0-1802 GCA_964504495.1 uncultured Rhodothermales bacterium
CGGGTGCGGGCTGGCGCCGACGACGGGCTGGCTCGTAGCCGCCCGGGCCGTCCAGGGCGTCGGCGCGGCGCTCCTCGTGCCGACCTCGCTCGCCCTCGTCTCGGCCGCGTTCCCGAAGGGCGAGGCGCGCGGCCGGGCCATCGGGACGTGGGCCGGGTTCTCGGCGCTCACGACGGCGCTCGGGCCCGTCGCCGGCGGGTGGCTCGTCGACGCGCTCTCGTGGCGGTGGGTCTTCTTCCTGGTCCTCCCGCCGGCCCTCCTCACGCTCGCCGTCGCCGTGTGGAAGGTGCCCGAGTCGGAGGGCGAGGCGGACGGGCCGCTGGACGTCACCGGGGCAGCGCTTGCCGCGGCCGGGTTCGGCGTGGCCGTCTGGGGCCTCGTCGCGGCCGGGGAGCGGGGGTGGACGGACGGGCTCGTGCTGGCGGCGCTCGCGGCCGGGCTCGCCCTCCTCGCGGTGTTCCTCTGGCACGAGGGCCGCACGGCGGCGCCGATGATGCCGCTCGGCCTGTTCCAGTCGCGGGCGTTCAGTGGGGCGAACGGGATGACGCTGCTCCTCTACTTCGCCCTCAACGGCGTCCTCTTCTTCCTCCCGTTCAACCTCATCCAGGTCCAGGGGTACTCGGCGACGGCGGCCGGGGCGGCGTTCCTCCCGTTCTCGCTCACGATGGGCGCGCTCTCGCGGTTCGCCGGCGGCTGGGCCGAGCGGTGGGGGACGCGCCGGGCCCTCGTCGCCGGGCCGCTCCTCGCGGCCGTCGGGCTCGCGCTCCTCGCCCGGCCCGGCGTGGGGGGCTCGTACTGGACCACGTTCTTCCCGCCGATGCTGGTCCTCGGGTTGGGGATGACGGTCGCCGTGGCCCCGCTCACGAACGCGGTCATGAGCGCCGTCGACGACGCGCACGCCGGGACGGCCTCGGGCGTGAACAACGCGGCGGCCCGGATCGCCGCGCTCCTGGCCGTCGCCGTGTTCGGCGTCGTCGCCCTCGGGGCGTTCAACGCCGCCCTCGACGACCGGCTGGCGGACGGCGCGCCGCCGGGCGCCGAGGCCGCGCTCATCCCCTTCCGCGAGGACCTGACCGGCGCCGAGCTTCCGCCCGACCTCGACGACGACCGCCGCCAGCGGCTCGACGCGCTCGTGGACGAGTCGTTCGTCGAGGCCTTCCGGTGGACGGCCGGGCTGGCGGCCGCCGCGGCCGCGCTGAGCGCGCTCGTCGCCGGGCTCACGATCCGCGACGACGGCGGGTAGCGGCTACTCGGCCCGGTACCACCCGCCGCCGAGCGGGACGAGCACGGGCGGCGGCTCCGGCGCCGTCGGCCACGCCTCGAACGCCCGCAGCCGCTCGCGTCGGCGATGTTGCTCTGGTGTGGGCTTCGGGTCCCGGTAGAGCAGGGGTCCGTGCCCCGGCAGGCCCGTCACCTCCGCCTCGGCTAGAGGGGCGTCGTAAGACGCCGTCAGGACCTGGAGCCTTCTCATCAACGGCCGTAGCCGGGGCGGTGACTCCGTTTCCGAGCGCCGCCAGAGGCCCGCCCCGTAGTCGCACCTCGCCGCAGGGCACGCCGCCGCGAGCGCCTCGTATCCCGCTCGGTCCTGGTCGAACGAGACTCGGCCAGGAGGCTCAGTGGACGCTTTCGCAAAGGCCGTCACCAGACAGGCAGCAGCGGCGATAAGCGCGAACCAGTGCCACCGGGACGGCGACCGGTACCGGCCGCGGAGCCGGGCGAGCGCCTCGCGCCTCCCGGGCACGCGCTGGGACGAGCGGCCGTCGCGGCCGCGCTGGCGGAGCACGCGGTGCACGTCCGCCGCG
>CAZDFV010000539.1:0-1790 GCA_964504495.1 uncultured Rhodothermales bacterium
CGGTAGGCGAGCGCGGCCGGGCGGTCGGGCGCCTCCGCCACCGGCTGCGCGGCCGCCGCCGTGGCGACGAAGACGAGGAGGGCGGGGAGGGCGCGGCGCATCGGGGAAGAGGGCGGACGGTCCTCGGCAACGTCGGGCCCGGCCGCGCCGCCGTCCTGATCCGCCTCCCCACGCGACGTAGTCCACGCGGACTACCCGCGCCCGGCTGGCGGCCTCCGCCAGCGGCTAGGGGAGCGGCGGGGTCGGGAGCCCGTCGTCCAGGTCCGCCGTCATCGTCCCCTCCACGGCGACGCGCGCGGCGTCCTCCCCACCGGCCGTCGCGTCGAACGCGAACCGGGCGCGGACGAGCCGGCCCTCGGCGGACTCGACCACGACCTCGCCCTCCCGGGCCGTGAACAACCCGACCCCGTCGTTGACCACGACGACGATCGAGCCGCTGGGGTCGTAGGTCCCCACGCGCGGGCGGACCCCGGCGAGCGTCACCGTCGAGAGCCCCGACCCGAGCACGAACGTGTAGAAGGTCTCGCCCCCCTCGCCGAAGGTGCCCACGCGGGGCTGGCCCGCTAGGGTCGCCTCGACGTCGCCCGTGACCTCGACGCGGAACGACGGGCGCTCGGCCTCGCCCGTGTCGCACGCGGGCGCCACGAGGAGGAGGGCGAGGGCGAGCGGAAGGCGGCGCATGGCGGAGGGGGATGCAGCGAGGAGGCTAGCTCGCCCGGACGACGCCGTTCTCCCAGGCCCACGCCACGGCCTCCCGCGCCGACCCCACGCCCAGCTTCGAGTAGACCGCCGCGAGGTGGTTGCGGACCGTGTTCTCCGCGATCCGCAGGCGCTCGCCGATGGCCGCGTTGTCCAGCCCCCGCGCCATGAGCACCAGGACCTCGTGCTCGCGGCCGGTCAGCGGCGAGAGCGTCTCGGGCTTCTTGGGGATCGGGACGAACCACCGGCCCTCGCCCCGGTGCACCGCCAGCACGGCCTCGCGGACGGCCGTCGGGTGCTGGTCCTTCGTGATGTACCCGGCCGCCCCGGCGTCGAGGAGCCCGTGGATGTACGCCGAGTCGTTGTAGGCGCTGAGGGCGAGGACGCGCGGGGCCTCGGGGTCGTCCTGGAGCGCCTCGGCCACCTCCGGCCCCGTCGTCTCGGGCATGTTCATGTCGAGGAGGAGGACGTCCGGGCGGAGCCGGCGGACCAGCTTTAGCGCCTCGTCCCCGTCGGCCGCCTCGCCGACGACCTCGACCCGCCCGTTCTTCTCGAGCGCGTCGCGGATGCCGGCCCGGAACGCCGGGTGGTCGTCGGCCAGGACGACGGTGACGGGCGCCCCGCTGGCGGCGTGGGCGGGCGGGCGGGCGGCGTGCTCAGGCATGGGCGGGCTCGGCGCGGGCGGCGGCGAGGCGGTGGGGGGGGACGGGGACGGCGACGGCCACGCGCGTGCCGCCAAGCGGGCTCGGGCCGACGGAGAGACCGGCGCGGAGGAGGTCGGCCCGCTCCTGCATCCCGAGGAGGCCGTAGTGCCCGCGCGCGGCGTAGTCGAGGGGGCTCGAGGCGGGCGGGCCCACGCCGTCGTCGTCCACGGCGAGCGTGAGGGCGCCGCCGTCGAAGGCGAGCGTGACGTCGACGCGCGCCGCTTCGGCGTGCTGGACGGCGTTGTTGAGGGCCTCCTGCCCGATCCGGTAGAGCGCGAGCCGCTTCTCGTCCGAGAGCGCCGGGCCGTCGGCCACGGCCCGGGCAGCGGCCACGGACCAGGCCACCGGGCTCGCCGGCATCCGCCACACCCACGCCACCGCCGTCAG
>CAZDFV010000540.1:0-1788 GCA_964504495.1 uncultured Rhodothermales bacterium
GGAGCCGCTGGCGTCGCCCGGAGCCGAGAGCGGCCCTCCGCTGGCGGCCCCCACCAGCCGCCCGGCCGACGAGGTGGCGGAGGAGCCCCCGTCCGTCCCCCCGGTCGAGGCCGTCGAGGTCGGGCCGGCGTCGCGCCGGGGCCGCCCGCCCCGCCCCGTCCGCCCGGTGCTGGTCCGGCCGGAGGTGCCAGAGTGGGCACGGCGGGCGTGGGCGTTCGCGACGGGCGGCAACCCCATCCTCCGGGTCGGGGTCGTGATCCTGTTCGTTGGTCTCGGGCTGGGCCTCCGGTACGCGGCTCAGCAGGGGGCCTTCCCCATCGAGGCGCGGCTGGCGTTCGCCGCCGTGCTCGGGGCCGTGCTCCTCGGGCTCGGCTGGCGGCTCCGTCGGCGGGCGGGGGCGTTCGGGCTCACGCTCCAGGGCGGCGGCGTGGCCGTCCTCTACCTCACCATCTACGCGGCGTACGCGCTCTACGCGCTCCTCCCGTCGCTCCCGGCCGTGGGGCTGATGGCGCTCGTCGCGGCCGGGTGCGCTGCGCTCGCGCTCGCCCAGGACGCGCCGACGCTGGCCGTGGTGGGGGTGGCCGGCGGGTTCGCCGCGCCCGTCCTGGCGGGGACCGAGGCGGGCAACCACGTCCTCCTGCTCGGCTACTACGCGCTCCTGAACCTCGGCGTGCTCGGGATCGCGTGGCGCCGCGGCTGGCGGTCCGTGGCCGTGGTCGGGTTTGTGAGCACGTTCGTGACGGGCGGGCTGTGGGGCGGCCTCGCGTACCGGCCGGACCTGTACGCGAGCGTCCAGCCGTTCGTCGTCCTCAACTTCGCCGTCTACCTCGCGCTCGCGGCCCGGTTTGCCGTCCGGTCGGTGCGGGCGGGGGCGGCGCCGGAGCGGGCGCTCGTCGTGGACGGGGCGCTCGTGTTCGGGCTCCCGGCGGCGACGTTCGTGCTCCAGGCCGCCCTCGTCGAGGGCGTCGTCCCGTACGGGCGGGCGTGGAGCGCCGTCGTGCTCGCCGTCGTCTACCTCGGCGGCGCCGCGCTCGCGCACCGCCAGCGGGGGCTGGGGCTCTTGGGCGACGCCTTCCTCGCCGTCGGCCTCACGTTCGCCACGCTCGCGGCGCCGCTCGCGTTCCGGCGCGTCGTGTTCGGGGCGGTGTGGGTGCTGGAGGGGGCCGGGCTCGTCTGGGTCGGCGCGCGGCAGCGGAAGGCGTGGATGCGAGCCGCGGGGCTCGGGCTCCAGGCCGTCGCCGGGACGGTCCTGTTCGTCGAGGGCGTCCTGTCGCTCGACCGGGCCTTCACGGCCGAGACGCTGACGGGGTGGATCGTGGCCGTCGCGCTCGGCCTCTCGGCCTACGTCCTGCGCGGCGCCGACCGCCGGGAGGAGCGCCTGGCCGGGCGCGTGTTCCTGGCCTTCGCGCTGTTCTGGTGGGCGACGACCGCGGCCGTCCACGTCCTCGACCTCGTAGCCGATCCGTACGAGACGGCCGGGCTCCTCCTCGCCGCGGCGGCCTCGGCCGGCCTGTTCCTCGCCCTCGGCCGCGCGCTCGACTGGCGCGGGCTGACCGTGGCCGCCTTCGGGCTCGTGCCCGTCGCGTGGGCGCTGTGGCTGTTCGAGGCCGTGCTGGGCGGGTCGCCGGTGGAGGAGGGGAGGGGCCTCGCCTGGCCCGCCGTCTTCGCCGTCCTGGCCGCCGCGCTCTGGAGCACGCGCGGCGACGCCGTGCGCCGGTGGGCGTTCGTGACCGGCGCGTGGCTCCTCGTCGCCGTCCTGGCCGACGCGCTGGCGGAGGCGGCGGGCGG
>CAZDFV010000541.1:0-1787 GCA_964504495.1 uncultured Rhodothermales bacterium
TGCCTCGCCGGCCTCGCCTACGTCGCCCGCCGGCCCCAGCCGCCCGACGTCGTCGCCTTCGCCGACGCCGACCTCTCGGACGACCCGGCCGACCTGGAGGCCCTCCTCGCGCCGATCCGGTCCGGTGCGGCCGACCTCGTGATCGGGAGCCGCGTGCTCGGCGCCCGGGCCGGGCGCGTCGAGCGGGGCGCCCTCGCGCCGCACGCCCGGTGGGGGAACCGGCTCGCGTGCGCCCTCATCCGCCTCCGGTGGGGCGTCCGGTTTACCGACCTCGGGCCGTTCCGGGCCGTCCGCTACCCGGCGCTCCGGGCGCTCGGGATGCGCGACGAGACGTTCGGGTGGACCGTCGAGATGCAGGTCCGGGCCGCCCGCACGGGGCTCCGGTGCGCCGAGGTGCCGGTCGGGTACCGCCGCCGCGTCGGGCGGTCGAAGATCACCGGGACCGTGGCCGGGAGCGCGCGGGCGGGAACAATGATTCTCTGGACGATAGGGCGTTACGCCCTGGCCGGCCGGGAGTTCTAGTCCGGCCGCGTGTCGCCTTCTCGGTCCGCGAGGTCGGGGCGTTGGCGAAACTTCTCCGGGGAAAGCCTGGAAGCGCTTCCGAACCCGTAAGCCTCCCGTACCTTCCCCCCGTCCACCGGTCCGCCGCCGCCCCGGCGGAGCGCGTGGACGTCGCGCCCTGCTGACCCTTCCCCCCCAGCCCCATGTCGAAGCCCCGCATCTGGTTCAACGGAGAGCTCGTGGCCTACGAGGACGCCACGGTCCACGTCCTCTCCCACGTCGTCCACTACGGGTCCTCCGTGTTCGAGGGGGCCCGCGCGTACGACACCGATCGGGGCCCGGCCGTCTTCCGCCTCCGCGACCACATGCGCCGGCTGGAGGACTCGGCCAAGATCCACCGGATGGACCTCGGCTACTCGGTCGACGAGCTGTGCGAGGCCGTCGTCGAGACGATCGCCGACAGCGGGCTCGACGCCTGCTACATCCGCCCGGTCGCGTTCCGGGGGTACGGGCGGATGGGCGTGAACCCGCTCCACAACCCGGTCGACGTCGTCGTCGCCGTGTGGGAGTGGGGCCAGTACCTCGGCGACGAGGCGATCCGTGAGGGCGTCGACGTCCAGGTGGCGACGTGGAACCGGCCGGCCCCGAACACGCTCCCGGCCATGGCGAAGGCCGGCGGGAACTACCTCGGCGGGAGCCTGATCAAGATGGAGGCCGTCCTCAACGGGTACGCCGAGGGCATCGCGCTGAGCGTGGACGGGTACCTCTCGGAGGGGTCGGGCGAGAACCTCTTCCTCGTCCGCGACGGCGAGATCTACACGCCGCCCTCGACCATGTCCATCCTCCCGGGCATCACGCGCGACTCGGTCATCCAGATCGCCCGCGAGCGCGGCTACACGGTGCACGAGAAGATCCTCCCGCGCGAGGCCCTCTACCTCGCCGACGAGCTGTTCTTCACGGGCACGGCCGCCGAGGTCACGCCGATCCGGTCGGTCGACCGCTACACGATCGGCGAGGGCCGGCGTGGGCCGATCACGGAGGAGCTCCAGGCGGCCTACTTCGAGGCCGTCCGCGACGTCGACGACGGCCGGGACTGGCTCACGTTCGCCCGCGAGGAGGCCGGGCTGGCGACGGCGACGAACGGGCACGTCGTGGCCGGGTCCGCCGAGGGCGCGGCCGTCTAGGCCCCGTCACGTTAATCCGGGCCCGGGCTCCGCGGGGCCGCTGGCGGGCCCTGCGGCGTTCCCCTCCTCGCGAGGGGCTCGGGCCCCGCGCTCGTCGGGCGC
>CAZDFV010000542.1:0-1776 GCA_964504495.1 uncultured Rhodothermales bacterium
CCTGGGCGAGCCGCTTCCGGCCCGTCCGCCAGCGGGCGCGGAACGCCTCGGCCGTGGTCGGGTCGGGCGCCGGGCGCGGGTCGGGCGCCGGCTCGCCCTCCCACTCGTCCGCCCGGAGAAAGGCGCCGCGGACGTGCCCGCCCTCGACCCAGAGCACGTTCGGGCGGTTCCCGAACATCAGCACCTGGAGCGCCCCCGCGTCTCCCAGGTCGAACAAGACGTGCCGGTCGAGGTCGGCCACGCGGACGGCCCGGAGCACGGCGCCCTCGGCGCCGGGGAACACGTCGGCCGTGTTCCGGCGCTGGCGGCCGCCGCCGTCGGCGGCGAACAGGAGCGGGAGCGCCCCGTCGCACACGACGCGGACGGTCCGGCGGCCTCCTCCGCGGCTCAGGCCGAGGCTGAGCTCGTTCGGGCTCTGCGTCCACGCGGCGTCGAGGCGCCAGCCTTCGGCGGCGGCGTCCCACTCGTGGGCGAGGGCGCGGAGGGTGAAGTAGTCCACGCCCGGAAGATCGCCCGGCGGCGGGCCCTAGCCGTCCGCGTCGTCCTCGCCGTGGTCGGCGCAGCCGGCGGCGGCGCCGGGGCGGAGCGGGGCGTCGAGCGGGGCGGCCTCGCCCTCGGCCACCTCCACGTCGAAGAGGGCCGCGTGGTAGGTGTACGCCCCGACGCGGACGGTGTGCGCCCCGGCCGGGACGCCCTCCAGGACGAACCGGCCGTCGCGCCCCGAGACGGCGCCGATCTCGAGGTCCGGGATCATGACGCCGGCGCCGACGAGCGGGTCGCCCGTCTCGGCGTCCGTCACGACGCCCTCGATCTGGCTGGCGGCGGCCTCGGCCGGGAGCGTGGACTGGGCGGCGGCGGGGAGGGCGAGGGCCGCCAGCAGGGCGGCGAGGAGAACGGAGCGCATGGGGTCAGAGACGAGTCGGCCTACAAGGAACCGCCGGAGCGGCCCGGACGCAAGCCGCGTCCGGAAACGGGGAGCGGCCCTACGGCACCTGGGCCTCCAGACAGCGGACGACGCGGGCGCCGAGCGCGTCCGCCAGCCGGCCGGCGAGGTCGAGGAGGGCCTCGTCGAACGCGACGTCCGCCACGTCAGGGCGGAACGCCGCGCGCTCGGCGCGCGGCAGGTCGAGAGCGTCGACGTCGCCGTCGTAGAGCCCCACGTCGAACCGCGTCTCCGCCTCGGCCTCGACCTCGCCGTCGCAGACGACGCGGCCACCGGCGTCGACCACAGCGAAGGCGGCCGTCCCGTCGAGGGCGACCCGGTCCGTCCGGCGGCGGACGGCCACGTCGCGCGTGCCTCGACGGAACCGGACGCGCTCCTCGCGCTCCTCCCCGACCGTCTCGACGGCGACGACGGGCCCGGCCCCGACGGCGACGGCCAGGTCCGCGCCCAGGTCGCGCGCCGCGCCCGCCGCCCGGCGCGGGCTGTCGACCCAGCGGACGCTGCGGCGCCGGGGGAGCGCGCGGCGGGACTCGGCCGGGGCGACAAAGGCTAGGAACGGCCGGGGAACGGCGAACAGCGCGTCCTCGACCGCGTCGTCCAGGTCACGGGCGAGGCGGGGGGGAGCGCCCTCGCCCGCCCCGTCGGCCGGGAGGAGGACGGCGACGACGGTGCCGGCGTCGAGGACCGCGTCGCGGAGGGCGAGGAGCCGGTCCGCGTCCGGGTCGTCGGGCGGCGCGAGCGCGAGGGCCCGGCCAGTGCGGACGTAGGCCGAGCGGTAGCGGCCGGCGTGGAAGTCAGCCTCGGCCCAGCCGGCCCAGGCGTCGCGGGCGGCG
>CAZDFV010000543.1:0-335 GCA_964504495.1 uncultured Rhodothermales bacterium
CCGAAGTCGCGGACGGTCTGGGCCCCGCCCGAGGCGAGGAGCGCGGCGAGCGCCCGGTCCACCTCGCCCAGCGCGGCCTCCTGCGCCGCCCGCTCGCGGACGGCCCGGCCGAGCGCCTCGCGCGCGGCGTCGACCGCGCGGTCGCGGACTTGGAGGACGGGGTCGAGGTCGAAGCGGAAAACGGTGCCGGCCATCGGGCGGAACGGGGCGGAAACGGGGGGATCTGGCGGTGTCTAGAGGAATCGCAAAGGCCGCGCCGAGTTGGAGAGGGATCAGGAGGGATGCAGAGGGAAGGGCAAGCACGCCCCCCATCCCTCTATGCCTCTATCCCTCTA
>CAZDFV010000543.1:358-1402 GCA_964504495.1 uncultured Rhodothermales bacterium
CCCCACGACCTCCGCCAGCCGGGCGGCGGGGGCGGGGTCGTCGGGCTCGCCGGGCGACTGGCGGAGGAAGGCGTCGAGGGCCGGCTGGAGCGCCACGGCCCGGTCGGCCGCCGGGTCCGCCCCGGCCTCGAAGGCGCCGACGCGGACGAGCGGCTCGACCTCCCGATACGCGGAGATCAGGGCCCGGGCCCGGCGCGCGGCGTCCTGGTGCTCGGGCGTCGTCACGCGGCCCATGACCCGGCTCACGCTCGCCGGTACGTCGATGGCCGGGAAGTGCCCGGCGTCGGCCAGCTTCCGCGAGAGGACGACGTGACCGTCGAGGATGCCGCGGACGGCGTCGGCGACGGGCTCGTCGAGGTCGCCCCCGTCGACGAGGACGGTGAACAGGCCGGTGATCGTCCCGGCGGCGCCGGGGCCGGCGCGTTCGAGGAGGCGTGGGAGGAGCGCGAACACGCTCGGCGTGTAGCCCCGCGTCGTCGGCGGCTCGCCGGCCGCCAGCCCGATCTCGCGCTGGGCCTGGGCCACGCGCGTGACCGAGTCCATCATGAGGAGGACGTCTTTTCCTTCGTCCCGGAAGTGCTCGGCAATCGCCGTCGCCACGAGCGCGCCCTTGACGCGGGCGAGCGCGGCCTGGTCGCCCGTGACCGCGACCACGACGGACCGCGCGAGGACGGCCTCACCGAGTGTGTCGTGGACGAACTCGCGGACCTCCCGCCCCCGCTCCCCGATCAGGGCGATCACGTTGACGTCGGCCTCGCTGCGGGCGGCGATCGTGCCGAGAAGGGTGCTCTTGCCCACGCCCGACCCGGCAAAGATCCCGACGCGCTGGCCCTTGGCGACCGTGAGCAGCCCGTCGATGGCCCGGACGCCCGTGTGGAGCGGCTCGTCGATGAGTTGGCGCTCAAGGGGCGACGGCGGCTCGGCGCGGACGGGCCGGGCCTCGGCGACCGCCAGCGGGCCGCGCCCGTCGATGGGCCGGCCGGCGGCGTCGACCACGCGCCCGAGGAGGGCGTCGCCGACGGGGACGGTGTGGGGGCGGGGCGC
>CAZDFV010000543.1:1540-1772 GCA_964504495.1 uncultured Rhodothermales bacterium
GAGTTGACCGCCCACAGCGCATCGAGCGACCCGGCGTCCAGCCCGGTCGCCTCGATCACGAGCCCGGTCGCCGAGCGGACCTTCCCGAACCGGGCCGGGCCGGGCGGCCGGCGGCGGACCTCGCGGAGGCAGTGGGCGACGACGCTCACGACGGCGTGGCGGCGTCCAGGGCGGAGGCGTCCGGGGCGCTGGCGGCGTCGGTATCCAGCGGCGGGTCGTGCTGGATGTGCTG
>CAZDFV010000544.1:0-1767 GCA_964504495.1 uncultured Rhodothermales bacterium
CCCACCTCGACGCCGAGCGCGAGCGGACCGACGGGCTCCAGACCGCCGCCGAGGCCGCCGAGACGGCCGTGCTCGAGGCCCGGGCCGCGATCGCCGAGGCCGAGGCCGAGACGCGGGCCGGCCGGCAGAAGCGGGAGGCCGCGACGACGGCGCTGGCCGACGCCGACCGCCGGCTCGTCGAGGTCACGACGCGACAGGAGACGACGCGCGAGCGGCTCGCGGACGAGCACGGGGCCACGCCCGAGCAGGCCGAGGCTGAGCTCGACCGGCTCCAAGCTGAGGAGCTGTTCCAGCCCGACACCGCCCGGGCCGAGGTCCCCGACCTCCGCCAGAAGATCCGCGGGCTCGGCGCCGTCAACGCCCTCGCCCTCGAAGACTACGAGGAGGCCGAGGGGCGGCTCGGGTTCCTCCGCGAGCAGCGGGCCGACCTCGCCGACGCCGAGCGCTCGCTCCTCGCCACGATCCGCGAGATCAACGAGACGGCCCGGTGGCGGTTCGACGAGACCTTCGCGGCCGTCCGCGAGGCGTTCCAGACCCTGTTCCGCGACCTCTTCGGCGGCGACGCCGCGGCCGACCTCGCCCTCGACGGCGACGACCCGCTCGAGGCCCCGGTCTCGATCACGGCCCGACCGCGCGGGAAGCGGCCGGTCTCGCTCGGCCAGCTCTCCGGCGGCGAGAAGACGCTGACGGCCACGGCCCTCCTCTTCGCCATCTACCTCGTCAAGCCCAGCCCGTTCTGCATCCTCGACGAGGTCGACGCCCCGCTCGACGACGCCAACGTCGGCCGCTTCATGCGGCTCGTCCGGTCGTTCGCCGACTCGACCCAGTTCGTCCTCGTCACCCACAACAAGCTGACGATGGAGGCGGCCGACCGGCTCTACGGCGTGACCATGCCGACGCCGGGCGTGAGCCGGCTCGTCGGCGTCCGGTTCGACGGGGGCGGGGCCTCGGGCGACGGGGCCGCGCAGGCGGCGGCCCCGCCGGAGGCCGCCTAGCTTCCCCACACCGCCGATGGGCCGGACGCTCGCCCTCGCCCTCTCCCTGGCCGCCGTGGCCGCCCAGCCGGCGGTCGCCCAGCCGGCGGTCGCCGAGCGCGGCTACGCCCTCCGTTTCAGGGTCGACGCCCCGGCCGGGTGGGAGGTCGTCCGCGACCGGGGGATGGTCCGGCTGGCGGTCCTCGCGCCGGCCGGGCCGGGCGCGTTCCGGCCGAACGTGAACGTCGTCGTCGAGGGCGTGGCGGCGGGGACGGCCCTCGACGCCTACGTGGCCCGGACGCTCGACGGCCTCGCCTCCCAGATGCCGGGGTTCCGGGTGGTGGAGGCCGGCCCCGCCGCGCTCGGCGGGCGCGGCGCCTACCGCCTCGTCTACGAGCACGCGGCGGCCGAGCGCCCGCTCCGCGCCCTCGTGTACGTCGTGGTCGAGGGCGGGCGGGCCTTCGTGCTCACGGCGACGGCCCCGCTGGGGGCGTTCGACCGCTACCTCCCGGCCTTCGAGCGGGTCTGCCAGAGCCTCCGGACCGGCCCGGACGGTCCGCCAGCGGAGTAGGCCGCGCGCGGGGGGGGGCCGGGGCCGCTCCGTAGCTTCGTCCGTCCCCCCTCCCCGCCCCCATGTCCGACGCCGCGCCCGAGACCGCGGTCGGCGCCACGGCCGAGGCCCTCGCCCGCCGGCTCCTCCGCGACCTCCCTCCCGACCGCCCCCGCGACCGGGGCGACCTGGCCGGCCTCCCCAGCCCCGTGGCCGCTCTCCTCGCCGCCCGGCTCGACGCCG
>CAZDFV010000545.1:0-1765 GCA_964504495.1 uncultured Rhodothermales bacterium
GTAGAGGCCGGGCGCCCACGCGCCGGCGTCGACCTCGACCCGCTGGCGCCCGGCGCCGAGTGCCGTCTCGTGGCGCCAGACGCGGCGGCCGAGCGCGTCGAACGCCTCGGCCGTGACCTCGGCCGGCCGGTCCAGGCTGAACGCGACCGCCAGCGGGCCGGGCGTGGGGTTCGGACCGACGCGCAGGGCGAGGGCGGATGCCTCGGGTTCGTCCTCACCTGCGACCACGCGCGCGCCGAGTTCGAGGAGGTTCCCGTCCTCCTGGCGCACTCGGGCATAGGCGAGCGCAGCGTACCCGATGGGCGACCACGCGCCCGACGTGTTCGGGAGGTAGCCGACGCCCGCGGCGTAGACCTCGGGCGAGACCCCGTCGGCCAGCCCGACGTAGCGGAAGACCTTGAACGCCTCGCTCGTGACGACGAGTCCGTTCTCTTGCTCGTCGCTCGCCGGGCCCGAACGGAAGGCGAGGTAGTAGCCGGTCTCCACGTCACACGCGACGTCGTCCTCGTAGTCGAGCGGGACGTTGACGGGCTCGTCGAAGGGGCACGGCGTGACCGACCGCCCCTCGGGCGTGACGACGCGGGCGGAGAGCGTGTCGAACCGTAAGAGGTCCTCCCTGGGGGGCGACCAGACGGGGTCGGAGGGCGTAGCCTGCGAGCCCTCGACCACGAAGTACGTCTGGCCCTCCACGACCCGCGTATCGGTGACCCGGCGGCGGACGAACGTCTCGGGGTAGAGGCTCCCCCCCGGCCCGTTCGCTCCGTACTCGTACTGCCACTCGTTCCCAACTGCCAGCGGGTAGTAGAGCCACGGCGGCGTGGTGTCGGAGGCGACCTGCGGGAACGACGCGGGCAGCGTGCCGAGGGTGTCCCCTCCGACGACGGCGTAGAGTAGGTCCGTGGCCCCGCCGTAGCTCGCCACGCCGATCCCGGACGCGAGGGACGGCCCGGGAAGCACACCGTCGAACGACCGCACGGGCGTTTGGACCGAGACGCCCCCGACCGACACGACCGCATCGAGGTCCACGGCGTACGTGCTGGAGACCCCGCCCACACACTCGCCCTCCGGGAGGGGCAGGTCGAGCCGGCACGGGTACACCGACCGGGCCTCCCCGTCCTCTACCGTCAGGACGTTGGCGGCGGCCGTGTCGTACCGGACGAGCCGGCGCTCCTCGGTCCGCATCCACTTGACCTCTCCCCAGTCGGGACCCACTAGTTCGTAGCGGTGCGTCCGGCGGACGACCCACCGCTCGCCGAGCGAGTCCAGGGCGGCCGGGCTGTCGGTCCTGTCGTACGGCTGGGGGGTCGGGACGCTCGTGTAGTACGCCCGGACGTTCCCGACGTCGACGGGGTCGTACGTCCAGGGCGGCGTCGGGTCGGGCGTCTGGGCGCTGGCGGCCGGAGCCGCCAGCAGGACGGTGAGCAGGGCGAGGCGGCACATAACGTGGAGGGGGAGCCGGCAGCAACATAGAGTGGACCGCCGTTTCGACCTAGTGGGGTCCTGCTCCTTCCACTGGCGACCGTCGCCAGCGGGGCGGCGGGCGCGTACTCCGCTCCATGCCCTATGCGCCCGCTCGGTACCCGCCGCTAGCGGTTGGGTCTTTGCTCTGCCTGAGCCGGGCGATCTTGACCACGTTCTACGCCCGCGCGCCGCGGTCGGGGGCGCCGGAGGGCCCTGCGACCCGGGCGCCCCGGCCGTACCTTCGCGCCGCCCCCGACGCCCCGCGCCTCCCGCCCCTTCGAGACGGTCCTGCTGAGCCCCCCCG
>CAZDFV010000546.1:0-1761 GCA_964504495.1 uncultured Rhodothermales bacterium
GTCGGCCGGCCGTCCTCGGACGCCCCGGGCTCCGACCCGTCGCGGACGACGATCCGGGCCTCGTCGAGCGCGCCGCCGAAGAGCCCGCCGTCCCCGCCCATCGCGATCGCGTCGAGGACGAGCCGGCCGAGGTCCCCGCTCACCTTCGTCAGCACCACGTCGTTCTCGGACACGGCGACGGTCACGAGGTCCGTCAGCGCCCCGTCGTCGCGTTCGCGGAGCAGGACCCACACGGCCGAGGCGCTGTCGCGGACGGTGACGAACGGGAACCACCCGTCGCCCCGGTAGCGGTCGAGGGCGCGGGGCGCCGGGAGCGTCCGCCCGTCGAGCCGCCCGACGAGCGGGTAGCGCCCGAACGCCGCGTAGCGGACGTGGCCGAGGAGCCGGCGGGCCTCGGCCGTCTCGGCCGGCGAGGCCGCGCGCGCGAGGAACCGGGCCGTCCCGATCTGGCCGCGGCCGAGGGCGACGGCGTAGCCGGGCTCGACCGTGGCGTCCGTCGAGCGCTCGATGTCGCGGGCCAGGTCGTGCCCGAGCCGCGAGAGCTCGAACGAGGTGCACCCGGAGAGGCCGACGAGCGCCGCCAGCAGGGCGAGGGCGCGGCTACTGGTCGTCATCGTCGTCGCGGTCGACGTCCACGTCCGCGTCCTCGTCCTCGTCGATGTCGACGTCCGCAAAGCGGCGGCTGAGGGCGCCGACCTGGGACGGGTCGATCGTCCCGTCGATGAGGACGAACACGGCCTGCTCCTCGTCCTCGTCGACGGCCATGACGGCCATCCCGCCGAACGCCTCGCCCTCGTCGCGGACGTAGACCCAGACGTCGCCCTCGGAGCCGTCGTCGTCCGGCAGCGAGCGGACGCGGACGAGCGTGAGCCACCCGTCGGCCTCGAAGCTCCGGCCGACGTCGGCGAGCCGGCTCACGGCGAGCTCGCGCGTGGGTCCGGTCGGGTAGATCCGGACGGTCACGCCGCGGAGGCCGTCGAGCATCAGGGCGGCCTCGGGCTCGTCGGCCCGGGCGGCCTCGGCCGCGAGCCGGAGGAGCGAGCCCCGGAGGTTGACCTCGACGACGGGCTCGGAGTCGAACATGGCGTCGAGGGCCTCGGCGCTGATGGGCTGGGCGTGGGCCGCCAGCGGGGCGGCGACCGCCAGCGCGGACAGGATCAGAGATCGGATCATGGGGGTGGGGGACTAAAAGGGGAGGGCGTGGTCGATCGTGGAGACGACGGGGCCGGCCTCGTCGCGGAGGGCGCGGCCGGCGCGCCGCTGGGCGTCGGCGACGAGCGCGAACGCGAGGCGGAGGTCGTCGGCGGCCCGCTCGACCTCGGCCGGCGACGGCTCGGCGTCTTCGGCCTGGGCAATGGGTTCCGGCGTCGTGTCGTGAGGGGCGGCGGCCTCGGGCGCGGCGTCCGGTTCGGGCGCTGAGGGAGGGGGCGCCGTCTCCCGTTGAGGCGGCGCGTCCGGGCGGCCGGCGGGCGGCAGGGGCGTCGTGTCCGAGACGTCGGGAGTTGGCTCCGCACTGGGAGCGGGCGTCACGTCCTGGACGGGCACATCGACGAGAGCGGCGTCAGGCGGCGTCGAGGCGTCCGCGACGAGGGGCTGGTCCGCTGTTGGACGCGGGGCCTCCCGCGTGGCCCACGTGGTCGCGGCGACGACGACGGCAGCCAGCGCGAGCGCGGAGGCGGCGAAAAGCCGGCCCCTCCGGGATCGGAGGGTGGGTGCGCGGTCGCCGGCCCGTGACGGGCGTGCGGACGTGCGAGCCGGACC
>CAZDFV010000547.1:0-1751 GCA_964504495.1 uncultured Rhodothermales bacterium
CGCGAGCCCGACGGCCACGGCCCCGCCCGGCGCCTCCGCCAGCCGCCAGACGAGGACGCCGGCCAGGAGCGCCCCGAGCGCGCCCCACAGGGCCGGCACGACGAGGTCGGAGGGGCGGAGCGCGCGCACGGGAGGATTGGGTGGAGACGGGACACCGGCCGGCGCGTGTGAGTTTACGGGCACCCGACGCCCCGCCCGGCTTCCGCCCCGCCGGGCCATTTGGCCGCGTCCCCGCCCGGCCGAGACCCGCCGCCCCGCCCGCCGACATGTCGTTCTCCCCCGCCGCCTGGCTCGCCCCCGAGGACCCCGAGCAGTCGATCCCGCTCCTCACGCCCGACGAGGAGCGCCAGATGCACAAGGCGTCGCTGCCCGAGACGCTCCCCGTCCTCACGCTCCGCAACACGGTCCTCTACCCCGGCGTCGTCCTCCCGATCACGGTCGGGCGCGACGCCAGCCTCAAGCTCGTCAAGGACGCCTACGCCGGCGACCGGCTCGTGGCCGTCGTCGCCCAGAAGGTGGCCGACGTCGAGAACCCCGGCCCGGACGACCTCTACCGCGTCGGGACGGCGGCGACGATCCTCAAGCTGATCAAGATGCCCGACGGGTCGGTGTCGATCGTGATCCAGGGGAAGCGGCGGATCGAGGTCGAGGACTACACCCAGCACGAGCCCTACCTCGTGGCCCGGGTCCACGCCGTGGACGAGGCCGAGGCGTCCGACGTCGACCCCGTCGAGCTCGACGCCCGCGTCCGGTCGATCAAGGAGCTCGCCGTCCAGATCGTCAACCTCTCGCCGAACCTCCCGTCGGAGGCGGCCTACGCGATCCAGAACATCGAGAGCCCGGGGTTCCTCGTCCACTTTATCGCGTCGAACCTCCAGATCGACGTCCAGAAAAAGCAGGAGCTCTTGGAGACCCGGCCGCTCCTCGAGCGCTCGCAGCTCGTCCTCGACCACCTCGAGCAGGAGATCCGCGTCCTCCAGATCTCCGAAGAGATCCGGTCGAAGGTGAAGACCGACGTCGACCAGCAGCAGCGCGAGTTCTTCCTCCGCCAGCAGCTCAAGACGATCCAGGACGAGCTAGGCGAGACCGAGGGCTCGTCGCGCGACGCCGACGAGCTCCGCGACAAGCTGGCGGAGCGGGCCGACGAGATCCCCGAGCACGTCGCCGAGACGCTCGAGAAGGAGCTGACGAAGCTGGCCCGGACGAACCCCGCCAGCCCCGAGTACGGCGTCGTCCGCAACTACGCCGAGACCATCCTCGACCTCCCGTGGGACCGCACGAGCGAGGACAAGCTCGACATCGCCCGCGCCGAGGAGGTCCTGGACGAAGACCACTACGGCCTGGACGACGTCAAAAAGCGGATCCTCGAGTACCTCGCCGTCCTCAAGCTGAAGGGCGACATGAAGGCGCCCATCCTCTTGTTTTACGGGCCGCCCGGCGTCGGCAAGACGTCGCTCGGCAAGAGCATCGCCCGGTCGCTGGGCCGCGAGTTCCACCGGATCTCGCTCGGCGGCGTCCGCGACGAGGCCGAGATCCGCGGCCACCGCCGGACCTACATCGGCGCGCTCCCGGGCCGGATCATCCAGGGGCTCAAGAAGGCCGGCACGTCGAACCCCGTCTTCATGCTCGACGAGGTCGACAAACTCGGCACCGACTTCCGCGGCGACCCCGCCTCGGCGCTCCTCGAAGTCCTCGACCCGGAGCAGAACGACACGTTCAACGACCACTACCTCGAGCTCGACTACGACCTC
>CAZDFV010000548.1:0-1742 GCA_964504495.1 uncultured Rhodothermales bacterium
CGGCCCGCTGGCGCTCGCGCTGGACGGGACGGCGCTCGCCCCGGGCGCCTACGTCGTCCGCGTCGTGTCGGAGGGCGCCGTCGCGGCCCGCGTCGTCGTCCGGGCGCGCTGACGGCGGCCGCCAGCCGAGACGTCACGCGCCCCCCACGCTCTACGCCCTACTCCCCACGGACGTAGGTGTCGAACCGGAACGCCGGCCGGCCGCCCTCCGCTTCGTGCCGCTCGCGCTCCGCCAGCCGGAACGGGCCGCCGTTTTCGTCCAGGAGGTGCCGGTACGGGGGGAAGTAGGTGTCACCCTCGAAGGCGCCCTCGACGAGCGTGAGCTCGAGCCGGTCGGCCTGCGGGGGCTCGTCGTCGAGGACGGAGCCGTAGACGCCGGCCCCGCCGCCGACGAACACGCGCTCGCGGTCGGCGAAGGCGTCGAGGGCGTCGGCGAGCGAGCCGTAGACGTGGATGCCGGGGTGGTCCACGCGCGTCGAGTGGCGCGTGAGGACCACGTTCTCACGGCCTGGGAGCGGCCCGCCGAACTGGTGGAGCAGGCTCTCGAACGTCCGCCGGCCCATGACGAGTGGGTGACCGAGCGTGAGCGCCTTGAACCGCCGGAGGTCGGCGGGGAGGTGCCACGGGAGGTCCAGGCCGTCGCCGATGAGGCGGTCGGCGGGCGTCCCGGGCGCCTCGGCCACGGCGGCGATCACGACGAGTTCGGGCATGTTGGGGTGGGGCGCGTCCGGCTGGCGGAGGGCGCCGCCAGCTAGACGGCGACGGGGAAGCGGATGGCCGGGGCGGGGTCGTAGCCCTCGACCGTGACGTCCTCGAAGGCCAACTCGTCCGGCTCCTTTGGCCGTCCGTCGGGGTGGCGGGCGATGCGGAGGCGCGGGGCCGGGCGGGGCGTCCGCGCGAGCTGCTCGCGGAGGCCGTCGATGTGGTCGATGTAGACGTGGGCGTCGACGAGCGTGTGGGCGAACGTGCCCGGGCGCATCCCGGCGGCCTCGGCCAGAACTTGGGTGAGGAGCGCGTAGCAGGCGAGGTTGAACGGGACGCCCAGCGCGAGGTCCGCGCTCCGCTGCGTGAGGTGGCAGTGGAGCCGGTCCGGCCCGTCCGCCGCCGGCTCCACGTTGAAGCAGAACGTGTAGTGACACGGCGGGAGCCGGCTGACGGCCGCGTTCGCCGGGTGCCACGCGCTGACGACGAGCCGCCGGCTCATCGGCGCTGTCCGCAGCGTGTCGAGGACGTACCCGATCTGGTCGAACGACAGCGACCCGTCGGCCTCGCGGCGGACGTGGGGGTGGTCGGCGTCGGCCCAGACCTCGCCGCCGACGGCGGCGCCGGCCTCGGGGACGGGGAAGCGGCGCCAGAACCGCCCGTACGCCGTCTGGAGGTCGCCCTGATCGTCGGCCCAGGCGTCCCAGATCTTCGTGTGCCGCCGGAGCTCTCGGACGTGGGCCTCGCCCGAGAGGTACCACAGGACCTCGCGGAGCATGGACGAGAAAAAGACCTTTTTCGTGGTGAGGAGCGGGTAGCCCTCGGCCAGGTCCACGCGGTAGTGCTCGGCGAAGAGCGAGAGCGTGTCCGTCCCCGTCCGGTTCTCCTTGCGGACGCCGCGCTCGAGCACGCGCCGGACGACGCCGAGGTACGCCTCCTCGGCGGCGGTCGTAGTCGGGGCGGCGGGCGGGGCGAGGGCGGGCATGGCGGGGTTCGGGGTTCGGGGTTCGGGGTTCGGGGTTCGGGGTTCGGGGTTCGGG
>CAZDFV010000549.1:0-1741 GCA_964504495.1 uncultured Rhodothermales bacterium
CTCCCCGGCCTCTTCGTCCCGCTGGCGGACCGTCCGGGAGCTACCTGTCGGCGGCGGCGGCGGCGACCTCCGGGGCCGCCCCGTTCTCGGCGGGGTCGGGCGGGAGCGGCTCGAACCACGCCCGCCCGTCGCGGGCCAGGAGCCGCTCGGCGGCCGCCGGGCCCCACGTCCCCGAGGCGTAGTTCGGGAACTCCGACGGGGGCGAGCTCCCCCACGCGTCGAGGACGGGCTCGACGACCTCCCACGCCGTCTCCACCTGGTCGGACCGCATGAAGAGCGTCGCGTCGCCGCGGACGGCGTCGAGGAGGAGCGTCTCGTAGGCGTCGGGCGGGGTCTCGAAGGCCTCGTCGTAGTCGAACCGCATGGACACCGGGCGGAGGAGCATCGACGGGCCGGGCCGCTTGGCCTGGAACCGGAGGACGATGCCCTCGTCGGGCTGGATCCGCAGGACGAGCCGGTTCGGCTGCCACGCCTCGTCGGCCCCGAGCGGGAACGCCCGGTGCGGGACGGGCCGGAACTGGACCGAGACCTCGCTCACGCGGCGCGGCATCCGCTTCCCCGTGCGGAGGTAGAACGGGACCCCGTGCCACCGCCAGTTGTCGACCTCGAGCTTGAGGGCGGCGTACGTCTCCGTCGTCGAGTGCCCCGCCACGCCGGGCTCCTCGCGGTAGCCCGGGACGCGGTCGCCCCCGATAAAGCCCGGCCCGTACTGCCCGCGCACGGCCACCTCGTGCACCCGGTCGGCCGAGATCGGGCGGACGGCCCGGAGCACGTCGACCTTCTTGTTCCGCACCTCGTCGGCCTGGAACGCGACCGGCGGCTCCATCGCCACGAGGCACAGGAGCTGGAGGAGGTGGTTCTGGACCATGTCCCGGAGCGCGCCCGACGTCTCGTAGTACCCGCCCCGGTGCTCGACCCCGACGGTCTCCGCGACCGTGACCTGGACGTGGTCGACGTAGCGGGCGTCCCAGATCGGCTCGAACAGGGCGTTCGCGAACCGGAAGGCCAGGATGTTCTGGACGGTCTCCTTGCCGAGGTAGTGGTCGATCCGGAAGATCTGGTGCTCGTCGGCCGTCCGGAGCAGGACGCGGTCGAGGTCCCGGGCGCTCTGGGTGTCGCGGCCGAACGGCTTCTCGACGACGACCCGGCTCCGCTCGACGTCGCGGAGGAGCCCGGCGCCGGCCAGGCCGGTCACGATCGGCTCGACGAGCCGGGGCCCGACGGAGAGGTAGAACACGCGGTGCGGCTCGGCGCCCTCGGCGGCGTCCCCCGCCAGTTCGCCGAGCCGCTGGCGGAGCCGGTCGTAGGTCGCGCCGCTCGTGGCGTCGCCGGCCACGTAGGCGAGCCGGTCGGAAAAGGCCGCCCAGTCCTCGGCGTCCTCGTCGCGCGGGAAGAAGCGGCCGAGCGACTCGGCCGCCCCGCACGCGAACTCGCGGAACCCGCCGTCGTCCATCTCCTCCAGGTCCAGCCCGACGACGTCGACCTCGGCGGGGAGGTGCCCCTCGCGGTGGAGGTCGTAGAGGGCCGGGAGCAGCTTCCGGTGGGCGAGGTCGCCCGCGGCCCCGATCAGGACGAGCTGGACGGACGGCGGGAGGGCGGGCATGGGGCGGCGCGGCGGCGGACCCCAGAGACGACCGAGCGGCGGGCGGGGTCCCCCGCGGGCTCGTTCCGAAACGCTCGGGCATGGGCCGCCGCTCCGGCGAGCCGCCCGGCCCCGGCGCCGGCCGCCAGGAGTGCCGGG
>CAZDFV010000550.1:0-1736 GCA_964504495.1 uncultured Rhodothermales bacterium
CCGGAGGCCGGCGACGCCCCGGCCGCGACGGTCGCCGGTCGCTGGAGCGCCTGCCAACCAGTGCGGGGCGGGCGAGCGCTGGCGCGCCGGGCCGTCACCCGGTACCGGGCCCCGACTAGGGGGGGTGCAGGGCTAGTGCTCCGACAGGTCCGCCTTGCCGTCCTGAGCGCCGGCGAAGGATCTCGGCTCGGCGGCTCAGCCGTAGGGACGGCTGCCTACGACCTGCGAGACCACGTCGTACTAGAACAGGTTGCAAGTTGGTACGGGGTACACGGTATGGGGCCGTCCGTCGTAGGCTCGGACTGTACCTCGTACCTGGTACCGCGTACCGACCCGAAGGGTGCTCTAGGCTGGCTGCGCGAGGAGGCGGTCGAGGGCCCCCAGCATCTCGCCCCGCGTGACCGGCTTGGCGAGGTAGGCGTCGAACCCGGCGTCGAGGCACCGGCGGCGGTCCTCGATGCCGGCGTGGGCCGTGAGCGCGATCGTCGGGAGCCCGGAGAGGCCCGCGTCCGCACGGATCTGGCGGATCACGTCGAACCCCGTGAGCCCGCCCTGGTAGTTCAGGTCGAGGAGGGCGGCCGCGACCGGGCGCTCGGCCAGCCGGGCGAGGACCTCCTCCCCGGTCCCGGCCTCGACGACGTCGTACGCCTTGCGGAGGTAGAGCGAGAAGAGCCGGCGGTTCTCGGGGTAGTCGTCGGCGACGAGGACGGCGGGGCGGGCGTCGGGCATGGGGGCGGAGCGCGTGTCTCTTCCGTATCGCCCTGACGGGCTCCGGGCTAAATCTCCCGGCCCGCCCCCCGCTCCGCCTCCCGGAACGCCCGGCCGAGCGGGCGCGCGATCTCCGCCAGCGCGTCGTAGACGCCCGGCGCGGCGGCCACGAGCCCGCCCGAGGCGACGGGGTCGGCCCCGTCCCACAGCCCGCCGACCCGGCCCCCGGCGGCCTCAACGAGCACGGCGCCCGCGGCCACGTCCCACGGCGAGAGCCCGGCCTCGAAGAACCCGTCGAACCGCCCGGCCGCCGTCCACGCCAGGTCCACGGCCGCCGCCCCGTGCCGGCGGACCCCGCGCGTGGACCGGACCGCGGCCTCGAACGTCTCGAGGTAGCCGGCGACGTAGCGGTAGTCCCGGAACGGGAACCCGGTCGCGACAAGGGCCTCGTCCAGCCGGCCCGTCTGCGAGACGCGGGCGGCGCTCCCGTCGACGGTCAGGCCGGCGCCGCGGGCGGCGGAGAAGACCTCGCCGGAGGGCACGTCCACGACGACGCCGACGGCGCCCTCGCCCTCGACGCGGAGCCCGACGGAGACGGCGTACGGGGGGACGCCGTGGGCGAAGTTGGTGGTCCCATCGAGCGGGTCGACGACCCAGACGCGCGGGGCCGCGAGCCGCTCGGCCACGCGCTCGGCCCCCTCCTCGGCCAGGATCTCGTCGTCGGGGAACGACTGGCGGAGCCGCTCGACGACGATCCGCTGGGCCCCCTCGTCGACGAACGTGACGGTGTCGTGCGTCCCCTTGTGGCGGACTTCGTCGGGGTCGAGGCCGCCGGCGTGTTGGCGGACGAAGTCGGCGGCGGCGCGGGCGGCGGCCTCGGCGGCGGCCCGCTCGGGCTGGAAGGGCATGGCGCGGGAGGGCGGGCCGGTGCAACCCCGGCCGTCGGCGCGGGTTCTGGGCGCACCGATGCGCCTCGCCCCCCTCCTCCTCGCCCTCGCCGCGTGCTCGGCCGAGGCCCCGCCCCCGCC
>CAZDFV010000551.1:0-1735 GCA_964504495.1 uncultured Rhodothermales bacterium
CCACGGCCTCCGCCAGCGCGCCGGCCCGCGAGGTCCAGAACCGCCGGCGCCACCCGGCCTCGACGAGCCGCCGGACGCGCCGCCTCAGCCGAGCCCCGCGGACAGCTTCGCGGTCCAGCCCGGCACGGTGCGCGTCGAGCGCCGCGACGAGCCCGTCGATCCCCTCCCCCTCCGTCGCCGACGCCTTGACGACCGGAGGCGCGGCGGCGTCGCGGAGGTGGAGCGACTGGCGGAGCGCCCGGACGAGGGCTGGGGCGTCCGGCTTGTCGGCCTTGTTGACGCAGAACACGTCGGCCACTTCGAGGAGCCCGGCCTTCATCGCCTGCACGGCGTCGCCGGACTCGGGGACGAGGACGACGAGCGTGGTCTCGGCCGTCTCGGCCACCTCGACCTCGCCCTGCCCCACCCCGACCGTCTCGAACAGGACCACGTCGAACCCGGCCGCGTCGAGAACGTCGGCGGCGGCCTCGGCCGCCTCGCCCAGCCCGCCGAGCGCGCCGCGCGCCGCGAGCGACCGGACAAAGACGCCGTCGTCCTCAGCGTGCCGGTCCATCCGCACGCGGTCGCCTAAAAGCGCCCCGCCGGTGAACGGGCTCGACGGATCGACGGCAACGACCCCGACCGTCTCGCCCCGCTGGCGGAACGCCTCGACCAGCCGGTCCGCCAGCGTCGACTTGCCGGCACCCGGCGGGCCCGTCACGCCGAGCCGCCACGCGCGCCCGGTGTGCGGATAGAGCGCGTCGACCAGGTCCTCCGTCCCGGGCAGCCCGTTCTCGACGGCCGTGATCGCGCGGGCGACCGCCCGGCGGCGGCCGGCGAGGACGTCGGGGGCGAGGTCGGCGGCGTCGGGCATGGCGCAAGATCGCGCGGCCGGCGGACGGCACCGCCAGCGGCGGCGCTCTTCCCCCACGCTTACCACCCGGAGCGCCGGCCCGCCGTCTAGCTTCCGCGTCCCCCTCCTGCCCAGCCATGTCCGACGCCCGCGCCCTCACGCCCACCGACGCCCCCACGCACGGCGACCGCACCGACACGTGCGGCGCGCTCCGCGAGGCCGACGCCGGCCGGACCGTCACGCTCAAGGGCTGGGTGGACCAGGCCCGCAACTTCGGCGGGCTGAACTTTATCGACCTCCGCGACCGCTACGGGGTCACGCAGCTCGTGTTCTCGCCTGAGATCGACGCCGGGCTGGCGGCGCTCGCGGAGCGGCTGCGGATGGAGGACGTGGTCTCCGTCCGGGGCGAGGTCCGCGTGCGCGAGCGGAAAAACCCCGACCTCCCGACGGGCGACGTCGAGGTCTACGTCTCGGACGTCGAGGTGCTGGCCGTCTCCGAGCCGACCCCGTTCGTCGTCAGCGAGAACGACCCGAAGGCGACGCGCCCGGGCGAGGACCTCGCCCTCAAATACCGCTACCTCGCCCTCCGCAAGCCGGGCCTCCAGCACAACCTGCTCCTCCGGTCGAAGCTCTACCAGAGTGCCCGGAGCTTTTTCCACGCGCACGACTTCGTCGAGGTCGAGACGCCCGTCCTCATGAAGTCGACGCCGGAGGGCGCGCGCGACTACCTCGTCCCGAGCCGCGTCCACCCGGGCCAGTTCTACGCGCTCCCGCAGAGCCCGCAGACGTACAAGCAGATCCTGATGATGGCCGGCCTCGATCGCTACGTCCAGATCACGAAGTGTTTTCGCGACGAGGACCTCCGCGCCGACCGCCAGCCGGAGTTCACCCAGATCGACGTCG
>CAZDFV010000552.1:0-1721 GCA_964504495.1 uncultured Rhodothermales bacterium
CGGCGAGGGCGCGGCCGGCGTAGCGCGGGCTCTCACTGCCCGCGAGCTCCGGGACGCGCGACCACCGCCGCTCGCTCGTGCCGTGCGCCGCGAGCACCCGCTCGGTCCGCACGAAGCCCGGCGAGAGGGCGACGGACGTGACGCCGCGCGGCCCCAACTCCTCCGCCAGCCCGAGCGCGAGCCGGTTCAGCGACGCCTTGGCGAGGTCGTAGTAGAGGTGCCCCGTGTACCGCCCGCGGTCGAGGAACGAGACCGTGGCGACCAGGCCGCCGTCCGAGAGGAGCGGGGCGGCAAAGCGGGCCGTGAGGAGGGCCGCCCAGACGCCGGCGCGCACGGTCGCGTCCCAGAGCGCGAGCGGCTGCTCCCAGAACGGCCCGTCCTGCGCGGCCACCTCGTTGAACCCCCAGACGGCGTTGGCGAGCACGTCGAGCCGGCCCTCCCGCTGGCGGACGCCGTCGAACAGGGCGCGGACGTCCTCGACGCGCGTGTGGTCCGTCTGGACGGCGACCCCGCGCCCGCCGAGCCGGGACACGTCGGCGGCCGTCTCGTCGATGCTGCCCCGGACGTCGCGCCGTCGATGGCTCTTGAGGGTCCGGCCGGTGACGTAGACGGTCGCGCCGGCCTCGCCGAGGGCGAGCGCCAGCCCGCGCCCGACGCCCCGCGAGGCGCCGGCCACGACGGCGACGCGGCCTCGGAGGTCTGGAGGGCCGTTCATGCAGTGAGGGCGAGACCGGGGCTGGGGCGCGACCGGTCTCTACGCGATCCCGCCCGCACGTGTCCGGCTGGCGTCGTGCGTCGTTGGCGGGGTGGACCCCCGCGGAGACGTCCCGGCGGTGCGCCTCCCCCGGCCGATCACGGGTCGAGGTCCATCCGGTCGAGGAACGCCTCGACCTCGGTCCAGACGGCGTCGAACGGGGCGAACGGGAGGTCCGGCTGCTCGGCCCGGAGCGCGCGGTAGCCCTGCTCCGCGAACGTCCGCACGGCCCGCTCGCGGAAGGCGTCGCGGCGGAGCGGGAGGTACGCCGGCCACGACTCCAGCTTGGTGAGGAGCGCCGCGCGGACGGCGGCGGGGTCCGGCACGAACGGGGCCTCGACGAGCGCGAACCACAGGTCGTACACGTCCGAGTGGCGGACCTTGTGACGCTGGGCCTGTTGGAGGAGCACCTTCAGCTTGTCGGCTACGACGTCGTCGAGCGCGGCGGCCAGGACCGGCACCCGGTCGATCCGGGCGAGGACCGGGTGGCAGACGGCCTCGCACAGCGTGACCTGGAGCTCGACGGCCCCCTCGGCCGGCTCCGCCCCCTCCGGCTCCGCGCGGTAGCGGACCTCGGCGAACACGGTCGGCAGCAGGTCGCTCCATTTCAGGACGCGGAGCCGCGCCCCGGCCAGCCCGAACGCGCCCGCCGTCTCCCAGACCGCCGCGTCGAGCCGCCGGCACACGCCCTCCAGCTTCGCCGTGTGCGCCTCGCACACCTCGTTGTCGTGGGCCTCGACGTGGTTGAGGTCCACGTCGTCCGACGCCCGGGGCGACCCGTACACGCGCTCGAGCACGAGCCCGCCCTTGAGGACGTAGTCGCGCGCGAGGTCGTCGTGGGCGCGGAGGGTGGCGAACGTGGCGAGCCGGGCTCGGTGGTCCCAGTCGACGGCCGGCGGGGCGTGAGGCATAGCAGCAACTGTGTTAGAAGTCAAGGGGCAACGGCAAGGTTCTCGCCCCACCGGCG
>CAZDFV010000553.1:0-1719 GCA_964504495.1 uncultured Rhodothermales bacterium
CCCTGACAGGTGCGGAGACCAGCCCGTCGGAGGCGGTCGAGCCCCGTGACTCAGGGGTTCCCCGTACGCCACCAGGGCGACCTAGACGGTCGACGGGTCTGGGTAGGCGTGGCAATGCACCGGCGGGAAACGCCCCGACGTGTCCCGAACTCATGTAGCGCCCCCGTCACCATCGGATCGAGGGGGGCGTTAGGCTGCGCAGCAGCTGAGCTGTCCGACGTCTTTCCGGAACGTGAGCGCGGCGAGCTTGACGGCCTCGGAGAGCGTGAGGTAGGGGTGGAAAGCGTCGGCGAGTTGCTCGGTCGTGAGCCCGTGGCGGATCGCGAGGGCCACCTCCATCAGGAGCTCCGACCCCTCGGGCGCCAGGACCCGGGCGCCGACGAGCTGGTCGGAGTCTCGGTCGCGGACGAGCGTGACGGAGCCCCGCGTGTCGCGGGCGGCGATCGCGCGCGGGACGTGCTCCATCGGGAGCGTCGTCGCCTCGGCATCGATCCCGGCCGCCTCGGCCTGGGCGAGGTCGAGGCCGACGCCGGCGAGCTGGGGGTCGGTGAAGACGACCCACGGGAGCGCGGTGTAGTCGGCCTCGGCGTAGAGCCCCTCGCGGGCGTTTTGGGCGGCGAGGGCGCCCTCGTAGGCGGCGGTGTAGACGAACATCTTGTCGCCGAGCACGTCGCCGGCCCCGAACACGCCGTCGACCGCCGTCCGGAGTGTGGCGTCGACGGGGAGGAACCCGCGGTCGTCGGGCGTGACGCCGAGGGCCTCGAGCCCGAGGTCGTGGGTGTTGCCGCGGCGGCCGGTCGCGAGGAGGACGTGCGAGGCGCGGACCTTGCCGGCTTCGCCGCCCCGCTCGAAGGCGACGACGGTCTCGGCGCCGTCGCGGCGGACGGACCGAAGCGAAACGCCGGTCCGGACGTCGACGCCGTCGGCCTCCAAGAAGCCCGTGAGCGCGTCGGTGAGGGCCGCGTCCTCGTGCGGCAGGATGCGGTCGGACCGCTGGAGGAGCGTAACGGGGACGCCAAGTCGGGCGAACGCCTGGGCGGCCTCGGCGGCCACGTACCCGCCGCCGAGCACGACGAGCCGGCTGGGGGCTTCGTCGAGGTCCCAGACGGTCTCGTTCGTGAGGTACCCGGAATCGGCGAGGCCGGGCACGTCGGGCACGAACGTCCGGGCGCCCGTCGCGACCAAGACGGCCCGTGCGCGGAGGGTCCGGGCGCCCCCGCCTCCTTTCACCTCGGCCGTGTGGAGGCCGTCGGCCCGCCCCGCCAGCCGGGCGCGGCCTTCGACGAGCGTGACGGCGTCGTCGGCGCCCGCGACATCGACGTACTTCGCCTCGCGGAGCTCGGCGGCGAGCGCGCGGACCTGGGCGAGGACGGCGCCGAAGTCGGTCACGCGGCCCGAGGTCTCGACCCCGTCGAACGCCGAGCGTTGGGCGCGGTGGACGGCCTCGGCCGCCCGGATCGTCGCCTTCGACGGTACGCAGCCGACGTTGACGCACGTGCCGCCGGTGGGGAGGCCGCCCTCGGCGTCGTTGACGATGGCGGCGCGCCCACCGAGCTCGCTCGTCTTGAGCGCGGCGGCGAACGCGGCCGAGCCGCCCCCGACGACGACGAGGTCGTAGGCGTCGGCGGGGAGGTCAGATGGTCCGGGCGGGGCGGGCGATGGGGCGCCGTCGCCGGAGGGCGTCGGCGGCGCGTCGGACGGCGCGCCGTAGCCCGCGGC
>CAZDFV010000554.1:0-1713 GCA_964504495.1 uncultured Rhodothermales bacterium
GCTGAAGTTCGCAACGGCTTTGTAGCGGCGGCAAGACGCGCGCGACGCGCCGGAGGGCCTGCTGCCGGCCGCCGTGCGGGGGGACGAGGAGGTCGTGGTCGAGCCCGCCCGCGACGCGGACCTGCTCGTGCTCGGCGCCGAACACGTCCGCCAGCCGGGCGGGCCGGCGGAGGTCGAGGGGCGTCCCGGCCACGCGGCGGACCTCGCCGGTCGGGAGCGTCCCCTCCCCGATCACGACGAAACGGTCGGCGTCGGACTGAACGGTGTGCCCGCCGACGCTCCCCGCGTCGTGGCCGTCGAGGTTGACGTAGCCGTGGTGCGCGAGGGCCACGGGCGTCGGGGCCGTCGCCTCGGCGTGCCAGTCGAGGCGGAGGGCGCCGCCCCCCTCGGCCGCCTCCAGCGTGTACGTCAGGCGGACCGTCAGCGCGCCGGGGTAGCCGCCCTCGCCGGCCGGGCTCGTCACGGCGAGCGTGACGCGGTCGGGCGCAGCGTCCTCGACCGTCCACACCTTCGTGCTGAGCCCGCGCGGGCCGCCGTGGAGCGTGTTCGGGCCGTCGTTCGCCTCGAGCCCGTACGTCTCCCCGTCGACCACGACCTCGGCGCGGGCGACGCGGCCGGCCGTCCGCCCGACGGCGGCGCCGAGGTAGGCCGGGTCGGCGACGTAGTCCGCCAGCGCGGTGTGGCCGAGGGCGACGTCGGCGGTCTCGCCCGCGGCGTCGGGTGCCCAGAGTTCAAGGAGCGCCGCCCCGAGCGTCATCACGCGGGCGCGCAGGCCGCCGCCCTCGATCCAGACGGCGCGGACCTCGCGGCCCCCGAGCGTGCCCCACACCTCGCCCGGGCCCGTCATGACGGCCCGCCGGTTTGCGGCCCCTCGACGCCCGCCTCGCGGTTCTCGCGGACGACGAAGACCTCGGCGTCGCGGCCCGTCCGCTCGGCGTAGCGGGCGGCGACGCGCTCGGCGAAGGCGTCCACCTCGGGCTGGCGGACGAGGTTGACGGTGCACCCGCCGAACCCGGCCCCGGTCAGCCGGGCCCCGAGCGCCCCGGCCGCGCGGGCCTCCTCGACGAGCACGTCCAGCTCGGGCCCGCTCACCCTGTAGTCGTCGCGGAGCGAGGCGTGCGAGGCGTCCATCAGCCGGCCGACCGCGTCCAGGTCGCCGGCGCGGAGGGCGTCGGCGGCGGTGGCGACCCGGGCGTTCTCCGTCACAACATGGCGGGCGTACGGGAGGAGGTCGCCGAGCGCGTCGGCGTGTTCCGCCAGCGCTTCGGGCGTGGCGTCGCGGAGCGCGGCCGGCCCGCCCCGCTGGCGGAGCGTGTCGGCGGCCCGCTCGACGGCCTTGCGGCGCTCGTTGTAGGCCGAGCCGGCCAGGCTCCGCTCGACCCCGCTGTTCACGATCACGACGGCCACCTCGCCGGTGGGCACCGGCACCGCCTCGTGCTCCAGCGACCGGCAGTCCAACAGGACCGCGTGCCCGGCCCGGCCGCTGCGGACGGCCACCTGGTCCATGATTCCGCACTGCACGCCCGCGTCGCGGTGCTCGACGCGCTGAGCCAGCAGCGCCGCCTCGGTCTCGCCCAGGTCCACGCCCCACGCCGCCGCCAGCCCGAGCGCGACGGCGACCGTCAGCGACGCCGACGACGAGAGGCCGGCCCCGACCGGCACGTCGCCGGTGACGTAGAGGTCGGCGCCGCCGGGCGGGCGGTCCGCGAGGGC
>CAZDFV010000555.1:0-1696 GCA_964504495.1 uncultured Rhodothermales bacterium
CCCGTCCGCGCGGGGCTCCCCGTCCGGCGGAGGTGGGGCGCTCCCCGATCCGGCCGCCGGCTGGCGGTCGGCTCCGCCGGCCGGTGGGTCCGCTCCGGGCGCGGCGGAGGTGGGGGAGCGCCTGAGCGTGCCGGGCCGGCGACCCCCGTGGCGCGACGGCCCGTACCCCCTCTTCCCCTCCTGCGCCCATGCCCACCGCCCTCCTCTGGCTCCGCCACGACCTCCGCCTCCACGACCACGGCCCGCTCGCCGACGCCCTCGACGCGGCCGGCGAGGACGGGCGCCTGCTCGCCGTCGCCTGCTTCGACCCGCGGCACCACGAGCCGACCGCGCTCGGCTTCCCCAAGACCGACGCGTACCGAGCCCAGTTCGTGCTCGAGTCGCTGGCCGACCTCCGCCGGTCGATGCGGGCGCGCGGCGGAGACCTCGTCGTCCGGCACGGGCGGCCGGAGGACGTGCTCCCCGCGCTAGCGGCCGAGGCGGGCGCGACGTCGGTCCACCTGACCGGCGAGCCGATGCAGGAGGAGGCCGAGGTCGAGGCCGCCGTCCGCGACGCGCTCCCCGGCCTCGACTGGGGCCCGCGCTGGGGCCACACGCTCGTCGATGTCGACGCGCTCCCGTTCGCCGTGTCGGACGCGCCCGACACGTTCAGTCCGTTCCGCAAGGCCGTCGAGAAGCGACGGGCCGACGACCGCTACCCGGCCCCGCGGCCCGCGCCCGACCGGCTCCCGCCGCCCCCTGACATCGACCCGGGCGAGATCCCGTCGTCGGTCGAAGCGCTCGGCCTCGACCCCCGCCAGCCGGACGAGCGGCGCGGCTTCCGCATCCGCGGCGGCGAGACGGAGGGGCTGGCCCGCCTGGGCGACTACGTCTGGGACAAGGACCGGCTCCGGACCTACAAGGAGACGCGGAACGGGATGCTCGACCCGGACGACTCCTCGAAGCTCTCGCCCTGGCTCGCGCACGGGTGCCTCTCGCCGCGCCGCGTCCAGGCCGAGGTCGCCCGCTACGAGGCCGAGCGGGAGCGGAACAAGAGCACGTACTGGCTTACGTTCGAGCTCCTCTGGCGGGACTTTTTCCGCGTCTACGGCGCGAAGCACGGCGACCGGCTGTTCTGGCCGTCCGGACCGAAGGGCGAGCGCGGCGTCTCGACCCGGCTCGACGAGGCCCACTTCCTGGCCTGGCGCGAGGGCCGGACGGGCCTCCCCCTCGTGGACGCCTCGATGCGCGAGTTGAACGCGACCGGGTTCATGTCGAACCGGGGCCGCCAGAACGCGGCCAGCTTCCTCGTCAAGCACCTCGACCTCGACTGGCGGGCCGGCGCGGCGTACTTCGAGTCGCTCCTGGTGGACTACGACGTGACAAGCAACTGGGGCAACTGGGCCTACGTCGCTGGCGTCGGGAGCGACCCGCGCGACCGCTACTTCGACGTCGAGCTCCAGCTCAAGAAGTACGACCCGGAGGCCGCGTTCGTGAAGCACTGGCTGCCGGCGCTGGAGCCGCTGCCGCCGCCGCTCGCCCGCGAGCCGTACCGGATGACGGGGGCCGAGCAGGAGCGGTACGGCGTCCGACTCGGCGAGGACTACCCGCGGCCGATCCTCGACTACGGCCGGGTGACCGGCCGGCTCCGCGCGGCCTCGCGGCCGGGCCGCGACGCGCGGGGGTCGACGGGCGGCCGAGGCCGCCGCCAGCGGAG
>CAZDFV010000556.1:0-232 GCA_964504495.1 uncultured Rhodothermales bacterium
GTGATCGAGGTCGAAGGCGAGCCCGTGCTCGACGAGAGATTGCTCGGCCTCGACCCGGAGCGGGAGCGACCGCTCTTCTGCTGCGTCGTGTCCCGATCGGTAGGCCTGCGCCGTCACAAACGTCCTCGCGCCGACCAGCGACCGCAGGCGCGCCGACGCCGTGTGCGTGCGCCAGGAGTAGTCCCGACGCCCGCGCCGGTCGGGGAGATCGACCTCGAGGCCAACCTCGCTC
>CAZDFV010000556.1:242-1687 GCA_964504495.1 uncultured Rhodothermales bacterium
ACCTCGAGGTCGTCGCCGCCGATGGAACCGGAAACGTCGAGTTGGCCACTGGGGAGCCGAACGGTCACCTTCGCCTCCGCGTCGCCGAACGACACGCTCGGCCGGTCGGCCTCGAGGACGCTGCCTCCCGTGGGGTCCAAGATCCAGGCGTCGCCCTCGACGCGGAGCGACGGACGGAGCAACAGCCCCAGCGTGGACCGCTGCGCGCCGAGGTGCAACCCAACGCGATCGCTGATCGCGATGTCGGCGAGGGCGCGCCCGGCGACGGCGCCTAGGCCGACGATGCGCAGGGTGTCGCCCGCGAGCGCATCGGTGGTTTCGACATCGAGGACGGCGGCCAGGCCTCCGCCAAGCGGGGCGGGCAACGAGCCACGGTGGAACCGGACTCGGCCGAGGGACTCGGGCTGGAACGACGAGAACAGGCCGAAGGCGTGCCACGGCTCGTAGAGCGGGACGCCGTCGCGGAGGTACCGCGTCCGGTGCGGGTCGGCCCCGCGGACGACGAGGGCGCCTGAGGCGCCGCCCGTCCGCGTGAGGCCGGGGAGCCACGAGAGCGTCGCGGCGAGGTCGCCCGCGCCGAGCGCGTAGGGGACGGCCGCGGCCTGGCGCGCCCCGAGGTCCGTCATCCCGGGCGCCAGGCCGGGCGGCTCCACGCCGGCCTCGACGTCGGCGTCCACGAGCTCGACCGGGGCCGGCTGGAGGCGGACGGTCGGGGGGAGCCGCGGGGAGTCGGGGAACACGTCGAGCTCGAGCCGGACCGGCCGGTACCCGACGTGCGACACGCGGACGACGTAGGTCCCGGTCGGGAGGTCGGGCACGGCGAACGCCCCGCCCGGCCCAGCGGCGTCGCCCAGGCCGAGGTCGACGAGCCAGACGTGGGCGCCCTCGAGCGGCGCGTCCGACTCGGCGTCCACCACGCGGCCGTCGAGCGTGCCGGTGTACGCCGCGCGCGTGTCGTCGACGATGAGGTTGGGCGGCTCGCGGATCAGGACGTACTGGCCGTGCCGGATCCGCTCGGCCCGGACGCCCGTCCCGCGCAGGAGGAGCCGGAGCGCCCGGTCGGGGTCGTCCGACACCCGGTACCGCCCGCTCACACGCACGTCGCGGACGAGTCGGAGGGCGAAGACCAGCTCCAGGCCGGTCGCGTCGGCCAGCTCGTAGAGGGCGTCGGCGAGGGGAGCCTCGTGCCACACGACCTCGGCCTCGGCCTGGGCGAGCGCTGGGCGCGCCCCGCCCCCGGCCGCGCACGCGGCCACAAGAGCGAGGGCGACGAGTCGGAGGCGCATGGACGCGGCGGGGGACGGCGGACCAACGGCCGAGCCGGGCCCGTCCGCGCCCGGGCCCTATTCGACCACGCGGAAGCCGTCGGGGGTCACGTCGAAGACGCCGAGGTCGGTGATCACCCGGTCCACGACGCCCTTGGCGGTGAGTCGGTAGTCGCACTC
>CAZDFV010000557.1:0-1679 GCA_964504495.1 uncultured Rhodothermales bacterium
GGCCGGGGCCGCCAGCGCCCAGCGGGCCGCCCGCCGGGCCGCCCAGGGGGTGGGGCGGGCGGGGCGCATCGCTAGCGGCGGACCGTGGCGTCGAAGTGGACCGTCACCCGGTCGCCCGTCTTGAGCGCGCCGAGCATGGCCGTCGGCGGGTCGATCCCGAACTCGGTCATCGGGAACGAGACCTGGCCGGTCAGGCGGAACCGGTCGGCCCCGAGCGCCTTGGCGCGGACGGGGACCCGGATCTGCCGGGTGGCCCCGGCGACGGTGAGCCGGCCCCGAGCGGCGACGTCGAACCACCCGTCGGCGCCGGCCTGCCCGACGCTGGCGTCGGTGAGCGCGAACTGGACGGACGGGTGGCTGTCGATCTCGAGGGCGTCCCGGAGCTTCCCGTTCATCGTCCCGTTGTCGCAGTCGATCCCGCCGACGAGCGCCGTGAACGTGGCGCCCGAGAGCGCGGTGAACCGCCCGCCGGTGGCGTCGGCGTTGAGGGAGCCGCTGAACCGCTCGACGGCGCAGTCCCAGTCGTGGACGGTCGAGGTGCCCTCGATCCAGACCCGGCTGCTCGATTCGAACACGAACCGGTCGGGCGGGTCCGCGGCTGCGAACCCGAACGCGAGGGCGGAGGCGAGGAGGAGGGGGAGGGGGCGCATGGGTGGGGTGGGTGTGTCGGGGGTGAAGGTGGGGGTCCGGGCCGTCGCCGCAGGCGCGTCCTGCGGGGCGGGTCTGGGGTCCGCTACCCGGAGCGGCGGAGCTCGAAGGTGACCGGGACCGAGAACCGGACCCTGACCGGGCGGCCCCGCTGCTGGCCCGGGCGGAACTGGCTCTCTTGGATGGCCTTGACCGCCGCCTCCGAGAGGATGCTGTTCGGCGACCGGATGGCGACCGGGTCGACCACGTTCCCCCGCTCGTCGACGACGAACTGGACGATCACCCGGCCCTCGATCCCGGCCTGCGCGGCGACCTTGGGGTAGACGAGCCGCGACTGCAGGCCCGCGAGCCCGCCGACCAGCTCGGGCTGGACCTCGGCCACCTCGAAGACCTCCGGCTCGGTCGGCTCCGGCGCGGGCGGCGGGGGCGGCGGGGGCTCGTCCAGCGTCGGGGGCGGGACGACGGCCGGGCCCTCCTGCCGCGGCGGGGCCGGGGGCGGGCTGAACGTGGCCGTCAGGTCGAGGTTGATCTCCTCGATGACGTCCTCCTCGACCTCGACGGCGTCGGGGACCTCCCGGGGCGGCGGCGGGGCCGGCGGCGGGGGCGGGGGCGGCGCGAGCTCCCGGGTCGGCTCGATGTCCTCGAGCTCGATGACCTCCTGCGAGCTCTCGGCCATGACGACGTCGTTCCCGTCCGGGAGGGGGACCGTGAACGCGACGATCGCGAGGGTGAGCGCGGCGATCAGCCCGAGCTGGCGGTCGAGGACGAGCTTCCGCTTGACGTCGGCGCGGGGGGCTTTCTTGAGTGCCATGGGAGGGGGAGGCGGACGCCCTTCAAAGTCGTCCGGGAGGCGGAGCGCCCATGCAGGCCGTCCTAGGCGACCGAAAACGGGGATCGGCGACGTCGCGGGTGGGTGAGGCCCCGACAGGCCCGGCGCGGTGTGGGGACCGGCCCGGTCCTCCCCGCACCCGAGCGGGCGGCCCGCGGGGGCCCCGCACGCCCCGAGGCGGCGGGGCGCGGCCTCGGCAGCG
>CAZDFV010000558.1:0-1679 GCA_964504495.1 uncultured Rhodothermales bacterium
CTCCACCGACCGCTCCGATCTGTCCTCCGCCGGCTCCGGCGCTCCGAACCCCCCCACCCCCATGAACACGTCCCCCGCCCTCCGCCTGGCCCTGGCGCTGCTGCTGGCGGCCCCCGCCGCCGGGCTCGCCGCCGGGCTCGGCCCGGCCGCCCACGCCCAGGTCGCCGACCGCGTCGTCCGCGGGTACGTCCCGCCCGACGAGCTCGTCTCGTTCCCGGCCGAGACCCCGATGGACCAGTTCCTCCGGATCGTCAACCCGACGTTCGTCCGGGTCACGGGCAAGCGCGTCGTGGACCCCCGGGACCGGACGGCGCCGATCGGCGTCGCGCTCAACGGGGTCCACTTTATCGACGCCTTCGAGCTCGTGCTCGACCGGGCGAACCTCGACTTCACCGAGTCCGAGGGGTACTTCATCGTGGCCGAGCCGGCGGTGGTCTCGGCCACGACCGACGGGCTCGCGGCCGACGCCATCGGGGCCGAGCCGCTCGTGGCGGGCGCCGCGGCCGGGCCGGGGCCCGACGTCCCGGCCACGGCCGACACCCGGGAGGTCCGGATCGACGCGGTCATCTTCCAGCTCAACTCGCGGCGGGCCCGCGAGGTCGGGACGAACTGGCCGGCCCTGTTCGAGCAGGCCGGCGGCGGCGGCGACTACTTCGTCGACGCGGGCTCGTTCTTCGACGTCCTCGACGGGTTCATCGAGACCTCGGCCGACCGGGTCGAGCTGGCGACGGTCCTCGACCTGTTCCGCTTTTTCGAGGAGCAGGGGTACGGACAGACCGTAGCCACGCCGTTCACCGTCGTCCAGAGCGGGGAGCAGGGGATGCTCCAGAGCGGCCAGGACATCCCGATCCAGGTCCGCGACTTCTCCGGGAACACGATCACCGAGTACGTCTCGACCGGGACCATCATCAACGTCACGCCGACGCTCGTCGTGGACGAGCGGGAGGGCGACCCGGTCGAGTTCGTCCACCTCGCCGTCAAGGTCGAGAAGTCGACGGCCGTCCCCACGGGGGCCGGCGTGGCGATCAACAAGGACAACGTGGTCACGCAGCTCCCGCTGTTCCCCGGCGAGATGCGGGCGATCGGCGGGCTGACCTCGACGGACGAGACCGTCTCGCGGCGGGGGGTCCCGGTCCTCAAGGACATCCCCCTCCTCAAGTACCTGTTCTCGTACAAGCAGACGGTCGTGACCCAGAACGAGATCGTCATCGTCCTCCGGGCCCGGCTCGTGGACGACATGCGGACGCGGATCGACCGGGACCTCCCGCGCGACCTCCTCCGCCAGGAGCGCGAGGACTACCGCGAGCGGCTCGAGGTCCTCGACCCGGCCCTCGTCCCCGAGGTCGACGCCGAGCGGTAGGCCCCGCCCGGCCCGACTGCGGCCGGCCCGGCCACGGCCGCCCCGGGACGCCCCGCGCGCCCCGGGGCGGTCCCACGTTAGCGCAGAGTGCGAGAGGGTGTCGTCCTGAGCGCGCGCGAAGGGCCGGCCCCCGCGGAGGCGGGGGGTCTCGACGCCGACGTCCCGAGCCGTCGGCACTGGCCGTCAGGGCGGGGAGGTCCGAGTCGAGATCCTTCGCTCCGCTCAGGGTGACAAGGAGAGGACTACATCGACCCGAACGACGCTCTAGAGCGAATGGCAGGTTGGTACGCGGTACGGGGTACACGGTACGGGGCCGTCC
>CAZDFV010000559.1:0-1674 GCA_964504495.1 uncultured Rhodothermales bacterium
CCCGCCCGGCTGGCGGCCCCCGCCGGCGACCGCCGCGAGCGCGCGACGGGCGGCGGCCCTAGGCGCTCGTCCGCTCGCCCGAGAGGAAGGCGCAGGCGTCGGCCACCATGGCCGGGCTCCCGATGTAGACCGGCGTCCGGTCGTGGAGGGCCTCCGGCTGGACGTCGAGGATCGGCCCGTCGTGGCCGGTCTCGGCCCGGCCGCCCGCCTGCTCGACGATGAAGGCCATCGGGTTGGCCTCGTACATCAGCCGGAGCTTGCCCTGCGGGTTCCGCTTGTTCGTGGGGTAGATGTAGACGCCGCCCTTCATCAGGTTCCGGTGGAAGTCGGCCACGAACGAGCCGATGTAGCGCGTGGTGTAGGGGCGCGGGGGGTCGTCGTCGGGGGCCTCCTCCTGCATCCACTTGATGTACTCCTTGAGGCCGGGCTCCCACGAGTTGTAGTTCCCCTCGTTGACCGAGTACATCCGCCCGCGCTCGGGCGTGCGGATGTCGGGGTGCGAGAGGAGGAACTCGCCGATCGACGGGTCGAGCGTGAACCCGTTGACCCCGTTCCCGGTCGTGTAGACGAGCATCGTCGACGACCCGTAGACGACGTACCCGGCGGCCACCTGCTGGCGCCCGCACTGGAGCGCGCTCGCCATCGTCACGCGGCCGGCGTGGTCGTCCGGCACGCGGTAGATCGAGAAGATCGTCCCGATGGAGACGTTGACGTCGATGTTCGAGGACCCGTCGAGCGGGTCGAACAGGACGACGTACTTCCCCTGGCAGTCGTCGAACAGGAGCGGGATGGCCTCGGCGTGCTCCTCGCTCCCGATGAGGCAGACCTCGCCGCCCCGCTTCAGCGCCCGGACGAACTCCTGGTGCGCCAGGAGGTCGAGCTTTTTCTGGACCTCGTCCTGGACGTTGACGGCGCCCGTGTCCCCGTAGAGGTCGACGAGCCCGGCCTTGCGGACGTCGCGGTCGACGATCTTGGCCGCGACGACGATGTCGCGGAGGAGCCGCGAGAACTGGCCCTTCGACCCGGGCGCCTCCTTCTCGCGCTCGATGATGAACTGCTCGAGCGTCTTGAGCGCGCCGCCGCCCGTCGCGAGCGTGCCGCCGGGGTGGCCGTTGGGGGGGACGAGCGTGGCGGGGTCCATGCGGCAGGGGGGTCAGCGAAGATTCGCTAAGCTACGGCGCGAGCCGCCCCCGGTCCGTCAGGGTTTGGAGCACCTGGGCCGTCCGGCGGCCGACGTCGGCCCCGGCCCGCCACTCGTCGCGGAGGCGGGCGAGGTCGGCGGCCTCGTCCACGTCGTAGTGCGCGGGGAGGACGACGGGCGCCAGCCCGGCCCCGGCGGCGCGGGCGAGGGTGTCGTCGAACACGGCGCCGTGGCTGTACGCCATGTCGAACAGGTCGGGCGCGACCTCGTTCAGCCCGAGGAGGTAGTACCCGCCGTCGGTGGACGGCCCGAGCACGGCGGTCATCGGCTCGCGGAGCGCGCCGAGCGCGAGGTCGAAAAAGTCGAGCGGGAGCGTCGGGTGGTCGGTCCCCACGACGACGGCGCTCGGGTGGCCGGCCGCGAACGCCTCGACAAAGGCGCGGAGCATCCGCTCGCCCAGCCCGGCGCCCCGCTGGCGGTGGACGGAGACGCCCGGCGGCGCGCCCGGCGGCGCGCCCGCCAGCCCGCCGCCG
>CAZDFV010000560.1:0-1670 GCA_964504495.1 uncultured Rhodothermales bacterium
GGCCTCGCCGCCGCCGCGGTGGCCGCCCAGGCCGTCGGCCAGGACCCAGCAGGCCGGCCCGCTGGCGGACCCGGCGGTCCCGGCCGCGTCCTCGTTGGACGGCCGGCGGCCGGGGCGGGAGAGGACGTGGGTCTGGAACGGCATGGGCGGGGGTCAGGGGCGGCCGTCGTCGAGGGCCACCTGGAACGTCACCGCCGGGTCGGCGAGGTAGAACCGGGCGCCGGGGCGGAGCGGGTACGGCCGCCCCGGCTCCAGCCGGCTGCCGGTGCCGAGGAACGTGCCGTAGCTAGAGTGGGCGTCTTCGAGCTGGAACCGGCCGGCCTCGGCGTCGAAGCTCAGGTGGCAGTGGACCTTGCTGATCCCCGCGGTGTCGTCGGGGAGCACGAGGTGGCACAGGCGGGGGTCGCGCCCGATGGCGAGGGGCTCGGGCGGGAGCGGGACCGTCTGCCCCCGGTACGGGCCGGCGAGCGCGCGGAGCACGGGCCGCCCCGCCGGGGGCTCCGGCGCAGGGGCCTCCGCGACCTCCGTCCGGGCCGACGACCGCCGCGAGGCCACGACGAGGCCCGCCCCCGCCAACACCACCGCCAGCCCGAGGAGTCCGTAGAGCACCCAGTCGCGGCTGCCCCCGCTCCCGTCGGGGGGGGCGCCGTCGTCGAGGGCCGCGACCTCCGCTGCCGTGTCGGCCGGTGCCGTCTCGCGGCCGACGGTGGCCGCGGCCGTCTGGACGGGGCAGGGTCCCTCGGCGGCCGGGAGCGACGGGTTCCGCTCCAAGAGCTCCTCGACGTGGACGGCCCACCCGATCCCCTGCACGTTGTCCAGGGCGGACTTCTCGGCCACGATCCCGACGACCCGGCCGCAGCGGTCGAACAGGGGCCCGCCCGAGTTGCCCCGGTTGATGTCGGCGTTCGTCTGGATCAGGAGCCGCCCGCGCTCGTCCCGCGTCGGGCGCTTGTTCACGCGGCCGTTCGAGTGGGTCGGGGCGAACTCGAGCGCGCTGAGGATCGACGCGAGCGTGGCGCCCCCCTCGCCAAGCCGCTCCGCCGCGCCGGGGTACCCGACGGCGTAGACCTCGTCCATCAGCCCGACCGACTCGCCACCCGCGAGCGCGGCCGCCGGGCGCCCGAGGTCGCGCGAGGGGCGGAGGAGGGCGAGGTCGAGCCGGTTCGAGCGCCACACGACCTCGGCCGAGGCGTAGTCGCTCGACGTGAGCGGGATGAGGTAGCGGATGGTGAAGTCCCCCCGCCCGAACGCCTCGACGGCCTGGGGCGGGAGGTCGAACGCCTCCCGGAGCCACGCGACGTCGAACGCCACGTGAGCGTTGGTCACCACCACGCCGTCGGCCACGACGACGCCCGACCCCGTGCTCGTCTGGAGGATCCGCCCGGCGGGGTCCTCAATCAGGGCCACCACGCGGACGGTGCTCGCCTCCATCTCCTCCGGCGACACCCCGTTCCCTTGCGCGCGTGCAGGACCGGCGACGAGGGCGGCGAGCAGGACGGCGAAGAGGAGGGACCGCGTCACGGGGCAGGGGGGGCGTCGTCCGTCGGGGCGGCGTCGGGGGAGGGGCCCGCGGCCGAGTCGGCGGGCGGGTCGGGGCGAGGCGGTCTCGCCGCGGAGTCCGGGGCGAGGGGGAAGGCCGGGCTGGCGGCGGGCCCGGCCGAGTCCGCCCG
>CAZDFV010000561.1:0-1660 GCA_964504495.1 uncultured Rhodothermales bacterium
GTCCGGCCCGCGACCGCCGACATCGCGCGGACGATGGCGTCGGCCCGGCCGCCGTGGTGGTGGACGCGCGCGGCGTTGGCCTCGATCTCGGCGGCGAGCGCGGCGGCCTCGGCCCCGTCCCCGGCCGCGACGGCGGCCCGGAGCTCGGCGGCGAGGTCGCGATTGAGCGCGGAGAAGTTCGAGACGAAGTTGAGCGGGTTCTGAACCTCGTGGGCGATCCCGGCCGTGACCTGGCCGAGCGCGGCGAGCGCCTCGCGCCGGACGAGCCGGCCCTTGGCCTCCTCCAGCCGGGCGAGGGCGTCCTCGAGCTCGGCCTTCTGCTCCCCGACCGTCGTGAGCGCCCGCGTCCGCTCGTGGCAGAACACGAGGGCGAAGAGGAACACGAGGAGCGGGAGCCCGCCGCGGACGAGCGCGGCCCAGACCACGCTCTCCTGCGGGGTCACCGCGGCCGCCGGGGCGTAGCCGTGGGCCTCGACGACAGCCGAGGCCGCCGCGAGCGCGACGGCGGCCACGCCCCACACGGCCCCCTCGTACCCGTCGGTGAGGAGCACGGCCGCGAGCGGGACGACGGCGAGCCACGCCAGCACGTCGGCCCCGCTCGCGACGTGGCCGCCGGCGAGGATCACGACCGTCCCGACGGCGAGGAGCGAGTGGACCACGAGCCGGACCGACCCCGTCCGCCGGAAGACCGGGGCGAGCCCGGCGAACACGGCCGCCGCCGCCCCCAGCGTCGCGGCCCCGGCCCACAGCCCGAGCGCGGCGTCGAGGGCGGCGTAGGCCGCCGCGAACAGCCCCGTCAGGAAGCACGTGACGACGAGGACGGCCCCCTGGTGGTGGGCCTCGACGTCGTCGGTCGGCGGGACGTGGCGGAGGGCGAGGGCGCGCATGGCGGCGACGCGCACGGGCGGGGAAGGCGGCCCCTTCCGTGACGCGGCCGGTGGCCGGGGCCCCAAGACGTTCGGGAGAGATCGTTCAGACTTCACAAAGTTGGAATCTATAGACTTCCGCCTACCTTCCCCCCGTGCCCGAGGCCGACGTCACGCTGCTGCTCCAGGACCTCGGAGCCGGTCGGGACGGCGCGTTCGACCGGCTCCTGGACGGGGTCTACCCCGAGCTCCGCGAGATGGCCCGGGCCCGGCTGCTCCGCCAGCGGCCCGGCCACACGCTCACGCCGACCGGGCTCGTCCACGAGGCGTACCTCCGGCTCGTCCGGTACCAGGACGTCGGGTTCGAGGGCCGCGCGCACTTTTTCGGGGCCGCGGCCCGGACCATGCGCCGCGTGCTCGTCGACCACGCCCGGCGGCGGGCGGCTGAGAAGCGGCGCGGCGAGCACGTCGGGCTCGAGACGGCCGGGGCGCTCGAGGACCGCCCGGCCGTCCCGCTCGACGAGGTCTTGGCCGTCGACGGGGCCCTCGCGCGGCTGGCCGCCGAGCGGCCGCGGTGGGTCCGCGTCGTCGAGTGCCGGTACTTCGCCGGGCTCACGCTCGACGAGACGGCCGAGGCCCTGGGCGTCTCGCACGCGACGGTCTCGAACGACTGGCGGCTCGCGCGGGCGTGGCTCAAGCGGGCCCTCGCCGACCCCGACGGCGCCGACCCCGAGAGCGCCGATCCGGAGGACGAAGGCGCCGGCGGGGCCGCCGACGAGGCCGTCGGCGGGGCC
>CAZDFV010000562.1:0-1641 GCA_964504495.1 uncultured Rhodothermales bacterium
GGTAGGGGGCACCGGCGCTACTGCGAGATTTTGCACCGATCTGCCCGCTACCCTAACAAGGGCGTCGTCGTCGAGGCGTGGCCGGCGGAGCGGGCCGCGGGGTCGGGGGCGCTCCGCGACGTGCTGGCCGAATGGCTCGCCGGCCGTGGGATGCCCTCCCTCTCGTTCCTCGCCGACCCGCACGTGCTCGACGCCCCGCTCGACCGGCGCGTGTTCGTCGCCGGCCGCGGCGGGACGCCCGTCGCCTACCTCGTCCTCGCCCCGATCCCGGCCCGCGACGGGTGGCACGTCGAGTGGGTCATCCGCCGGCCGCCGTCCCCGAACGGGACGGCCGCGCTCCTCCTCGACGCCGCCGCCCGGTCCGTCGCCGAGGCCGACGTGCTCACGCTCGGGCTCGTCCCGCTCTCGACGCACGGCCCGCTCTCGGCCCCAGCGCCGGGGCGCGCCGTCCGCGCCCTCCTCGCGTGGACGCGGGCCCACGCCCGCCGGTTCTACAGCTTCGAGGGGCTGGAGCGGTTCAAGGCCAAGTTTCTCCCCGACGCCTGGGAGCCGCTCTACCTGCTCACGCGAGGGCCGGCCGGGCTCGGCACGTTCTGGGCCGTCGCCGACGCCTTCGCGGGCGAGCAGAGCCCGGTCGGGCTCGTGGGCCGCGCGCTGGCGGGCGCTGCGGCCGACGAGGTCCGGGCGGCCGTCCGGGGCCTCCGGCCGGAGTGAGAGTCCGCTAGTCCGGCGGAGCTAGGGCGCGCTCCGCCGGAGTATGACCGCGTACTCCTCCCCCTCTACTCCGACGGCGTCGTGGACCACGCCCTCGAACGCAGCGAACGACGGGTCGAACGCCCCGCGCACGCGGAGCACGAGCGCTTCGCCGAGCTGCGTGCTCTGGACGCACTCGATCTGGGCACGGCGGTCCTCGGAGACGGCAAACGTGCCCGACCGGTACCCGTAGAGGTACTCCGGCCCGGCCCCGCCTCGGAGCACCTCGCCATCGTAGACGTAGAGGGCCTCGTCTTGCTGGACGTCGAACGCGAGCTGGAACGTGTCCCGGACGGTGGCGCCGGGCGCCCCGATCAGCCCGATCTCCCCGCTGAACGTGCCGGACCACTCCCCGGCGAGGTCCGGCAGGAGGAGCGACGTCTCGCCCGGCCCCTCGCCGCTGTCGCACCCGAGGGCGCCGAGGAGGACGAGGGGCCAGCAGCGACGCATCACGGGTGTGGCCTCCGCCAGCGGCTAGTTCGCGCGGAAGGCGAACGTGGCCCGCGTGGTCTGGTTGACCTGGCGGGCGTTCGGGGGCAGCGGCTCGGCGCGGCACCGCGAGATCACCCCGCGCACGGCCCGCTCGAAGTCGGCGCTGCGCGAGACCGGGCTCGAGGCCACGTACCGCCCGCTCGGGGCGAACGTGACGCGGTAGACGATGGCCCCCTCGACCCCGCCGAACGGGGGCACCGGGCAGTCGAAGCTCCGGTTCCCGAACTGGAAGCCGACCTCGACGGGCGCGTCGCCGCCGGAGCCCTGGCCGGGTCCGTCCGAAGCCCCGCTCGTCGAGCCGGCCCCCTCCGACGTCCCGCGGCCCTCGGTGTCGCGCGTCTGCGTCGGCGGCGTCGGGCGCGGCTCGCGCGCGGTCGCCCGGGAGGGCGGGTTCGG
>CAZDFV010000563.1:0-1627 GCA_964504495.1 uncultured Rhodothermales bacterium
CGACCTCGGCCCCGTCGCCGGCCGGGCCGGCGACGCGGTCGATGAGGGCCGCCAGCCGGCCGGCCAGGAGAGCCTCGGCCTCGACGCGACGCTCGGCCACGCGGAGCGCCTCGGCCAGCGAGCGCGACGCGGCGTCGAGCGCCTTCCGCTCCTCCGTCGAGTACCCGCGCCCGCGCCCGTGCGTCCCCAGCGCGAGGACGCCGACGAGCTCGTCCTCGGCCGACCGGAGGGGGACGCGGAGGACGAACAGGGGGTCCTCCCAGACCTGCTCCGAGCACGGCGGCATCCGGGCCGGGTCGAGCGTCGCCTCGGCCCACGCGACGGCGGCCTCCCGGCTGGCGCCCTCGACGGCCACGGCCTCCCACCCGTCCGGGTCGAGGTCGATCACGGCCGCCCGGTCCGTCTCGAGCGCGTCGCGGACGGCCGCGATCGCGACCCGCCCGACCTCCTCCGGCGTGGCGACCACTTGGCGACCGGCGAGCAAGAGCGGGAGCCGCTCGGTCAGCCGCTCGCGCGCCCGGTGGAGGTCGGCGTCGGCCCAGCGGGTGACCCACTCGCGGACCGGGTTGAACACGACGAGCGCGGCGACGGCTGCGAGCGCGGCGGCGACGGCCTCGGCCCCGCTCCCCATCGACGCCCGGAGCCCGACGCGGAGCGCCTCGGCGGCCCCGGCGAACGCCGCCGCCAGCCCCAGCGTCGCCAGGCCGACCGCGGCCGAGCGGGCGATCCACAGGTCGGCGTCCCACGGGCGGAAGCCCAGGGCGCCGGCGAGGACGCCGAGGGGGACGGCCGCGAACGCCAGGGCGAGCACGACGTTGAAGGCGAGGTCGAACAGGTACCCCGACGCCGAGACGGCGGAGTCGAACGGCGGGAGTTCGCTCGCCGCGACCCCGACGGCGAAGACGAGCACGAGCGCGCCGAACGGGAGGAGCACCCACTTCATCTGCTGGCGGACCACGCGGTCGCCCGCCCGCCGGTACTTCTGGGCGAGCCCGAGCGCCGTCAGGGCGAGGACGCCGACGATGATCGCGTTCCCACCGAGTTCGGCCCACCGGCTATGGCCGGCCTCGACCGCCACGACGGACAGGACGAGGGCACCGACGATGCCGGCGAACGCCACGAGGCGCACCCGGCGTGTCCACCGTGGCGTGTAGCGACCGTCCGGGAACCGGACGAGCGCGGCGGTCACGGCGGGGAGCGCCGAGACGAACAGGACGAGGGCGAAGAACGCGACCGCGACCAGCAGGGCGCCCCCCGTCGACACCTGCATGAGGGACGAGGCTACCCCGCCCCCGGCGACGGCGACGAGCGCGACCCCGAGCGAGGCGTGGTACCCCCGCGCCCGGCTCCGCGCGAACAGGACGAGCCCGGTCCCCGCGAACGTGAGGAACCCGAGCAGACCGAGCGCCCGAGTCCACTGACTGATCGTGGCGTCGGAGAGGCCGAACCGGCGGGCCGTGAGGGCGTCCTGACGGCCGACGACGACAGTGGCCTCCCGGACGGCGCCGGCACGCTCGACCCGGAGCCGGAGCGTGTCGCCCGCGACGCCCGCGAACGGGTACGGCGTGCCCGCGAGCGAGTCCGCTCGGGCGGGCGGGACCGGGCGCCCGCCCCACTCGACGAGCCG
>CAZDFV010000564.1:0-1605 GCA_964504495.1 uncultured Rhodothermales bacterium
GGGGGATCGGTGGGGAGGGCGGGCGTCGGCACGGGGGGTCTACGACGGCCCGGCGCGCGGGGTGTCGCCTCGGCGGATCCTTCGCACGCGGCCGCCCCGCTGGCGGGAGCCCTCGTCAGAGCCCGGCCGCCTCGACGGCCGCCCGGATCCGGGCTGCGGTCGCCGCCAGCTCGGCATCCGGCGCGGCTTCCTCCGGCGGCGGGCGGAGGTCGCCGATGCGGTGGAGCGGGATGAGGTGGACGTGCGCGTGGTCCACCTGGAACCCCTCGACCACGACGCCGATGCGGGCGGCGCCGGTCGCCTCGCGGAGCGGCCCGGAGAGGCGCCGCGCCCGGTCCCAGAGCCCGGCGTAGACGCCCGGGGCGAGGTCGAACACGTCGCCCCCGGCCCGCTTGGGGATAAGGAGCGTGTGCCCGGACTGCGAGGGGTGGATGTCGAGGAACGCGAGGTAGGCCTCGTCCTCCCACAGGCGGTGGGCGGGGGCCTCGCCCCGGACGATCCGGTCGAAGATGGTGTCGGGCACGGGGGCGTCGGGGGGGGGCCGGAAGATGCCCACCGGACGGCTCTCGCCGCCAGCGGGGGGGCCTGGCCCCGACCGCGTCCGTCTCGCCAGGGCGCCCCGCTGGCGGACGGCGCCGGCCGTCCGCGCTACACCGCCTCGATCACGGGGGCCCCGTCGACGTAGTCGCCCAGGGCCGCTTCGTGGAGCATGAACTCGGCCACGTCGGCGCGGGCGACCTTGGCCGCGGGGCCGAGCGCGAAGTAGCCCGTCCGGTACTCGCCCGTGAGCGGCCCCTCCGTGAGGCGCGGGGCGCGGACGGCCGTCCAGTCGAGGCCCGACCGGCGGAACGTCTCGACGTGGGCCTGGGAGTCCTCGAGGAGGTTCTTGGCGACCAGCTTCATGACGCCGCGCATGATGGCCGGGCCGAGCCCGCCGGGGTCGCGCGGGTCGGCGACGCCGGCTCCGGTCTCCGTCACCACGCGGCGGACGCCGTGGCGCTCCATCGCGGCCCCGACGGTCTCGGCGGCCCGGCGCATGAGGTCCGGCGGGGACCCCTTCGTGTGGCCGAGCGTGAGGAGGACGGCGTCGGCCCCCTCCACGACGCGGGCGACGTCGTCGGCGTCGAGGGCGTCGCCCTGGACGACGGTGAGGCGCTCGTGGTCGAGCGCCAGCTTGGCGGGCGTGCGGGCGAGGGCGGTCACGGCGTGCCCGCCGTCGAGCGCCTGCTCGACGAGGGGCCGGCCGGTCCGCCCCGTCGCCCCGAGGACGGCGAGCTTCATGGGCGTACGTGGGGGTCTGGCCCCTCGGACACCGGAGCGCCGGGGCCGGGTTTCCGCTAGGTTACCGATCCGTAACCGCGTTCCGCCATGCCCCGCCCCGCCGCCGTCCGCCACCGGGGGCCGTGCCCCGTCCAGGAGACGCTGGGCGTGCTCGGCGGGAAGTGGGCGGCCCCCGTCGTCGGCCGGCTGGCGCGGGGGGAGGCCCGGTTCGGCCGGCTCCGCACGCAGGTCACCGACGCCCGCGGGGCGCCCGTCTCGTCGAAGGCGCTCGCCGAGACGCTCCGGCGGCTGGTCGAGGTCGGCGCCGTCGAGCGGCGGGCGCGG
>CAZDFV010000565.1:0-1598 GCA_964504495.1 uncultured Rhodothermales bacterium
CGAGGAGGCCGCGGGCGTCGCCCAGGGCGGCGGCCTCGGCGTAGGGGCCGGTGTAGAGCTCGACCCGGTCGGCCCCGGTCGCGGCGGCGGCCGGCATGGCGGCGGGGTCGGGGTCGAGGAACAGGCTCACGCGGCACCCGAGGCCCTGGAGCTCGGCCACGACCGGCGCCAGCCGCCCGCCGTCGGCGGGGAAGCGCCACCCGTGGTCGCTGGTGAGCTGGTCACGGGCGTCGGGGACGAGCGTGGCCTGCGCCGGCCGCGACCGCCCCGCGATCTCGACGAGCCCGGGGTAGCGGTACCCGCCGGCCTCCGAGGCGCGCGCGAACGGGTTCCCCTCCACGTTGAGCTCGGCGCCCGCCTCGGGGAGCCAGCCGGCCAACTCGTAGACGTCGGCGGCGCGGGCGTGGCGGCCGTCGGGGCGGGGGTGGAGCGTGAGCCCGGCGGCCCCCGCTTCCACGCAGAGCCGCCCGAGCGCCCCGACGTGGGGCCGGCCGCCCCCCCGGGCGTTCCGAATGAGGGCCACTTTGTTCAGGTTGACGCTGAGGCGGGTCACGGACGTACGGGCGGGGGCGAGAAAGATCGGGCGGGGAGCAACCCGCGACCAGGCCCCGTGTCTGTGGGGGTCCACCGGAGGCCCCCCCCCGGGTTCACCTTGCCACGGTCGGGCGCGCGGGGCTATCCTGTGCCGCCGCCCGGACCGGCCGCGGCCCCCCCTCACCCCCCACTCCCTCAATGGCCTCTGCAGGCGCTAGCGGCGGCGAGCTCGCCGTCCGCATCGGACTCGCCCTCGTCATCGTCGCGCTCGTCGTCGGCCTCTACTTCGTGACCGTCGTGCCGGCCCGGGAGGCCGCCGCGGCCGAGCGCGAGACGGCCCTGACGCGCCAGCGGATGAGCGACGTCCGGACGGCCCTCATCGCCTACCGGGACTCCCTCGACCGCTACCCCTCGACGCTCGACTCGCTCGTCCTCTTCGCCCGGACCGACTCGACGTTCAACGCCCGGATCGAGGACGAGGACGAGCGGGCCGCCCCGCTCTCGCTCGACTCGCTCATGATCTCGCCGCGCTCGGGCGAGCCGTTCCGCTACGAGCTCATCCGCGACACGACCGGCGTCGAGATCTACTGGCTCGCCGACGCCGTCGACGGGGCCTTCGCCGACTCCATCGGGGCCCGCTACGTGGACCCGGCCCTCCGGAACGCGGCCTCCTGGGAGTAGCCGATGGACGGACCCGGACCCGACGGCCCGGCGCGCTCACTCGCCGCGGTCGGCCTGAGCGGACCCGTGCTCCGCTACGCCGAGGCCGTCCGGGGCCCGGGCTCCCCCCGGCTCCGCCGGCTCGGCGCGGTCGACTTCGACTTCGACGCCGAGCGGGCCGTGTTCGGCGGCGACGACGACCCGGACGGACTGGCGGCCGTCGCCGACGCGCTCCGGGACGTGTTCGGCGGGGCCGCCCCGGGCGCCCTCGTCGTGGCCGCCCACCCGACGACGACGACGACGTTCTTCACCCCGCTCCCGGCCGGCGTCGAGCCCGGGCGCCGGGACGCCCAGCTCCAGGAGGAGGCCGCGCTCCTCGCCGACGTCGCCCCGGCCCGGGCCGG
>CAZDFV010000566.1:0-1594 GCA_964504495.1 uncultured Rhodothermales bacterium
CTGGAACGCGGCGTCCGGGCCGCCCGCCGCCTCGCCCCCCTGCTGGCGGTCGAACTGGACGGGCCCGCCGCCGCCGGCGAACGCCTGGGCCTGGCGCTCGGCCTGGAGCCGGCGCTGCTCCTCGACGTAGAGCCGGGCCCGCTCGGCCTCGATCTCCTCGATCCGGGCGGCGAACGCCTCGTCGGAGAGGGCCCCGAGCGCCAGCAGCGAGTCGACCTCGGCGACGCGCCGGGCCGAGGCGGCGAGGGCCCCGTAGGTCTGCGCCTGGTCGTCGACGCCGAGGAGGGCCGCGCGCGAGGGAGGGGCGGCGGCCGAGACCTGGGGGAGCGCCGTCGCGGCCGTGTCGAAGTGGGCGGCGGCCCGGACGTAGTCGCCCCGGGCATCGCGGTAGAACTCGCCGAGCCGGTAGTGGGCCTCCCCACGGACGGACCGGGCCTCCAGGTCCTCGTCGTAGAGCACGTCGCGGAACAGGGCGAGCGCCGCGGCGTCGCGCCCGGCGTCGGCCAGGAGCCGGGCCCGGACGAGGGCCAGCTCGCCCCGCCGCGCGTAGTGCTTGTCGTCGCGGAGCATCCGGGCGACGCCGTCGAGCGCGGCCTCCGTGTCCCCGACGTCGAGGCCGAGGACGAGGGCGCGGCCGACCTCGGCGGCGAAGGCGAGCTCGTAGACCGGCCGCTCGTCGAGCGCGGCGCCGTACGCCTCGGCGGCGGCCTCGAACCGGCTGGCCTCCTCCTCGACCTGGCCGAGGAGGAGGTAGGCCCGGGCGGCGAGGTCGGCGTCGCCGGCGTCGGGGGCCCCGGCGCGGAGGGCATCGGCGGCCTCGTCCCACCGGCCGGCGCGGGCGTAGAGCTCGCCGAGCGCGAGCCGCATCTGGGCGGCCCAGCGGCGGTCCACGTCCTCCTCGGCCAGCCCGAGCTCGAGCGTCTCGACGCCGTCGTCGTAGCGCTCGGCGGCGGCGTACGTCCGGCCGAGCCAGAACCGGGCCTCGGCGGCGAGCCGGCGGCCGCCCGTCGCCTCGGCGGCCGCCAGGGTCTCCCGGAACTTCTGCTCGGCCCCGACGATGTTCCGCTGGTAGAAGTACGCCTTCCCAATGAGGAGGAGGGCGTCGTCGGCCCACTTCGAGTCGGGCCGGTTGCGGAGGAGCTCGGCGCTCTTGTCGATGGCCTCCTGGAACGGCCCCGACTGCCCGCCCGAGGCCGAGGCGTAGGGGAACACGTCGACGAGGAGCGCCCGGTCGACGGGCGCGTCGGGGCGGCGGAGCGCGGTCTCCCCCTCCTCCAGCTTCCGCTCGGCGTTGTAGAACGTGTTGTAGTACGCCCGGAAGTCGTTGTACCGCCCGTGCAGCGCGGAGCCGGGCCGGCACCCGACGAGGACGGCGGGCGCCGCGACAACGGCAGCGAGGACGAGGACGGCGCGGCGGGCACGCATGGGTCCGGGAGGACGGAGTCCGGGGGACGGGGGCGTAGCGGGACGCGGCGGGCCGCTCGGTGGCACGGGGGCGAGGTGCACCCGGAGGATACGGCCGGGCCCGGCGCGGGTCGAGGGCAAACGGCGCCCGCCCCCCGTTCGCGTGCCCCGCTGCCTGCCCCCGCGGGGG
>CAZDFV010000567.1:0-1593 GCA_964504495.1 uncultured Rhodothermales bacterium
CGCCCGCCGCGCGGCGTAGGCGGGCCATGCCCGACACGCTCCGCCTCTCGCTCGCGCTCCCGGACGACGGCGCCCGTGAGGCGGCCGTCGCCGACCTCTCCGACCTGGGGTTCGACGCCTTCGAGGAGACCGAGGCCGCGCTCGTCGCCTACGCCCCGGCCGCGCGCTGGGGCGACGTCGAGCGCGAGGCCGTCGCCGCGCTCCTCCGAGCACGTGGGCTGCGCGCGGCGGCCGTGCACGAGGAGGTCGTCCGCGACCAGGACTGGAACGCGCGGTGGGAGGCCGGCCTCCGCCCGGTCGTCGCCGGCCCGTTCGTCGTCGCCCCGTCGTGGACGGAGGTGGGGCCGGAGCACGAGGGGCAGGCCGTGCTCCGCGTCGATCCGAAGATGTCCTTTGGAACGGGCTACCACGAGAGCACGCGGCTCGTGCTCCGCCTCCTCCCGTCGGTCGTCCAGCCTGGGGCCCGCGTCCTCGACGTTGGAACGGGGACGGGCGTCCTCGCGATTGCCGCCCTCGCGCTCGGAGCACGCTCCGCGCTCGGCGTAGACGTCGACCCGTGGAGCGTGACGAACGGGAGGGAGAACGCGGCCTTGAACGGAGTTGCGGACCGTTTCGAGGTCCGGGAGGGGTCGTTGGAGACCGTCGGTGAGACCGGGTTCGACCTCGTCCTCGCCAACATCATCCGGTCCGTCCTCGTACCGATGCTCCCGGGTCTCGTCCTGCTCCGTGCCCCCGGTGCTCCGGTCGTTCTCGCAGGCCTCCTGCGGACGGAGCGGAGCACGGTCCTCGCCGCCGCCGGCCGCGCCGGCCTCGCCCTCTCCGACGAGGCGACGGAAAACGAGTGGTGGGCGTGCGTCCTGAGCGACCGATGACCGGGTCCAGAGGAGCGTGGAGGGGCCCCTAAAGGACCGCCGCCCTCCCGACCGGCCCCGGTCTCCGCCAGTCTGCCATCTTCCCCAACCCCCGACCCCCCATGCGGATCTGTGCCATCGACGTCGGAACAAACACGGTCGTCAGCGTCGTCGCCGACGTGGACGGCGGGCGCCTCAGGGTCCTCGCGGACGAGGAGCGGTTCGCCCGGCTCGGCCAGGGCGTCGACGCGAGCGGCCGGCTCGCGCCGGAGGCCATCGAGCGGGCGCTCGACCGGCTGGCGGCGGCGAAGGCCACGGCCGACCGGCTCGGCGCCGAGCGCGTCGTGATCGCGGCGACGAGCGCCTCGCGGGACGCCCGGAACGTCGGCGTCCTCGTCGACCGCGTGAGAGACGAGTTGGGGCTCGACTACCGCGTGATCCCGGGCGTCGAGGAGGCCGCCCTCAGCTTCCGCGGGGCGCTCGCCCTGCTCCCCGACGTCGGGGCCGCGACGGTCGTGGACGTCGGCGGCGGCTCGACGGAGGTCGTGACCGGGACGCGCGCCGGCGGCGTCGGCTTCCGGGCGAGCCTGGACGTGGGGAGCGTCCGCCTGACCGAGCGGCATTTTTCCGAGCGCCCCGTCACGGCCGGCCCGGCGCGGGCGGCCGAGGCCGACGTGGCGGCCGCGCTCGCGTCCGTCGGCCGGGAGGGTGTCGCGGGCCGGCCCGTCGTGGCGACGGGCAG
>CAZDFV010000568.1:0-287 GCA_964504495.1 uncultured Rhodothermales bacterium
GCTCGTCGTGGTGCCCGACGACCCGCGCCTGGGCCGCTACCGCGAGGAGTTCGCGGGCGAGATTGGCGAACCTCGTGGACAGGCTCGGCGCCACGCAAGGCCGCGACCCCGACAAGCTGCCGAAGATGCGGGCGATGTTCGCCGATGCGCCGGAGATGGTGGCCGTGATCGCCGCGCCGGTGGCCAGCGACAAGATCCCCGAGGGCGAGCAGGTCCTCTCGGCGGGGGCGGTCTGTCTCTCGCTGCTGAACGCGGCGCTGGCCGCGGGGTGGGGGGCGAACTGGCTG
>CAZDFV010000568.1:301-1590 GCA_964504495.1 uncultured Rhodothermales bacterium
CGCGACGGATCGGGCGTTCCTGGACGAGGGGTTGGGCCTGTCGGAGGGCTTCGTCGCCGGATGGATCGTCATCGGCACGGAGGGGGCCGTCCCGCCGGACCGTCCGCGCCCGGACCTCGCCCTCAAGGTCGACTGGCACCGATGATCGGCCCCGTCCTCGCCGCCATCGGCCAGATCGGCGACCCGCGCTTCCGCGGCGTCCTCCTGACGGGGGTCGGACTATCGGTCGCGCTCCTCGCCGCGTTCGCCCCGGGCACGGCCCCCGGCGCGGCCCCGTTCGCCCCCGGCGCCCGGGCCTTCCTCCAGGCGGCCGCGAGCGCGCTCCACGCCCGGTTCGCCCTCGACGACACGCGGCGCGCGCTCGAGGAGAGCCGGGCCCGCGCCCTCGCCGTCTTCCAGACGACGGTCGACGGCGTGATCACGATCGACGAGCGGGGCCGGATCGAGACGTTCAACGCCGGGGCCGAGCGGATCTTCGGGTACGAGGCCCGCGAGGTCGTCGGGCAGAACGTCCGCGTGCTCATGCCCGAGCCGTACCACTCGGAGCACGACGGGTACATGGAGGCCTACCGCGAGACCGGCGAGGCCCGGATCATCGGGATCGGCCGCGAGGTCGTCGGCCGGCGGAAGTCGGGGGCCACGTTCCCGATGGACCTGGCCGTGAGCGAGGTGGCGCTCCCGGCCGGCCGGCGGGTCTTCACCGGGCTCGTCCGCGACATCACCGAGCGGCGCGTGCTCGAGCGCGAGGTGCTCCGGATCGCCGAGGCCGAGCGCCGGCGGATCGGGCAGGACCTCCACGACGGGCTGGGCCAGGAGCTGACCGCCGTCGGGCTGTTCCTGCGGAACCACGCGAAGGCCCTCGAGCGCGAGGGGTCGGCGCAGGCCGGGGAGGCCCGCCGGCTCGTCGAGGTCCTCGCCGAGGCCGACACGCACGCCCGCGGGCTGGCCCGGTCGCTCGTCCCGGTCGAGCTGGAGCGGAACGGGCTCGAGGCCGCCCTCACCCGGCTGGCGGAGCGGACGTCGGGGCTCTACGGCGTCGAGGTCACGGCCGCGACGACGGGCTCGGGCCCGGCCGAGGCCGCCGCGCTCACGGCCGACGCGGCGACGAACCTGTTCTGGATCGCCCAGGAGGCCGTCTCCAACGCCGTCCAGCACGGCCAGGCCGAGCGCGTGGCCGTCCGCCTCGTCCGGGGCGCGAGCCAGCTCCGGCTCCGCGTCGAGGACGACGGCGTGGGGTTCGGCGGGTCGCTCCGCCGCGGCGGCGTCCTCGAAGCGGCCGGGCCGGGCGG
>CAZDFV010000569.1:0-1589 GCA_964504495.1 uncultured Rhodothermales bacterium
CGGCGGCCACCGTGCGCCGGCGGCAAGATACCGGGCGGCCCGGGGCGGCCGTGTGGAGCGCGCGGGAGTCCCGCGCCGCCCGCGCGCCGGCCGACGTCGGGGGCCCGGGATTTGCCCCTCCCGTTTGTCCTCTCCCCGGACCCGATTGGGCGCGCACGTCGGTCCGGCCCGTTACGAAATCGCGCCCGGCGCTACGATCCGCCATGCCCCGCCCGGCCTCCCTCCCGCTCCCCCTGTACCGCGGCCTCCTGTTCGCAGGGGGGGTGGTGCTCCTGGGGTTCGGCGTGCTCTACCAGTTCGGCGAGCCGGACGTGATCGACCCGACGGCGGGGCGGCTCGCGCTGGGGCTCGCGGCCCTGGCGCTGGCGGCGCTCACGTTCCTGAGCCGGCGGGTCCGTCGGCACGCCCTGGGCCTCGCCTACGCCTTTTTCGCCCTCGTCTCGGCGTGGCAGATCGCGCTGGCGTGGGCGAACGGGCTCTCGCCGGGCTCGGCGTTCGGGGTGATCCTCGTGTTCGTCGGGTGCTCGGCGGGGATCCACCGGCCGGGCCTGCTGGCGGCGTACTCGGCCGTGTTCGTCGGGGCGGTGGCCGGGGCCGTCGCGGCCGTCCCCGCCCCGGCCGTCCCCGCCGGCGCGTTCCTGGCGACGCTCGCGGCGCTCGCCGTGCTGAGCACCGTCGTGCTCTGGGCGCGGGACCGGGACCGCCGCCAGCTGGAGGAGGCGCGCGAGGCCGCGCTCGGCGCGGTCCGGGCCAAGTCCGAGTTCCTGGCGACGATGAGCCACGAGGTCCGCACGCCCATGAACGGGGTGATCGGGATGGCCGACGTGCTCGCGTCGACGCCGCTCTCGCCGCACCAGCGCGAGTGCCTCCGGACGATCCGGGCCTCGGGCGGGGCGCTCCTCGCCCTCATCTCGAACGTCCTCGACCTCTCGAAGATCGAGGCCGGCCGCGTTGACCTCGAGGCCGAGCCGGTCCGCGTCCGCGCCCTCGCCGACGACGCGCTGGCGGCCGTGGCGCACGAGGCGGCCGCGAAGGGGCTCGACATCGTCTGCCGCGTCCGCCCCGACGTCCCGCGCGAGGTCGTCGGGGACCCGGCCCGGCTCCGGCAGGTCCTGCTCAACCTGCTCTCGAACGCCGTCAAGTTCACGCCGTCCGGGCACGTCGTCCTCGACGTCGGCGTGCGGGCGCCGCGGCGGGGCTGGCCGGCGCCGGCGGCCGAGCTCCACGTCCGCGTGGAGGACACGGGCATCGGGATCGAGCCGGCCCGGCTCGACGGCCTGTTCGAGTCGTTCGCCCAGGGCGACGCCTCGACCACGCGGCGCTACGGGGGCGTCGGCCTCGGGCTAGCCATCTCGAAGCGGCTCGTGGACCTCATGGGCGGCCGGCTCTGGGCCGAGAGCCGGCCCGGCCACGGCTCCACGTTCCACGTCGTCGTCCCGCTCCCCGTCCTCGCCGGGCCGCCCGCGTCCGAGCCGACCGGCGCCGCGCTCCTCCTCGTAGACGGGCACGCCGCCAGCCGCCGGGCCGTCGCCGAACTGGCCGCGGCCGAGGGGCTCAGCGTGGCGGCGTTCCCGGACGGGCGCGCCGCG
>CAZDFV010000570.1:0-1586 GCA_964504495.1 uncultured Rhodothermales bacterium
CTCGCTTTCTGGAGACGCTACCCCTGGATCGGGGCGCTCGCCGTGGTCGCGCTCTGGGCGGGGTGGGGCCTCGTGCGCGCGGTCGAGCGGCCGGCCCGGGACCTCCGGCGGTTTTTGGAGGGCGTCCGCTACGACGACGTCTCGGTCCGCTTCCCGCAGCGGGGCGGGGACCCGTTCCTCGACGGGCTGGCGGCGGCGTTCGAGGAGGTCGGCGCGGCGTTCCGGCGCGTCCGGGCCGAGCGCGAGGAGCAGGCCGGTTACCTCGAGGCCGTCGTCCGCCACGTCGGCGTGGCCCTCGTCGCGTTCCGGTCGGGCGGTGACGGCGCGGGCGAGGTCACGATCTTCAACCTCGCCGCGCGGCGGACGCTCGGCGTGCCCCGTGTGCGGACCCTCGACGGGCTCGCCCGGCGCGTGCCCGAGGCGGCGGAGGCCCTCCGCGGGCTCCCCGCGGGCGAGCGGGCGCTCGTGCGGCTAGAGGCCGAGGGCGGCCCGCAGGAGCTCGTCGCCTACGCCACCCGGTTCACGGTCGGCGGCGAGGCCCACACGCTCGTCTCGCTCCAGGACATCCGCGAGGAGCTCGAGGCGAGAGAGCTCGAGGCGTGGCAGGAGCTCTCGCGGGTCCTGACCCACGAGATCGCCAACTCCGTCGCGCCCATCGCCTCGCTCGCCGGGACGGCCCGCGGGCTCGTCGCCGACGACGAGGCCGAGGGCGACCGTCTCGGGGACGTCCGCGAGGCGCTCGGGACCATCGAGCGCCGGAGCCGCGGGCTCGTCTCGTTCGTCGACGCCTACCGGACGCTCGCCCGGCTCCCGCGGCCCCGCCCCCGCGTGGTCCCGGCCGCCGAGCTCCTCGGCGACGTGGCCACGCTCGCGCGAGCGACGGCGCCGGGCGTGGACGTCGCCGTCGAGGTGGACCCGCCGGGGCTCGACCTCGTCGCCGACGCCGACCTCGTCGAGCAGGCGCTCGTGAACCTGGCCCTCAACGCGGTCGAGGCCCTGGACGGACGGGACGGCGGTCGCGTCGTGCTCCGGGCCTCCCCGGGGCCCTCGGGCCGGGGCGTGGTCGAGGTCGAGGACGACGGGCCGGGGCTCCTGCCCGAGGTTCAGGAGCGCGCGTTCGTCCCGTTCTTCTCGACGAAGCCGGGCGGGAGCGGGGTCGGCCTCGCACTCGCCCACCGGATCGGCCGGCTCCACGGCGGGACGCTGACGGTGGAGTCGGAGCCGGACGTGCGGACGGTGTTCACGCTCCGACTGTGATACGGGCGTGCGCTTAGAGGTAAAGCACCGGAGGGCGGAGTGACCGTCCGGGACCCGGAAACGGAAACTCCGAGGGGGAGGGGAGACCCCGTACTTGCGGTTAACGGCGCGTAGTGCCGGTTTTCGAGTCTCGGCCGCGGGCTGCGGACCCGACCAGCGGAGAGAAGAGAAGCTGGGACCGTTCGAGGGATGGTGTGGCGTACGACGAGACTACGCGCACGGCCGAGGCTTAGCGCGATCGTGATCGACGACGGCGCGGCTGAGACGGGCGGGGGGACTGAACCACTATGGGCTGAAAGCCCATAGGTTTGGGACCGGCTGAAAGCCGG
>CAZDFV010000571.1:0-1584 GCA_964504495.1 uncultured Rhodothermales bacterium
TGCCTGCCCCCGCGGGGGCGGCGCGCGCCGCCAGCCTACCGCCGGACGGCCCCGCTGGCGGCGAGCGCCCACGCGACGAGCGCACCCTGAAGCGGGAGCCGCGCCCACAGCGCCCATGCCGGTCCGCCGACGCCCGCCATCGCCATCCACACGTTCGCCGGGTAGACGGCGACGAGCAAGAGCGCCAGTCCCCACCCTGCCGCGCGCCGGACGGCCGGTCGCGGCCAGAGCACGCCGACCCCGCCCGCGACCTCGGCCACGCCACTCAGGAGAATCAGGAGGTGCGGTGCCGGCAGCCCAGGCGGCATCGCCGGGCCGTACAGCTCGGGGAGGACGAGGTGGAGCGTCCCCGCGCCGACGAACACGGCGCCCAGGACCCAGCGGGACAGGCGCGCCGTCCGCGACTCGGCCGGCCGCTGGCGGAAGCTGTCGACGACTGGGCGGAGGCCGCGTGCGCCCGGCCTCACAGCGCCACGACGAGGGCGAGCCCGTCCGCCGTCGGGGCGAGGGCGGCGCGGCCGGCGAGGTCCACGAGCGCGCCGAGGCGGGCCCGCGTGCCGACGTACGCCACGGTGTCGAGGACGAAGAGGCCGAGGCCCTGGACCACGAGCGCCGCCCCGTGCCCGCGCCAGGCGTCGGGGTCGGAGACGCCGCGCCCGGCCACGAGCCAGAGCGTCGTCCCGACGGCGGCGTAGCCCACGTTCAGCCCGAGGTTGACGAGCAGGACGTCGGCGTAGCCGTTCTCCGCGGCGAGCGCGGCGGCCCACTCGCCCGTGACGGGGCCGGGGCCGCCGGCGAGCCCGAACGCAGCGATCCCGGTGTTGATCGTGCCCCACGCGGCCGACTGGAGCCCGAACGCCCGGGGCCCCGGCCGGCGGTCCCGGTCGGCGGCGAGCCAGAGGGCCGCCCCGCCGACGGCGTTCGCCAGCCCCCACACGCCGACGCGGCGGAGGTGCGCGGCCTGGTCCGCCCGGAGGTCGCGCGACAGGGCCTCGACATCGGCGCGTTCCTGCGCCACGGCCGGCGGCACCGCCAGCGGCACGAGGACGACGAAGAGGGCGGCGAGACGGAGCGGCATCGGCGGGGCGGCGGACCCTGGAAGGTCGCTCCGTTGTCTAGAGCCGCCCTCCCCCCCGCCCCGCCGTGTTCGGCCGCCTCCTCGCCCTGTTCCTGATCGTCCCCGTCGTGGACCTCGCCGTGCTCGTCGCCGTGGGCGACCGGATCGGGCTCGGCACCACGATCGCCGTCATCGTGCTCACGGCCGTCGTCGGGTCGTGGCTCGCCAAGCGCGAGGGGCTCGCGGCGTGGCGGCGCGTCCAGGGGAGCATGACGACGGGCGGGCTCCCCGGCGACGACCTGATCGACGGGCTCATCATCCTCGTCTCGGGGACGCTCCTCCTCACGCCCGGCTTTATCACCGACGTCGTGGGACTCCTCGGGCTCCTCCCGCCGTCGCGGGCCGTCGTCCGCCGCGTTGCAAAGGCCCGGTTCGAACGGGCGCTCCGCGACGGGGCCGTCCGCGCCGTCGGGTTCGGGCCGGCGGGCGGTCCGGCCGGGCCGCAGCCGTTCGGGGCGCCGCCGGGG
>CAZDFV010000572.1:0-1579 GCA_964504495.1 uncultured Rhodothermales bacterium
CGGAGCGCTAGCCGCCGGCCGGGCCACCGTGGGGGACCTCGACGGCGACACGCGTGCCCTCGCCCGGCGCCGAGTCCACGCGGACGAGGCCGCCGACGAGGGCCGCCCGCTCCCCGGCCGCCGCGAGGCCGAGCCCGCCCCGGTCGTCGGCCACGTCGAACCCGACGCCCTCGTCCTCGACCGTCACGCGGACGAGGGGCCCCAGCCGCTCGGCCGTGACCCGGGCCTGGGCCGTCCCCGCGTGCTTCGCCACGTTGAACAGGAACTCCCGGACGAGCCCGTAGAGGAGGACGCGGACGGGCTCGCCGAGGGGCGGGATCTCGCCCCGCACCTCGACCTCGACCTCGGCCCCGTGGAGCGTCCGCTCGCGGTCGGCCACCCACCGGAGGAGGTCTCCGAGCCCGTCGCCGCGGAGGATCGGGGGGGCCAGGTCGTGCGAGAGCGTCCGGGCCAGCCGCGTGGCCTCGTCCAACGTCCGCTCGAGGTGCTCCGGGTCGCCGACGGCGGCGGCCATGCGGGCCCCGAACAGGACCTGCTGGAGGTCCTCGTGGAGGACGTGGGCCACGCGCTGGCGCTCGCCCTGCTCGGCCAGGATGAGGGCCTCGGCGAGCCGGCGGACCTCGCGCGTCCGGTCCTCGACCCGGGCCTCGAGCGCGGCGTTGGCCTCCTGGAGCGCCTCGACGGCCGCGTCCCGCTCGCGGGCGTGGTGGCGCGCCGCGATCGCCGTCATCGCCGACGCCGCGAGCGCCTCGAGCGCGGACCCGTCGGCCGGCGTCCAGGTCCGGGGGGCCGCGTCGATGGCGCAGAGCGAGCCGACCGCCACGCCGTCGGGCGTCCGGAGCGGGACGCCGAGGTAGGCGACCACGCCGAGGTCCTGGATAGCCATGTTGTCCCGGACGAGCGCGTCCTGCCGGGCGTCCTCGACGGCGAGCGCCGCGTCGCGGTCGACGACGTGGCAGCAGAACGAGTGGGAGAGCGGCGTCTCGCGGAGCGAGGCCCACGGCTCGGCCAGCCCCTGCTGGCTCTTGAAGAACTGGCGGTCGGCGTCGACGAGCGAGACGAGGGCGACGGGGACCCGGAGCACGCGGCGGACGAGCTCGGTCAGGCGGTCGAAGTCGGCCTCGGGCGGGGTGTCGAGGAGGCCCGTCGCGCGGAGGGCGAGGACGTTCCGGAGGGGGGGCGGGGGCATCGCGGGGGGGCGCGTCGCAGGCGGGCCCGGCCTAGACGGGCCGGGCCGCGCGCCCGGCAGGTCCGGGGTAACTCGGGGCCGCCGCCGCGAGGTCCACGATCGTGACGTCCCCCTCGAAATCGAGGACAACGAGGCGGTAGACCGCGTCCCCGTCGCCGAGGGCGAACAGGACGAGCGGCCGGCCGATCCGGTGGACCCCGCCCGTCGTCGCGATCGCGATCCGGTCGGCCTCCCGGTCGTAGTCCAGCCCGGTGGCGGGGCCCCACGGGAGGACCGTGGCGGGGCCCCCGGGCCCGGAGGCCAGCACGCGGGCCCAGGCCTCGCCCTCGGCGACCCCGCGGAGCAGGGCGGGCCACCGGTCCCGGGGCGGCCGGCGCACGCGGAGTGCGG
>CAZDFV010000573.1:0-1577 GCA_964504495.1 uncultured Rhodothermales bacterium
TGGAGCCGACCCTCGTCGCCGAGCGGACGCCGGACCCCGTGCCGGCGCGCGCGGCCGCGGTCGTTCCCGACCCGGAGCCGCCCTCGTGGGAGGTGGACGACGACCTCCGCGCCCTCTCGCTCAGGCTCCAGGAGCTCGACCGCGAGACGGAGGGGGTCGTCCTCGGCGGGGCGTCCGAGGCATTCGGGATGCCGGCCGTCGGGCCGACGTCGGCGCTCGCGCCGGGCGTCCAGGCCGTCCGCGAGGGGGCCCCGCCCGCGCGCGTCCGCTACCGCCCGGACTCGTCCCGCGTCCAGCGATGAGCCGACGGCTACTCGCCCTCGCCCTGCTGGTGCTCCTCGTCCCCGCCGGCTGGGCCCAGTCGGGCACGACCCACACCTTCCAGATCCGCGACGGGGCCGTCTACCTCAACGGGCGGCACCTCCCCGACGCCGTCCCCGCCGCGCTCGACCTGTCGGGGATGGGGACCGGCCTCCTCGAGTTCGCCGGGCCCGTCGCCCCGGTGATCGAGGTGGACGGGCGGGTGTACGTACTCGAAGACGAGCGGCTCGTCCCGCTCGAGGAGTCCGCCCAGTCCAGGCAGAGCGTCTACGTCCTCGGCGACGTGGCCCCGGACGTGCCGGCGAACCTCCCGGAGGAGCGGGTGACGCCGATCGTGGAGGCGGCCTACATGCGCGACGTGGCCGCCCGGAACCGGGCGCTCTACACGAAGATGCAGCGGATGGACCGGACGGAGGCCGCGGCGCTCCAACTCGCCGCCGACGTCCGCGCGCTCCCCGAGGGCGACGAGCGGGACCGGCTCCGCGACGAGCTCCGCGAGCGGCTCTCGGACGTCCTCGCGCTCAAGCGCGAGGTGTACGCCGAGGAGCTGGCGCTCGCGCAGGACCGGCTGGACGTGCTCCGCGCCCGGCTCGACGAGCACGAGCGCCAGCACGACGCCATCGTCGACGGTCAGCTCCGCCGGCTGGCGGGCCAGTAGCACGCCGGCTGCGGAGGCGGGCCGGCCGCCCGTTGTGCGAGAGGGGGTTCGGTCCCGTACCTTCAGGGATCGGAACCGGTGCGCCCCCCCCGCGCCCGGCCCCCCTGCCCCGTCTTGCGCCCCCCCTCCGCATGACCGCCCTCGCCCTCGCGGCTGCCCTCCTGGCCGCCACGCCCGCCGACATCGACGTCGAGCGCATCTCGTTCGACCGGAGCCGCGACGGCGCGACGACCGTCGCCCGCGTCCACGCCTCCGCCCCCGTCCGCGCCTACAGCGTGGACCAGGACGGGACCACGGTCGAGCTCGTCCTCTACCGGGCCCGTCTCGCGCGCGGGCTCGAGCGGGAGCGGGCCGAGGGGGCCGTCCGGGCCTACCGCGTCGAGGCCGACGAGGACCGGGTGACGGTCCGGTTCGAGCTCGAGCCCGGCGTCCGCGTCCGGGCCTACCCCGACCGCGACTCGGACGACCTGCTCCTGTCGCTCTCGCCCGGAGCGGCCCCGGTCGCCCGCGCCGTGCCCCGCCGCCCCGGGGGCGGCGTCAGTCGCGAGCCCGTCTTCCGCCCGGCCCGGGAGCCCGTCCGCCAGCCCGTCGCGTCGCG
>CAZDFV010000574.1:0-1572 GCA_964504495.1 uncultured Rhodothermales bacterium
CCTCGCCGTCCGCTCCCCTAGCCGGCGAGGCCCCTCTCGACCGCGCGTGCCCGTCCCCCCGCTCCGCCCCGCCCTCCTCGCCGCGCTGGCGCTCGCCGCCGCCGGGTGCGGCGGGTCCCGCCCGGCCGCCGACGTCCCCCTCACGCTCGTCGACGACGCGACGACCGTGTCGTCGGTCTCGTTCACGTTCCCCGACGGCGGGCCGTCGCTGCTCGTCGACGACCTCCGGCTCGAGATCGCCACGACCGAGCCGCCGGGGGCCATCGCCGAACTCCTCGTCGGGGACGACGGGGTGTACCCGTTCGACCCGATCTTCCTGGCCAAGGACGTCGTCCGGCTCCGGCGGTACTACGTCGAGAGCGGGTTCCCGCTCGTCGAGGTCGACTACGAGGTGGCCCTCGACACGGCCGACAACGCCGTCGACGTCACGTTCCTCGTCACCGAGGGCCCCCCGCTCCTCATCGACAGCGTCTCGTTCGCGGGGCCGGGGCAGGCGCCGGTCGCGCCCGAGCTGGCCCCGGAGGTCCGCGACGACTGGGCCGCGTTCACGCGCGGCGTCGCGCTCGACGGGGGCGGCCGGCTCGGGCAGGCCGACCTCCTCCGGCTCCAGAGCCGGACGGTCTCGTGGCTCCGGAACTGGGGCTACGCCTACGCCGACGCCGGGGCCGAGGCGTTCGTCGACTCGACCGGGCTCCGGGCCGACGTCCGGGTCAAGGTGAACGTGGGCCCGCGCGCGCGCTTCGGCGAGGTCCGCGTGGTGACGGCCGACGAGGGCGGGGGGCTCGGCACGCTCAGCCGCGACGCCATCCTCCGCGAGCTCCCGTTTGAGCCGGGCGACCCGTTCGACGCGAGCGCCCTGACGGAGGGGCAGCGCGAGGTGTTCGGGCTCGGCCTCTTCCAGCTCGCCGTCGTGGACGTGGCCCCGGACCAGGCGTTCGGGGACGAGACCGTCGACGTCGTCGTCCGCGTCCGGCGGGGGCCGCCGCGCGTGCTGACCGGGTTCCTCGGGTACTTCTCCGACGGCGGGGTCACGGCCCGGGCCGGGGCCACGCACCGGAACGCGTTCGGCGGGGCCCGGACGGCCGGCGTGGACCTGGAGGCCCGGACGGGCCTCCTCGGGGCGCCCGGCCAGGCCATCGACGGCGGCCCGATCACGGACTACCGGGCCACGCTCACCTTCCGCCAGCCGTACGTCCTCGACCGCCGGCTCTCGTACACGCTCCAGCCGTCGTTCCGCCGGCGGAACGACGAGATCGAGGCGAGCGAGCAGTACGAGGTCGCCAACACGCTCCTGTTCACGCAGGCCCAGCTCCGCACGGCCGCGCTCTCGCTCACGGGCCGCTACCGGGACCTCTCGCGGGGCCAGGGCCTCCGGCTCCTCGACGCCGGGCTCCTCGGGCTCGACCCGGCCGCGACGATCCGGTCCGACGCGCTCACGGCCGCCGTGGTCGGGCTGGGCCTGGACGTGACGTGGGGGCGCGTGGACGACGCGCTCCGGCCGGCCCGCGGGGTCGTCGTGCGGCCGTCGCTGGCCGTCGCCGGCGGCGACGTCTCGTTCGCCCGGGCCCGGCT
>CAZDFV010000575.1:0-1569 GCA_964504495.1 uncultured Rhodothermales bacterium
CACGGCCGCGCGGCCGTCTACGCCGAGGCGGCCGCGCCCGGGCCGCCCGGGCGCACGGTCGTCCCCCTCGCCGACCGCCGGAACCTGGACGTCCGGCTGGGCCACGCCGTCCGCCTCCGCCGCGATAGCCCGGACTACCTCGCGGCCTACGCCGGGGTGTTCGCCCTCGGCGGCAACTTTTCCGGCCGGCTTATGCAGACGGTCCGCGACGAGCAGGGGCTGACGTACGGGGTCGGCGCGGGCCTCGGCACGCCGTCGGTGGACTACGACGGCCACGTGGCGGTCTCGGTCACGCTGAGCGCGGAGAACCTCGCGCGGGGCGTCGCGGCGACGCGCGCCGAGGTCGAGCGGTTCGTGGCCGAGGGCGTCCCGGCCGAGGCGCTGGCGCGGACGCGGACGACGCTGGCCGGCCAGCACGTCGTCGCGCTGGCGACGACCGGGGGCGTGGCGGCCCGGCTCCTCGTCAACGCCGAGCGGGGGTTCGACGTCGGCTACCTCGACCGCTACCCGGACCTCGTGCGGGCCCTCACCGACGACGACGTCGCGGAGGCCCTCCGCCGTCACCTCCGGCCGGACGCGTTCCACGAGGCCGTGGCGGGGACGCCGCCGGACGGCGCGTGAAGTCCCGCGGGGGCCGGAACGACGGGCGCCGCGGCCGGTGCAAAACGGACCCCTCCCCCTTCCCCCTCCCCTCCGATGGACCGCACCGACATCCTCAACGACTACGTCACGGACATGGCCGCCGTGGAGACGCACATCCACGACGCCGTCGAGCGCCAGCTCGGCTCCGACGACACGCAAAAGCACCCCGACGCCGTCCGCGTCCTCTCCACGCTCCGCTCGACGCTCCAGGGCCACGTCCGCGCCCTCGAGGCGTACAACGACCGGACGGAGGACGGCGGCGTGAAGGAGGCCCTCAAGGACGCCGTGGCCGGGGCGCTCGGCGTGGCCGCCGGGTTCTACGACCAGATCCGCACCACGGACAAGGTCTCGCGGATGGTCCGCGACAGCTACACGGCCACGAGCCTGGCCGCGATCAGCTACCACATGCTCTACACGACGGCCCTCGGGCTCAAGGCCGACGACCTCGCGGCCCTCGCGCTCCGCAACCTCAAGGAGCTCACGCCGGTCCTCGTCGACCTCTCGAAGGTCGTCTGCCACGTCGTCGCCCAGGAGCTCACGGACGAGGGCCGGGCCATCGACCCGACCGTCGCCGACGAGGCCGTCCGCGCGACGCAGGAGGCGTGGAGCGCCCAGAACGTGGAGTCGTAGCGCCCCGCCGCCCTCCCCACCCGGGGCCGCCTCGCGGGGGGCGGCCCCGTTTTCGTCTCCGGCCGGCTGGCGGAGACGCCTGCGGCTACCCCGCGTCCGGGCGCGACTGGCGGGACGCGCGGGCGCCCCGCGTCGCGCGGACCATGGCGTCGTAGCCCTGCTGGCTCAGCCAGAGCTCGCCGTCAGTGTAGGCCGGGCGGACGTAGTAGGTGCCGCGGCGGTGGATCGGGGTCCCGAACGCGGCGCACCGGGCGCCCTCTCGGGCCTCCGGCGTCCGACCGCGGCGCCACCGGACGC
>CAZDFV010000576.1:0-1568 GCA_964504495.1 uncultured Rhodothermales bacterium
GGCCCCCGTCCCCCTCCGGTCGACGGGGGCCGGAGACCGGGGCCGGAGACCGGGGCCGGAGACGGGGGGGGCGGCGGGCGGCGCGTCCCGCCGGCGGAGGCGCGCCGCCCACCGGCGCACCGGCGGTAGCTTCGCCGCATGGAAATCCCCGCCATCCAAGGGCTCAGCGTCGAGTCCGCGCTCCTGACGCTGGAGAAGCCGGCGGCCGTGGGCGACCGCCAGCAGCGGCTCCGCGTCGGCGTCCCGAGCGAGGCCCCGAACGACGAGCGGCGCGTGGCGCTCGCGCCGTACGCCGCCGCCCTCCTCGTCGCGGAGGGCCACGAGGTGCGGATCGAGGCCGGGGCCGGCGAGGCCGCCCAGTTCCCCGACGCCGACTACGCCGAGGCCGGGTGCGACGTGGTCGACTCGGCCGGCGAGGTCTTCGCCGACGCCGACCTCATCGCCAAGGTGTTCCCGCCCCGCCCGGACGAGCTGGCGATGATGCGCGAGCGGCAGGTCCTGATCTCGGCCCTCCACCTCGGCGGGCTCCAGCCGGACCTGCTCCGCCGGCTCATGGAGCTCCGCATCACGGGCATCGGGTTCGAGTTCATCGCCGACGCCGACGGGACGCTCCCCATCGTCCGGATGATGCACGAGATCTCGGGGTCGGTCGCCGTCCAGACGGCCGCGCGGCTGCTCGAGAGCGCGCCCGGCGTCGCGGACGGGGGCGGCCGCGGCGTCATGCTCGGCGGCATCTCGGGCGTCCCGCCCGCGACCGTCGTGATCCTGGGGGCCGGGGTCATCGGCGAGTGGGCGGCCCGGACGGCCGTCGGGTTCGGGGCCCACACGATCGTCCTCGACACGGACCTCCCCGCGCTCCGGGCCATCGAGCACGTCCTCGACCGGCGCGTGACGACGGCGATGGCGAACCCGGCCTACGTCAAGAACGCCGTCCGCGGGGCCGACGTCGTGATCGGGGCGATGATGGCCGTCGGCCAGCGCTCGCCCGTCGTCGTGACCGAGGACATGGTGGCCCAGATGCGCCCCGGCTCGGTCGTCGTGGACCTCGTCGTGGACCAGGGCGGGTGCGTCGAGACGAGCCGGCCGACGACGCCGGCCGAGCCGACGTTCACCTGCCACGGCGTGATCCACCACTGCATCCCGAACACGCCCTCGGCCGTGGCCCGGACGGCGACGTACGCGCTCTCGAACGCGCTCACGCCGTACCTCCTCGACATCGGCGAGGCTGGGAGCATCAACGACGCGCTGTGGTCGAACGTGAGCCTCCGCACGGGGACGTACGTCTACCGCCGGCACCTCACGAAAAAGAGCATCGCGGGGATGTTCGGGATGCCCCACCGCGACATCGAGCTCCTCATCGCGAGCGGAATCTAGAACGTGGAGCGTGGGGCGCCGCCCGCCCCGCTGGCGGCCGGCTCCGCCGGTCGGGCGCGCGGCGGCTCGTGCGGCCCACGTTCTACCCCCTACCGGCGGCGAGAGCGACGCGCTACCGCAGTCGCTCCTGGGCCTGCTCGACGAGCCGGAGCGTGGCGAGGGCGTCGCCGAGCGGGTAGGCCGGCGCCCGCCCG
>CAZDFV010000577.1:0-1564 GCA_964504495.1 uncultured Rhodothermales bacterium
CGCCGCGTTCGCCGCGCTCGGGCTGGCGGCGCTCGTCGGCGGCACGCGGCTCCACACGCGCCGGCTCCGCCGCCGCCAGTCCGAGCTCGAAGCGGCCGTGGCCGAGCGGACGGCGGCGCTCCGGCGCCAGAAGGACGTGCTCGAGGCCACGAACGCCGACCTCGACCAAGCCCGGACCGAGGCCCTCGCCGCCGTCCGCGCCAAGGCCGAGTTCCTGGCGACGATGAGCCACGAGATCCGGACGCCCATGAACGGCGTCGTCGGGATGACCGGGCTCCTCCTCGACACGCGCCTCGACGGCGAGCAGGCCGAGTTCGTCGAGACCATCCGGATGTCGGGCGACGCGCTCCTGACCATCATCAACGACATCCTCGACTTCTCGAAGATCGAGGCCGGCAAGGTGGACCTGGAGCGGGCCCCGTTCGAGGTCCACGCCGTCGTCGAGGAGGCCCTCGACCTCGTGTCCGGCCGGGCCGACGAGGCCGGGCTCGACCTCGCCTACCTCGTCGACGAGGACGTGCCCCGCGCTGTCCGGGGCGACGTCACGCGGGTCCGGCAGGTCTTGCTCAACCTGCTCTCGAACGCCGTCAAGTTCACGCACGAGGGCGAGGTCGTCGTCCGGGTCTCGGCCGAGCCGGGCGCGGACGGGGGCGGCGCGGTCCGGTTCGCCGTCCGCGACACGGGCATCGGGATCACGGCCGAGCAGCAGGCGAGGCTGTTCGAGGCCTTTACCCAGGCCGACGCCTCGACCACGCGGAAGTACGGCGGGACCGGGCTCGGACTGGCGATCTCGCGGCGCCTCGCCGAGCTCATGGGCGGGGCGCTCACGGTCGAGAGCACGCCGGCCCCGGCCCCCGGCCACGGCTCGACGTTCGCGTTCACGGTCGCCGCCGAGCCCGTCGCCGTCCCGGCCCCGCCGCGCGAGGCGGCCCTCGCTGGATGCCGCGTGCTCGTCGTCGACGACAACCCGACGAACCGGCGGATGGTCGAGCTCCAGCTCGGCCGGGCCGAGGTAGCGGTGACGCTGGCCGCCGGCGGGCTGGCGGCGCTCGACGAGGCCCGGACGGCGCTCGCGGCCGGGCGTCCGTTCGGCGCCGTCGTCCTCGACTACCACATGCCCGGGATGGACGGGGTGGAGCTGGCCCGGCGGCTGCGCGCGCTCGACGCCGCGTGGGCGCCGGCTCTCGTCATGCTCTCCTCGCTCGCCGAGCGGCCCGGCGACGCGGACGACCTGTTCGACGCCTGGCTCCCGAAGCCGACCAAGCGGGCGGCCCTCCTCCGCACGCTCGCCCAGGCCCTCGGTGCAACCGGGGCGGCGCCCGCCCCGAGCGCGCCGGCGGCGTCCGCCAGTGCGCCGGCGGACGGCCCGGACCACAGCGGCCTCCGCGTTCTCCTCGCCGAGGACAACGCGGTGAACCAGAAGGTGGCCGTCCGCCTCCTCCAGAAGATGGGCGTCGAGGCCGACGTCGTCGGCGACGGCGCCGAGGCGGTCGCGGCCGTCCGCGGGGCGGCCGACGGGCGCCCCTACGACGTCGTGCTCATGGACGTCCAGATGCCGACCCTC
>CAZDFV010000578.1:0-1564 GCA_964504495.1 uncultured Rhodothermales bacterium
GGGGGAGCGGGGGCAGCCAGCGGACGGAGTGGGGGGGCGTCGCCATGCGCGGGGTATCGGCCGCGCGCGCGGCCCGAACCTCCGGCCGGGTTGAGGCGGGCAGAACGGAACGCGCCCGTGCCAACCGGAGCCGACGGAGGCCCGGTCGCTGGCGGACGCTGCGGCCGGGCTGCGCGGACGACGAGGCCCTACAGGACGGCTCGGCCGGGCCGATACCCGCCTCGTAGCTCTCCCCGGCACGGGAGGGAACAGACCCCCGCCCCGTCTCCCATGCGCACCGCCGTCCTCCTCGCCGCCCTCGCCCTCCCGGCCGCCGCCGGCGCCCAAGCCCCCGACCGGACGGGCGTCGACCGGACGGGCGTCGCGCTCGGCCTCCGCGCGCTCTCGGCCGGCGTCGGGGCCGAGAACCCGAACGTCCGGTTCCAGGACGGCGTCGGGTCCGAGGGCGGGCTCGGCGTCGAGCTCTCCGTCGCCTACGGGTTCACCCCGACCCTCGCCGCCTTCGTCGCGCTCGGCGGGGCCGATGTCGAGGGCGACGACCCCGGCGTCCTCGGCGGGTACGGGTACGGGCTCGGCGTGGCCGACCTCGGCCTCCGCCTGAACGCGCGCCCGTCGGCCCGGGTCAACCCGTACGCCACGGCCGCCCTGACCGGCCTCGCGGCCGCGTCCGACGGGGAGGACGGGCCCGAAGCGGCGGGCGGCGGGCTCTCGCTCGGGGCCGGGGTCGACGTCGCGCTCGCCCGGTCGCTCCTCCTCGACCTCGGGCTCGGGCTCACGGGCGGCGAGTTCTCCGACTTCGCGGGCTCGCGGTCGCACCTCGACGGGGACGAGCCGTTCGGGGCCGCCGTCGCGCGGATCGGCCTCGGTCTCCGGTACGCCCCCTGAGGGGGCCTTCCGCTACGATCCGGGGAGGTGGCGGACCGGGACGGGCACGGCGCCGCGCCGCGTGCTGCGCTCGACCCGCTGGCGGACACGCTCCGCCAGTCGCGCGGCGCGGACGCGTCGGCCGGTCGACCACCCCGTGCGCGTCCGCGCGCTTGCTCCTCCCGTTGGCTGCGCCGACGCCGCGCGGCAGGAGGGGGGACTGACCTCGGCACGTACAACACGGCCTCCGTTGCCGGACCCGGCTGGACCCCTCAGGAACGGGTCACCCCCGCGCAGGCGGGGCCCAGGACGGGGACGACCGCGCCTGGACGCCCGGGACGGGCTGGCGCCGACGCTCCGTGGTCCCGCCCCCGCGGGAGCGACTGGAGAGGGGAGGGGGCGGTCGAGCCGACACAGAGCGACCGGACTAGGTACGAGCCGTCCGGGGCGCTAGTCGGCCGGGTTGAGGGCGTCGATCAAGAGGGCCACCCCCAGGAGCGAACCGGCGAGGATCAGGGCGGTCCCGGTGGACCACCGGCGGGGGCCGGGCGCGAGAGCGGCGCGCTCGGCCCGGAGCGAGTCGTACCGGGCGGGCGCCGTCGCCAGCCACGCCGAGTCGGCCGGGGTGAGCGAGCCGGGGGCGCCGGGGACGGCGGCCAGGCTGTCGGACCGGGCGCGGACCGCCTCGGCTTCGGCGTCC
>CAZDFV010000579.1:0-1559 GCA_964504495.1 uncultured Rhodothermales bacterium
GGGGCCCGCGGGCGTCACGAGTCGGCCTCGCACTCCGCCGGCGCCCCCTGGAGCGCGGCGGCCTCGGCGACGAGGGCGTCCCACCGCGCCCGCTGGCCGTCGTCGAGGACGGCGAGGAGGGCGTCGGCGCCGGTCTCGAACGCCGCCGCCAGCTCGGCCTCGTGCCGGCCGAGGTCGTAGAGGACGGCGTACGTCTCGCCGAGCGCGAACGGCCGGTCGAGCCCGTGGAGCGCGTCGTGCAAAGCCCCGATGTCGCCGACGATCTCGTGGACCGCGTGGAGGTGCTCGGCCCGGACGGCCTCGACCGCCTCGACCTGGGCGTCGGTCAGGCCGAGCGCCTCGGCCCGGCCGGGGAGGGCAACGACGACGGCCGCGTCGCACGGGTACGGGCCGCCCGACGCGCACGGGCACGGGGCGCCGCCCTGGGACGCCGCCGGGGCCGCTGCGAGGAGGGGGGCCGCTGCGAGGAGCGGGGCGAGGAGGAGGGCGCGCATGGCGGGCGGTGTCAGGCGTGGTCGGTCACGTCGTGGGCCGGCCGCCGCGGCGAGGCCGGCTCGGACTTGGGGTAGCCGACGCGGAACACGATCTGCGGGTGGCCGCCGCCGACGAGCGCGGCCACCTCCGGCCGGAGGCGCTCGACCTCGACCGGCTCGTTCGCGTAGCTCGCCGCGAGCCCCCGGTCAGCCGCGACGACGAGGGCGCGGGCGAGGGCCTGCCCCGCCGCCAGCCAGTCGGCCGGGCCGTCGCCCTCGGTCGTGAGGACGAGGACGGCCGGGGCCCGCTGGACCAGCCGGCTCTTGTACTCGGCCACGTCGGCGGCCGGCGTCCGCATCGACGAGTGCCGGTCCCACATCCCCTGCGCCGAGTCGGGGACGCCGTCGGGGCGGGGGTCGTCCTTCGGCCGGAGCCACGTCTGGATGTCGGCGGAGACGGCTCGGTCGGCGCCCTGGGCGAGGACGCCCTCGGCCACGAGGCGGGCGAGGGCCCCCTTCCCGTCCGGCTCGTCGAAGACGTGGAGCGCCGCGCCCTCCGCCGCCGCCGCCCCGGCCAGCTCGGCGGCCACGCCGAACGGGACCGGCTCGTCGGTAAACGGCCGCCGGTTCGTCCGGCGGTCGGTGAGCGCGCGGAACAGGCGGTCGTCGCCGCCCTGCCGGTGGTCCGGCCGGAACGTGACCACGGCGAGGAGGTCGGGGCCGCCGCCGTCGGGGAGCGCCCGGACGACGGGGTCGAGGCCCCGGTGCTCGGCGGCGATCCGGAGGTAGAGGAGGGCCGCGCCGCAGCTGACCGTCAGCTCGCGCCCGCGCGGGTCGAGCGCCGCCAGTTGGCGCCCTCGGTCGGCGTAGAGGCGGACGGCCGGGCCGGTGTCGTCGACGACGAACCGCCAGGGTTGCGTGTTGAGGACGCTCGGGGCGCGGACGGCGTGCTCGATGAGTCCGTCGAGCTCCTCGCGGTCGGGGCGCGCGGCAGGGTCCATGAGAACGGGGGGGGGTGTGCCGGGACGCTACGGGCACGGCGGGGCCGCCGGCGCCCGCCGCGCCCGCGGCCCCCCGCGCGGGGCG
>CAZDFV010000580.1:0-1555 GCA_964504495.1 uncultured Rhodothermales bacterium
CTCCCCGCCTGGACGCGGGCTGCGTTCGCGCTCCCGTTCGTCGCCGGGGCCCTCGGCCTGGGCGCCGCCGTCGCCCTCGCCGTGGCCGTCCGCCGTCGGGAGGGGACGGCCGCCGCGCGGGCCGGGCTAGCGGTGTCCGTCGCCGCCAGCCTCGCGCTCCTCCCCGTCCTCGCCTACTGGGGGCTCCTCGGGGTCCCGGGGGCATGACCTCGGCCCGCCGCCCGCCCGTGACCTCCCGGTGCGTCCTCCCGCCCTCCGCGTCCGCCAGTCCCCTGCTGCCATGACTGCCCCCGTCGCCCTCCGCATCGTCAAGTCGGTCCACACGGTGGCGTGGGCCGTGTTCGCGGGGGCCATCGTTGCGCTCCCGGTCGTGGCGTGGCGCGGCCGCTTCGACCTCGCCCTCGTCCTCGTCGCCCTCGTGCTGTTCGAGGTGCTGACGCTCGCCGTCAACGGCTGGCGGTGCCCGCTAACGGGCGTGGCCGCCCGCTACACCGACGACCGCCGCGACAACTTCGACGTCTTCCTCCCGCTGTGGCTGGCCTGCCACAACAAGACGATCTTCGGCGTTCTCTTCGTGGCCGGCCTCCTCGCGACGGGCGCGCTGTGGGTGCTGCGTGGATGACCGGACGGACCCCGGGACGGCGGGCCACGAAGAAGGGGCGGGGGGAGAGCCCCCCGCCCCGGTCGCCCGACGGAAGCCGAGCGCTAGAACGTCACGGCGACGCCGACGCGGCCGCTGAGGTAGCTCAGGTCCATCTCGGTCGTCTGGCCGTCGACGTCGAGGTCCCGCGAGAGCGACCGGTAGCGGACGCCCGGCGTCAGGCTCACGCGCGACGAGAGCGGGAGGACGAGGCCGGCGCCGGCCTGCCAGCCGAGCCCGTGCCCGGTGTCGCCGACGAGGTCGCCGTCGCCGTCCTCGATCTCGACGTGGTCGTAGACGCCGCCCGCGGCGACGTAGTAGCCGACCGGCGCGGTCCCGAGCGGGTGGGCGAACTGGAGGCCGAAGGTGTACCCGGTCTCCTCGGCGCTGCCGTCGGGGCCCGCCGGTGCGCCGTCGGTCGGGAAGTGGTTCCAGCCCCAGCCCGCGTAGGCGGAGAGGTGGGGCATGAACCGGTAGGTGAGCGTGGCCTCCAGCCCGAGGCCCGTGCCGAGCTCGGCCGGGCCGAGGTCCTGGGTGGCGAACTCGCCCGCGCCGCTGACTTCGATGCCGAACTGGGCCTGGGCAGGCGCAGCGACGAGGCACGCGGCGATCAGGGGGAGAAGAGCAAAGGAGCGCTTCATGGGAGGGGGGGATGGGGAACGCGGGGCGTCGGGTGCCGAACGGCAGGGGGCCGCGCCCCACGACCCGCAGCCTACGCCGGGGGGGGGCGCCTGCTGCCAGTCGGGTCGCCGTCGGCGTGTCCTCCCCGTGCGGACGCGCCTGTGAGGCCGTTGCCCACGCTCCCCGTGGCCCCATGCGCGCCCCCCGCACCCACCAGCCGGGCGGGAGACGGCGACGGCCGTGTGGGGGCGGCGCCTACCCCCGCGCGAGCGGACGGCTGACGGCCGGCCGGCC
>CAZDFV010000581.1:0-1555 GCA_964504495.1 uncultured Rhodothermales bacterium
CTCGGCCCGGCGGCGCTCCTGGGCCACGAGGTCGCGGACGAGCCCCTCGAGCGCGGCCGCGTCCCGGCGGCTCTGGTCGAGCTCGCGCTCGAGCCGGCCGCGGCGCGTCCGCAGCTCGACGACGAACCCCTCGCGCTCCCGGCGCCGCTGGGCGAGCCGGCCCTGCTCGGCCTGGCTCTCGGCGAGCAGCCGCTCCGTCTCCGAGAGCGAGGCCCGGACGGCCCGCTCGCGCTGGCGGAGCTCGCCCGTCTTCTCCCCGATCCGCTCGACCTGCTGGCGGCGGCGCTGGGCGAACTGCTGGAGGTACCGGGCACGCACGACCATCTGGTTGACCGAACCGGCCGCGAGGATTAGGGCCAGGCTGTTCCGGCGGCCGTGCATGTAGGCGTGGCGGGCCCGGGCGCGGTACGACCGCTTGGTCTCCTCGATCTCCGTCTCGAGCCGCTCGATCGACCGGCGGAGCGTCTCGGTCTCGCCCCGGATCGTCCCGATCTGGGCGCGGTACCCGCCCAGGAGCTCCTGGCGGAGTTGGATCTCGGCGTCGAGCGTGTTGAGGGCCCGGAGCGCCGAGGACTCCTCCCCGCGCGTCTGCCGGACCTGCTGCTCGACACTCTCGACCTGGTCGCGGAGGCTCGCCAGGCGGCGTTCGGTCGCCGCCCGGTCCTGGGCGAGCGCAGGACCGGCCAGGAGGGCCAGGATCAGGAGGGCACCGCGGCGCATGAGTCCGGGGGGTGTCGGCGGGCGCAGCGGAAGCTAAACCCGTTCCGCCCGGGGCGTCCGGCGCCGCGCGTCCGGCCGGCGGGCGCCTCCGCCAGCGGGGCGGCCGCCAGCGGGGCGGCCGCTACCGCACCGTCACGACCTCGTAGTCCGCCGGCCGCGAGAAGCGGAGGCGGAGGTCGGGCGGGTTCACGACCAGCCGCCGGTGCTCCAGCGTCACCGTCGTCCCCCCGCCCTCCAGGACCACGCGGCGTGGGAGGACGACGCCCTCGACCGTGTCGAACGCCTCGAACGCCTGCCGCCCGGCCGAGCGGCCCCCGGCGTCGAACTCGAGCACGCGCGTCACGCGCCACAGCGCCGGGTCGACGGTGTACTCGCGGCTCCCGACGCCGCCCGGCAGCCGGCCGATCAGACGGTACCGCCCGTCCGCCGCCGTGAGCGACCACGCGACGCCGTCGTCGGGGGCGAGGAGGCCGAGGGCGGCCCGGGCGATCCGCTCCTGCGAGCCGGCCCCGGGCACGTAGCGGTCGGCCGCCCGGACGGGCCCGAGGACGAGCTGGCGGTTGATCCGGTCGGCCACGTAGAACGAGTCGGCGGTGACGAGGCCGCGCCCGCCCTCGATCCCGAGCGGCCCGCGGACGACGGCCGTGAGGCTGTCGCCGAGCCGGGCGCGGAGGCTGAACGTCGCGCTCTGCCCGCCGTCCGGCCCCTCGACCCGGAGGTCCCCGTCGGCCGCCGCGCTCTGGACGGCCGCGACGGAGGCGCGGACGGCGGCGACGACCTCGGCGGCCGTGTGGTTCGGGTACTGCCCCGGCGTCTCGGCCTCCGGCGCGTCGCG
>CAZDFV010000582.1:0-1547 GCA_964504495.1 uncultured Rhodothermales bacterium
GGCGGTCGGGGCGCACACGAGCCTCCTCGGCGCGCGGTGGACGGTCCAGGCCCAGGCCACGGCCCGCCCGCTCGGGGCCGACCGGCTCGCCCCGGTCCCGCCCGGCCCCGGCCTCCCGCTGGCGACGGACGTGGGCGGCCTCCCCGCGCTCCCCGTCGTCAGCCTCACGGCGCGGTTTTAGGGTTCAAGCCCCGACCGGGCGGTGTGGAGACGTTTCAGACGTAGGCCCGGCCGGCTGGCGGAGGCCGTCGCCAGCGGGACGCTCGGCCCGCCCTCACCCCGGCCCTCTCCCAGGGGGAGAGGGAGGTTGGGCCGGGGCAGCGTCCGCTGTGAGCAACTCCGGGGAAACTCCGGTTCGGCCGACTGGCGGAGGCCGCCGCCAGCGGGGCAGCTTCCTCCCCGAACCCCGAACCCCGAACCCCGAACCCCGAACCCCGAACCCCGAACCCCGTTCGTCCCGCATGGCCTTCTCCACTCAGAAACGTGAGCGCCCGGACCCCGCCGACCTCGACCTCCAGGACGGGACGGTCACGCGCGTCGCCCAGCAGAAAAAGGACCCGGACCGCGCGAGCGTCTTCATCGACGACGCGTTCGCGTTCGGCCTCGCCGTGGACCTCGTCGTGGAGGCCGGGCTGAGGAAGGGCGTCGTGCTCACGGCCGAGGCGCAGCGGGCCCTCCTCGTCCGCCAGGAGACGTTTGCGGCGAAGGCGTCGGCGCTCGCCGGGCTCTCGCACCGGGCGCGGACGTCGACCGAGGTCCGCCGGTCGCTCGCCCAGAAGGGGTTCGCCGAGACCGTCGTCGAGGACACCGTCGCCGACCTCGAACGGCTGGGTATGGTCGACGACGCGGCGTATGCGCGGGCGTTCGTCCGCGGCCGGTTCGAGGGGCGGGGGTACGGCCCGGCGCGGCTCCGCCAGGACCTCATGCGGAAGGGCGTCGACCGGACCACGATCGACGCGGCGCTCGCCGAGCTGGAGGAGACGGCCGACCTGGGTGACGAGGCCCGCCAGCAGGCCGAGAAAAAGTGGCGCGCGCTCCGCTCGGAGGAGGACGTCCGCAAGCGGAAAAAGAAGACGATGGACTTCCTCGTCCGCCGCGGGTACGGGTTCGACACGGCCCGCGAGGCGGTCGACGCCGTGGCCGAGGGCGAGGACGACGCGCCGTGGGAGGCGTGAGGGACCAGCGTGGACGGGGGCGCGTCCCGCGGCCCTCCCCCTGGGGCAGGGCCGCTACGTTCTCGATGGTTCGTACCGACCAACGGAAGGACAAACCGGGTCGTCCCCGCGCAGACGGAGGTCCAGGACGGCCAGGCACGGCGCCGCACGAGTCCTCGATCCCCGCCTGCGCGGGAATGACGGGATGTGTCTGCGTGGTCGGTGCAGAACGTAGTAGCCCTGCCCTCCGGAGCGAGGGAGTAGCCTGGGCTTGGGGAGTCGCCGCTCGGCCTCGGGCGACGGCCGCCGTGTGGGCGGGGGGCCGGCGCTCGTCGGGCGGGGGACGTGCGCCGGCCCCTCCCGCTGGCGGAGGCCGTCGCCAGCCGGGCGGGG
>CAZDFV010000583.1:0-1540 GCA_964504495.1 uncultured Rhodothermales bacterium
TGGCCCTCAGCTACATCCTGTTCGGGCTCGTCGCGCGCGTCCGAGGCCGGGCGTGGGCGGCGGAGCGGCGGCCGGCCCTCCACGCGCGGAACGGGCGGCGCGTGCGCGAGGCCGTCCTCCGCCTGCGCGGCCTGTTCATCAAGGCCGGGCAGCTCGCGAGCGTGCTCACCAACCTCCTCCCCGAGCCGTTCCGGGCCGAGCTGGAGGGGCTCCAGGACCGCGTCCCCGCGAGCCCGACGGAGAGCGTCCGCGCCCGCGTCCGGTCGGAGCTGGGGGCCGAGCCGGAGGCGCTGTTCGCCCACTTCGACCCGGCGCCCGTTGCGAGCGCGTCGCTGGCCCAGGTCCACCGCGCCGCGCTGGCGGCGCCCGCCAGCGGGGACGGCCTAGCCGTGCGCGACGTGGCCGTTAAGATTCAGCACGCCGACATCGAGGCGATCGCCCGGCTCGACCTCCGCGCCATCGAGACGATCTTGCGCGCCGTCGGCCGGTGGTTCGGGATCCGGGGCCTCCGCGACCAGTTCCGCGAGATCGAGGACGTGATCCTGGGCGAGCTGGACTTTGCGCGCGAGGCCGCCAGCGGGGCGGAGATCGCCCGGACCCTCGGCCCCGGCGTCTCGGTCCCCGCCGTCGTCCCCGAGCGCTCGTCGCGGCGCGTGCTGACGACGGCGTTCGTGGACGGGATCAAGGCCGGCGATCTCGGGGCCCTCGATGCGGCCGGTGTGGACCGGCTGGCGCTCGCCGAGCGGATCCTCGACGCCTACGGCGGGATGATTTTTCGGGACGGCCTCTACCACGCCGATCCGCACCCCGGCAACCTCCTCGTCCGCCCCGACGGGCGGGCGCCGGACGGGTTCGAGCTCGTCTTCCTCGACTTCGGGGCCGTCGCCCGGCTGACGCCCGAGATGCGGCGCGGGCTGGCCGAGATGGTGGCCGCCGTCCTCGCCCGCGACGCCCCGCGCGTGACGGCCGCGCTTGCGACGATGGGGTTCGTGGCCGAGGGCGCCGACGCCGACGCCGCCGTGCTCCAGCTCGTCGAGCGCGTCCACGAGCGCGTGCTCCGGGGCCTCGACCCCGACGCGCTCCGCCTGGGCGACCTCACGCTCGAGTACGCCCTCGAAACGCACGCCGACACGTTCGGCGACATGGCCGACCTCGGCGTCTCGGTGTCGGACCTCGCGAGCGCGTTCCGCGTCCCCCGCGACTGGATCCTCCTGGAGCGGACGGCGCTTTTGTTGATTGGCCTGTGCACGGCCCTTGCGCCGGACGTCAACCCGCTCCGCGTGCTCCGGCCGCACATCGAGCCGCTCGTCGGGGATGGCGCCGCGGCGGCCGGCACCGCGATTCAGAATCAAATCGAGCGGACCGTCAAGACGCTCATCGGTCTGCCGGCCCGTCTCGACCGCGTGCTGACCCAGGCCGAGGCCGGGGCGCTCACCGTCCGCGACCCGTCGGCCGAGCGGCTGGCCGGCGCCGTCCGCCAGCTGGCGTGGACGGTCGGGGCCGTCGGCGCGGGCGGCGTGGGGTGGCTCGCGTGGGCGGG
>CAZDFV010000584.1:0-1539 GCA_964504495.1 uncultured Rhodothermales bacterium
CGGAGGGCCCGGCCGACGAGGAGCCGGTCGAGGTCGGGCCGCCGGCCGAAGGCCCGGCCCAGCGCCCGGGCCCGCTCGTGGAGCCGCTCGGCCCCGAGCTGCCGGACCCACGCCCGTGCCACGGCCGGGTCCACGTCCGGCCAGCGGGGGGCGCAGTGGGGGGCCTCGCGCGGCTCGAGGTAGAACGCCCGGAGGAGGGCCTGGAGCGAGCCGTCGAGGTGGGGGAGGAGGACGAGCTCGGGGAGGGCCGACCCGTCGGCCCGGCGGAGCGTCCCGGTCTGGCGGTCGGCCGCGAGGACCACGTGGAGGGCTACGCGGTCGTAGGCCGGGTCCCGGTCGTGCCCGTGCGCGGCCCACTCCGCACTCGTCCGGTGGACCTCGACGTCGCCGGCCCAGAGGACGCCCCCGATCTCGAGGCGGGCGTCGGTGACGTCGGGGCCCGAGTCCCGGTTGAGCCGGCCGGGCGAGACGACGCGGACGGGGTCCCCCTCGGTCGTCCGCAGGCCGCGGGCGTTGTAGAGGCCGCGGACCCAGGCGTCCTGGACCGCCGCCTCCGGGACGCGCGTGACGGGGGGCGGGGCGCCCCCGAAGGGCTCTTCTACGCGGGGCTCTGTGACGAGGGGCGGGGGGCTGGCGAGGGAGGTGGAGTCGACGACGAACCGCATGCGACAGGAGTGTGAGCCTGAAGAGTCAGGAGGATAAGGGAAATCCCCCTATCGACCATACGGTTTTTCATGCCCCCCCGTGCCATCGTCGTCCAACAATCCCTGCGCGAGCGCCCGGTCCACCAGCCAGACGAGGTCGCCCTCCGCCGAGACCCGGGCCGCGGGTGGGGCGTCCGGGCCGGGGGCGTCGCCGTCGTAGGCGTCGAGGACGCGACCGAACGCCTCCCGCTTGGCCTCGCCGGCCGCGGCGACGAGGCAGAGCCCGGCCCGGTGCAAGGCCGGGAGCGTCAGCGAGAGCCGGTCCCGGACGGCCGCCGACGGGGGCGACTGGGCCGGGACGACGCGGCGGTCGCGCTCGTCGAGGGCCGGGCTGCCGGGGAAGAGCGAGGCCGTGTGCCCGTCGCCGCCCATCCCGAGGTGGAGGACGTCGAACCAGAGGTCGTCCCCGAAAAACTGGGCGAGCGCCTGCTCGTAGACCGCCGACCCCTCCTCGGGCGGGCACTCGCCCGGCATCCGGTGGACGTTCGAATCAGGTACGCCGGCTGGTCGGAGGAGCGTCCGCGCGGCCATCGCGTAGTTGCTCTCGTCGTGGTCGGGCGGGACGCTCCGCTCGTCGCCCCAGAACACATGGACCCGGTCCCACTCGACCTCGGCGCCCGCCAGCCGCTCGTAGGCCGGGACCGGCGTGGACCCGCCCGTCAGGCACAGCGTCACGCGCGGCTTCTGGGCGAGCGCGGCCCGGAGCGCGGCGGCCGTCCGGTCGGCCAGGGCCTCGGCGACGGCGGCGGGGGAGGGGAGGACGACGACCTCGGCGTTCATGGGTTCGGGGTTCGGGGTTCGGGGTTCGGGGTTCGGGGTTCGGGGTTCGGGGTTC
>CAZDFV010000585.1:0-1538 GCA_964504495.1 uncultured Rhodothermales bacterium
CCCCGTCCGCCCTCGTCCCCATGCGCCCCCTGCTCCTCCTCGTTCTGGCGGTCCTCGCCGCCGGCTGCGTCGCCTCCGCCCCGCCCGCCTTCCGGGGCGTGCCCGAACCGGCCCTCGACCCGTTCGCCCTCGTCGGGAGCGCCGGCGCCCTCTCCGAGGCCGACGTCGACCGCCTCCTCGGCGCCGCCGTCGAGGTCCGCGCCGACGGCCGGTTCGCCGTGCTCCAGGTCCCGAGCGCGGGGGCCTCGCCGTACGCCTCCTGGCGGGTCGGGTCCGAGACCGCCCTCCGCGCGCGCGAGGCGACCGTCGAGACGCTCCAGCGACGGCTCCGCGAGGGCGGGGCGGCTGAGGTCGAGGCGCTCCCGGCCCTCCTCGTCCCGGCCGAGGCCAGCGTCCCGGCCCTCCGCGAGATCGCCGTCCGGCTCCAGGCCGACGCGCTCCTCGTGTTCCGCACCTCGGGCGACCTCTACGAGCGGTACCGCCTGTTCCGCTCGAACGAGTTCAAGGCGTACGCGACGTGCGAGGCGCTCCTCCTCGACGTTCGGACCGGGGCGATCCCGTTCACGACCGTCGTGACGACGGACGTGCTCACCGAGCGCCGCGACGAGGACTTTACCGACGCGGACGCCGCGCGCCGCGCCGTCGAGGAGGCGACCCTCCAGGCCGTCGACCGGATGGGCGCCCAGGTCATGACCTTCCTCCGGCGGACCGACTGACGCCCGCTACCGCCGCTCGGCGACGGCCCGCCGGAGGGCCACCTCGACGCGGCGGGCGTCCCCCTCGCGCTCGAACCGGACGAGCCAGTCGTGCGCGTTCCGACGGCGGACCCAGAGCACGGCCCCGACCCGCTCGGCGGCGCGGACGGTCCGCAGCGACGTGCGCCGCTGGCGGTCGTCGTCCGCGAACACGAGGTGGGCGTCGGTGACGGTCACGGCGCCGGCGCCGGTCCAGTCGTGGGGCCCCTCGGCGAGCTGCTCCGCGGCCGAGGTCGGCCGCACCCACGGCCACAGCGGGTCCGCCCCACGCCTCCGGGCCCGCTCGACCTCGGCGACGCGCACGACCCGCCAGCGGGCGCCGAGGGCCGCCCCCCTTCAGTCGGGCGGGACGGTCGGCCGGCCGTTCGAGGCCGCCCCGCCGTGGACGGCCCGGTAGAGGACGGTGTAGAACGTCTCGTTGTCGCCGTCGGGGTCGAGGAAGGTCCACCGGTCGCCCCGCGTCCGCACGGCGGTCCCGTTCTGGAACCGGAGGGTCTGGACGAGGGAGTCGAGGGCCACCTCCTTCTCGCCTTGGTGGTCGTCGAGGAGGACGAGCCGGCGGCTGGTCAGGACGATCCGGCCGGCGCCCAGGCGTCCGAGGAGGACGGCCTCGGGCACGCGGAGCCGCTCGGTCCGCCCCGTCTGGACGCCCTCGCGGTGGCCTGGGCTCGCCCTCCGCAGGGCGTCTGGGTCGGCGCGCCGCCAGCGCGCGCGGACGGCGACGTGGGCGACCTCGCCGGGCCGGAGCCTCAGCCCGACGTCGGCCGTCGGCATCGCCCCGTG
>CAZDFV010000586.1:0-1537 GCA_964504495.1 uncultured Rhodothermales bacterium
GGCGCCCGCCGGCCGGCGGGTCGAGGCTGGGGGCGTCGTCGTCTGGCGCGAGCGCGGAGCGCTGACGTTCGGACGGGAGGAGGCCCCCGACGAGCCGGCCTCCGTCGGCGCGGACGGGACGGCGCGGCTCGCTAGCGGGACGTTCCAGACGTGCGCTCTCGACGCCGTCCCCCCCACGTTCGGCCGCGACCCGCACACCGAGACGGTCGACGCGGAGCGCGTGCCCGGCCCGCTCGTCGTCCGGCCGTGGCGCGACGGCGACCGGATCCGGCCGCTCGGGGTGGGGGGGAGCGTGCGCGTCTCCGACCTCCTCACCGACCGGCGCGTCCCGTCGTCGCGGCGCCGAGCCGTCCCGGTCGTCGCCAGCGGCGGCGAGGTGCTGTGGGTCGTCGGCCACCGGCTGTCTAGCGCGGTGGCCGTGACAGAGACCACGCGCCGGGCCGCGCGGTGGACGTGGGCGCCGGTTGTGACGCCCGGCGGGTCGGGGTAGCTTCGGGCTCGCTGCCCCCGCCGTCATGGAGTCCGTCGCCACCGTCCCCGAGACCGTCACGTGCCGCGGCGAGCGGTTCCGGCTCTACCTCGACGAGGAGACGATCCAGCGGCGCGTCCGCGAGATCGGCGAGCAGATCGCGGCCGACTACGCCGGCCTCGGCACGCCCATCCTCATCGGCGTCCTCAACGGCGCGTTCGTCTTCACCGCCGACCTCATGCGGGCCATCCCGGCCGACAGCGAGGTCGACTTCTACAAGCTCTCCAGCTACGGCGAGCGGAAGGTGTCGAGCGGGGAGGTGACGGAGCTGAAGAACGTGGACGCCACGCTCGAAGGGCGCCACGTCATCGTCGTGGAGGACATCGTCGACACGGGGCACTCGATGAAGTACGTGATCGACCAGATCCGGAGCCGGAACCCGGCCTCGCTCCGGGCCGCCACGCTCCTCCGCAAGCCCGACGCCGCCAAAGTGGAGGTCGAGGTCGACTACGTCGGGTTCGACATCGACAACCTGTTCGTGATCGGGTACGGCCTCGACTACGGCCAGCTCGCCCGGAACCTCCGGGCCATCTACATCCTCGACGACGAGGGGTAGGGGACGGCCCGCTGGCGGCGGACGCTGCCGGCCGGAGCGGCCCCGGTCACGTCCCGCGCTCGTCGTCGTAGAACCGCTTGAGCCGGCCCGGGGCGACGCCGGCGTTCCAGCCGAGCCAGAGCGCGAGGTTCCGGACCTGCTGCCCCAGCGCTCCGTGCCGCCGGTACCGCCGGGCCGAGGTCGTGACGGCGGCGTCGAGGAACACGAACCGCCCGCGCCGGCGGAGCGCGCGGACGGCGTCGAGGTCCTCGAAGATCGGCTGGTCGGGGAACCCGCCGACGGCCTCGAACGCCGCGCGGCGGACGAACAGGGCCCGGTCGCCGAACGCGAAGCGGTGCCACCGCATCCACAGGCGGGCCTCCCAGAGCCGCATGAGCCGCCGGCCGAGCGGCCCGGAGGCGGGGCCGTCGGCGTCGAACGTCGTGCGGAAGCAGCCGGCCACGGCCGCCGGG
>CAZDFV010000587.1:0-1536 GCA_964504495.1 uncultured Rhodothermales bacterium
AGCTTGGGCTGCTTGCCGCGGAGCCGGCCTCTGGCGCGGGCCTGAGCCATGCCCAACCGTTTCTCCGAGGACGAGGCCCGCCGCATCTTCGCCCGTGCGGCCGAGCGCCAGCACGCCGAGGACCGGCGGCCCGAGGGGCTCTCGCTGGCCGAGCTCCAGGAGATCGGCCGGTCGGCCGGGCTCGACCCCGGGCACGTGACCGCCGCCGTGGCCGAGGTCCGGGCCGCCGCCCCACCGGGCCCGGGCGCCGAGCTGTGGGGCGTGGACATGGAGCCGCGCGCCGTCCGCGTCGTCCCCGGCGCGCTGACGGACGAGGCGTGGGGGCAGATGGTCGGCCGCGTCCGGCCGACGTTCAGGACCATCGGGGTGACGAACACCGTCGGCCGCACGCGGGAGTGGAACGGGACGAACAGCGGGGGCGGGCTCTCGAACCTCCGCATGACGGCCGAGCCGGTCGAGGGCGGCACGCGCGTCGTGCTCGAGACGTCGCGGGCGGGTGAGGCCGCGCAGGTCCGGTGGCTCCCGACCACGTTCGGCGTGATCGCCCTCGCGTTCGCCGTCGGCTTCCCCCTCCTCGGAGAAGCCGGCGCGGGCCTCGTGTTCGCCGGCCTGATCCTGGCCCTCGTGCTGGGCACCGCGTTCGCGGCGAGGGTGGGCTACGCCCGGTGGTCCGCCGAGCGGCAGGGGCAGTTCGAGGACCTTCTCGATGCGTTCGAACGGATCGTGACGCCGGAGGCCGCGAGCGACGGGCTGGCGGCGCCGGCCGCCAGCGGGGCGGAGCCGCCCGTCCTCAACCTCGACGCGCTGGCGGAGCCCGAGGCGGGGGCCGAGGCGACGCGGGCGCGGGGCCGGGTCCGATGAGCGGCGAGCGCCGGTTCTCAGAGCGCGAGATCCGCGAGGTGTTCGAGCGGGCCGCCGCCGAGCAGGAGCGGGCCGCCCGCCACGCCAGCGACGACGGGCTGACCGTCGCCGAGATACAGGAGGTCGCGGCCTCGGCCGGGATCGCCCCCGAGTTCGTGGCCGCCGCCGCCCGGTCGGTCGCCCTCGGCGAGCCGGAGGTCGGGCGGCTCGCGTTCGGGCCCGTCCCGCGCGGCGTGTTCCGGACGGAGGTCCTCCCCGGCCCCCCGACCGACGCGCTCTGGGCCGATCTCGTGGCCGACTGCCGGCGGACGTTCCGGGCGCAGGGGAAGGTCACGGAGGCCGGCCGCGTCCGCGAGTGGCGGAATGGGAACCTCCGCGTCACGCTCGAGCCGGCCGGTGGCGGCGCCCGCCTCCACCTCCGCACGCGCCGCGACGACGTGGTCCAGCTCGCGGGGATGGGCGGGGTCGCCCTCGTCGTCGGACTGTTCGCCGCGTTCGGGAGTACGCTGAACGCCGGCTTCGACCCCAGCGGGCTCGAGACGTGGCTGATGATGGCGCTCGTCGGCGCCCTCGTCACGGCGCTCGTGTGGGTCCGGCAGCGGTCGTGGGCGGCCACGCGCGAGGGCCAGTTCGAGGCCGTCGCCCGCCGCGCCGCCGCCGCCGCGCACGCCGACG
>CAZDFV010000588.1:0-1534 GCA_964504495.1 uncultured Rhodothermales bacterium
GTCGGGCGGCCGCGCCGACACGTTCCGCCCGATCGCCGGCGGCGTGGCCGTCAAGGCGTTCGGGGTCGAGGCCGGGTCCGTCGGGCTCTCGCTCGACCAGGCCCGCGCGGCCGGGATCGACGCCCTCGCCGCCGACGTCCGGCACGTGACGCGGACGGGCTCGTTCCCGGGCGTCCGGCCCATCGACGTCCGCCTCGTCGTCGAGCGCGGGACGGGCCGGCTCTTGGGCGGCCAGGTCGTCTCCGCCGAGGGGGCCGCCCTCCGCGCCGACGTGCTCGTCCCGCTCGTCCGGTCCGGCGCGACGGCGCGTGAGCTGGCCGAGGACCTCGACCTCGTCTACAACCCGCCGGTCGCCCCGGCCGTCGACCCGCTCAAGGTGGCCGCCAGCCGGGCGATGCGGCTGGCGGAAAGGAGGGATGGAGAGGGATAGGGGATGGAGGGATGGGCCGCATCCCCTTATCCCTCCATCCCTCCACCCGGTCGTTGAGGCCCTCGACGCCCGCTTGCGTGGCGCAGTGGTCGCAACAGAAAAACCGGTCGCCGGCCTGGAGCCCGTGGCCGAGGATGCGGACGCCGCACACCTCGCACGTCGGCGCGAGCTTGCGGGCCGCGCGCTCGATCGAGTCGGAGTGGTACGACTCGCCGCGGGCGGCCGTGACGGCGAAGGCGGCGGCGTAGTCGTTGCCCCAGGTGGAGCACGTGGGCATGGCGGAGGGGGAGGTGGCGGGGCCCGGAGGCAACGGCCGGCGCGGCGCCGGGGTCCGGCTAGCTTGCGGCATGGCCGACCTGCCCGCCCGCGACCTCGCCGTCCGCCGCCTCCTCCGCGTCGAGGGCGACGGCGCCCACGTCGCGCGGCTCGCCGACGGGGCGGGCTCCGCGGAGGCCGCGCGGCGGGCGTCCGACTGGGTCGCCGGCGTCACCCGCCAGCGGCGGTGGCTCGACTTCGTCGTCGGCCAGTTCTACCGGGGCGACGTGGCCGCGCTCGACCCGGAGCTGCTGCAGGCCCTGCGGATCGGGACGTACGACCTCGTCGTGCGCGGCGTGAAGCCGCACGCGGCCGTGAACGAGGCCGTGGGCACGGCGCGGCGGCTCCTCCACCGGGGCGCCGCCGGGCTCGCGAACGGCGTCCTCCGCGCCGTCGCCCGCGCGCAGGCGGCGGGCACGCTCCCCCAGCCCGACTCCGGGGACCCGGCCGAGGACCTCGCCGTCCGCCACTCCTACCCGACGTGGATGGTCCGTCGCTGGCTGGGGCGGTGGGGGCCGGGGGCGACGGTCCGGTTCCTCGAAGCCGGCAACGAGGCCCCGCGCTACGCCCTCCGCTGCACGGCCGGCGCCGCCGGCCGACCCGAGCTCGTCGGGCGCCTCGACGCCGTTGGCGCACAACCCGAACCGTCACGCTGGCTCGACGACTTCGTGACCGTGGGGCGCCTCCAGCCGGTCCTCCGCGGCGGGCTCGTGGAGGGGGGCGCGTGCGCGGTCCAGGACGAGGCGGCCGGGCTCGTCGTGCGCGCTCTCGACCCGCGGCCCGGCGAGG
>CAZDFV010000589.1:0-1531 GCA_964504495.1 uncultured Rhodothermales bacterium
CACGCCGCTATGCCCGCCACGCTCCCGCCCCCCACGCCCCGGCCCGCCCCGACGACGGAGGCCGCCCCGACCGCCCGCGTCACCGAGCGCCGCGCGCTCCCTGGCGAGGCCGTCCTCCGGTTCCAGCGCGACCCGCTCGCCTTCCTCCGCTGGGCCGACGCCGCCGGCGGCGACATCGTCCGCCTCCGGCTCGGGCCGACGCGGGCGCTTCTCCTCCGCCACCCCGGCCTCGTGGGCGAGGTGTACCTGGCCCCGCCCGGGGTGTGGCCGAAGGGGCCGCAGGTCGAGTTCGCCGTCCGCACCTTCGGGACGAGCCTGCTCACGAGCGAGCCCCCGCACCACACGCGCGTCCGCAAGCTGGTCCTGCCGGCGTTCGCGCACGGCCGGCTGGCGGGCTACGCCGAGACCGTGGTCCGGCTGGCCGAGGCCCACGCCGGGCGGTGGCTCGCGGCCGGGACGCTCGACCTCGTGGACGCCGCCTCCCGGCTCAGCTACGCCGTCGCCGAGGCCACGCTGTTCGGGGGCGGCGGCCTCCGCCACGGCGCCGAGGTCCGCGACGGGGTCACCGAGGCGCTCCTCGCGTTCGACCGGATCGTGCGGAACCCGCCGCTCATGGCCCTCGCCGACTACGTGCCCGTCCCGGCCGCCCGGCGGCTCGACCGGGTCCGCGCCCGGCTGGTCGCGGTCGTCGCCGAGGCCGTCCGCCAGCGGCGCCGCGCCGGCGACCCCGGCGACGACATCCTCGGCCTCCTCCTCCTCGCCCAGGACGAGGAGACCGGCGCCGGGCTGAGCGACGCTGAGGTGGTCGACGAGGCCCTCACGCTCCTCCTCGCCGGCCACGAGACGACGGCCAGCGCGCTCGCCTGGGCGTGGCTCCTCCTCGCCGAGCACCCCGACGCCGAGGCCCGCCTCGCCGACGAGGCCCGCGACGCTGGCGACCTCGACATGGACGCCCTCCGCCGACTTCCGTACGCCCGCGCCGTCTTTGCCGAGGCCATGCGCCTGTACCCACCCGCCTACCTCCTCGACCGGGCAGCCCCCGGCCCGCGCACGATCGGCGGCATAGACGTGGAGCCGGGCACGGCCGTCTTCGTCTCGCCCTACCTCCTCCACCGCGACCCGCGCTTCTGGGAGCACCCAGAGGCGTTCCGTCCCGACCGGCCGGACCTCGACGCCAAACACCGCGAGCACCGGTTCGCCTACCTCCCGTTCAGCGTCGGCACGCGGGGGTGCATCGGCGAGCGGTTCGCGTGGATGGAGGGGACGCTGCTCCTGGCGGCCGTGGCGCGGCGGCTCCGGTTCCGCCCGGTCGGCGGCTGGCCGGCGCCGCTGGCGAGCCTCACGCTCCGGCCGTCCGGGGCCGTCCCCGTCCGGGCCGACCCGGTTTGATGGGTTGCAATAGCGGCCCCTCCGTGCGGAGGGGGCGGCGCGTCCGTCACCCCTCGACGACCTCGCCCCGCCCGGCCGTCGCCTCGACGAACGCGGCCGCCAGCGCCCCGGCCTCCGACCGGCGGACGCGGAGGGCCAGCTC
>CAZDFV010000590.1:0-1521 GCA_964504495.1 uncultured Rhodothermales bacterium
CGAAGCGGGCGGCGCCGTCGGCCACGTCGGCGTCGAGCGCAACGCCCGCCAGCCGGAGCCGGCGGTCGCCGAGGTCTACGTCGGCCCGGTCGAGGTCGACGGCGACCGACCCGGCGAACGTGTCGAGCGACGAGCCCCGCCCGACGACGGCGAACTCGCCCGAGAACCGCTCGGTCCGTCCGAGGCCGGGGGCGAGCACGGCGAGGTCCACGTCGCGCGCGGCCCCGGCCACGCGGAACTGGGGCACGCGGTCGAACGGCTGGGCCGAGCCCTCGGCCACGAGCGAGGCGCCCGGGAGGCTGCCGTCGACGTCGAACGTGACGCGGCCGGCGGTGAAGGCGCCCTCGACGGCGAGCCGGTCGATCCGGCGCCCGGCCGCCTCGCTCTCGCGGAGCGTGACGGCAAAGGGGCCCGTCAGCGTCTCGAGCGACTCGCCCCGGAGGTTGAGGCGGAGGTCGCCGGTGAGCTCGGCCGCGAGCGCCTCGTTGCGCGTCAGCGCCGAGGGGTCGAGCCGGCGGAGCGTGCCCTCGGCCTGGTAGCGGACGGGCCCGTCGGCCGCGCGCGAGAGCAGTCCGTCGAGGGCGAGCGTCCCGTCGTCGAGGGCGGCGTTGAGCGAGAACGAGAGGTCGCCGCCGTCGGAGTCGGCCTGGAGGCGGAGGCGGGGGTCGCCGTAGAGCGGGACGCCGGCGAAGGCGCGGGCGTCCTCGAGCGCGAGCGGCGTGGCCCGGACGTTCGCCTCGAACACGGGGAGCACGGCGCCGCCGGTCTCGTCGCCGGCGAACACGAGCCGGGCCTCGCCCTCGACGTCGGTCCCGGCCCGGCTCCGCGCCGTGAGGGCGTCGAGGACGAGGGCCTCGTTCGAGAACGACCCGGCCCCGGCGACCGCCAGCCGGCCGGCGTCGTTCGGCGCCACGGCCTCCAGGGCCAGCGCCTCGATCCGGCCCGCCAGCTCGCCCTCGCGCGAGACGAACTCGCGGACGGACAGCCCGAGCTCGCGGACGGTGTGGACCGAGTCGCGCTCGGCGTTGAGCCACCGGACCTCGGCGTACCCGCGCCGGACGTCGACGGCGTCGAGGACGACGGCGAACCCGGCCCCGCCCCCGGCCGTGTCGCGCGGGGCCAGGAGCCCCGAGACGTTGAGCGTCGAGTCGGCCCGCTGGCGGACGTAGAGGGCCGGCCCGGCCACGACCACCTCGCTGGCCGAGAACGTCCGCCGGAGGAGCGTCGTGAGGTTGTAGTCGATGGCGACCGTGTCGACGGCGAGCACCGTCTCCCCGTAGCGCCGGACCTCCAGGCCGACGAGCTCGGCGCCGGTCAGGAAGTTGCCGTCGAGCCGGTCGACCGAGACCTCGGCGTCGTCGGCGAGGAGGTTCGCGATCTGCTCGACGGCGATGCCCTGGACGCGCGCGCGGCCGGCCTCGGTCTGGAGGTACACGGCCGCGCCCACGGCGAGCAGCACGAGGAGCCCGACGAGCGCCGCGGCCCCGACCCCCGCGCGCCGGAGCCACGGGTGCCGCCGGC
>CAZDFV010000591.1:0-509 GCA_964504495.1 uncultured Rhodothermales bacterium
CGAGGCCGCGGACGGCGTGACTGGCGGTCCCGACGCTGTTGGCGGCGACGGCCGTGGCGGAGGCTGGGCAAGGCCGGCGGCCGGCGGAGCGGCCCTTCCGAGGTGACCCGGCTCAGTCGCGCTCGGCGAGGTCGACCTCGACCGTCCCGTCCTCCCCGCCCCGGCGGACGGCGAACGCGCGCGTCTGGCCGCCCGCGCCGGCGAGCGCGGCCACGAGGTCGTGCGGCCCCCGGAACGGGGCGTCCCCGACGCCAGTGAGCACGTCGCCCACGAGGAGGCCGGCCTCGGCCGCCGGGCTCCCCTCCGCCACCTCGAGCACGACGAGCCCGACCGCGCCGCCCAGGGTCACGGGCTGCGTGACGACGCCGAGGTAGCCGCGCCGGACGCGCCCGTGCGCCTCCAGCTCGCCCAGCACGCGGCGGAGCGTCGGGGCCGGGAGCGCGAGGCTCGCCCGGCGTCCGAAGTGCGACGTGTTGAGGCCGACGAACCGGCCGCGCGCGTCGACGAGC
>CAZDFV010000591.1:570-1520 GCA_964504495.1 uncultured Rhodothermales bacterium
TCCCCGAGAACCCGGGGTAGACGCGGACGTCGGTCTCGACGAAGGCGTCCACCTCGCCGCCCGAGCCCGTCCGCCAGCGGCCGGCACGGCGCGTGACGACGCCGAGGGCCGTCTGCGCCGGCCCGTCGTGGCGCCCGACCGAGAGCGCGAGCGCGCCGACCGCGAGGGCGTCCGGCTCGGCCCACTCGGGCGGGGTGAGGTCGGCCTCGGCGCGGAGGAGGGCGAGGTCCGTCGTCGGGTCGCGCCCGACGAGCACGGCCGGGACCACGTCGCCGGACGGCAGCCCGACGCGGAGGTCCTCGTCGCGCTGGACGGTGTGGTCGGAGGCGGCGACGAGCCCGTCGGCCCTCCAGGCGACGCCCGAGGCGTTCCCGCGCTTGCGGGCCTCGACGCGGAGAACGGACGGGGCGGCGGCCTCGACGACGGCGGCGAGGGCGTCGGAGACGGCGGCGAGGGCGGAGTCGGCGGGCACGGCTCGTAGGGCTGTCGGTCTGTGTCCACGCTACGGCGCCCGGCGCCCCGGGCGCCTCGGCCGGCCGGCCGGAACCGCCCTGGCGGATCGGCCAGGTCTTGCGTAGGGCCCCGGCCCGCTGGCGGGGGCCGCCGGCCCGAAGCCCGGCGCGGCCTAGAGTGCGACGAGGCCGAGGCGAGCGGCGCGGACGACGGCCTCCGTCCGGCTCCGCGCGCCTAGCTTGGCGAGGATCTGGGCCACGTGGTACCGGGCCGTCCGCTCGGCGACGCCCAGCCGGTCGGCGACGAGCTTGTTGGGGAGCCCTTCGGCGAGGAGCGCGAGGACCTCACGCTCGCGGTCCGTCAGCGGGTCGAGCGCGTCGGGGAGCGGCTCGTGGACCGGCACGAGCGCGTCCGCCAGCCCGGCGTCGACCACGACGAGGCCGCGGGCCACGGCCGCGAGCGCGGCGAGGAGGTCGGCGCCGTCGGCGTCGCGGGGG
>CAZDFV010000592.1:0-1515 GCA_964504495.1 uncultured Rhodothermales bacterium
CCCTGCTCCGCGACCAGCCCGGCCGCAGACCCGGCCGCGGCCGCCAGCTCGGCGACCGTCTGGTGCTGGAACAGCGCGCCGGGCGCCACGCGGAGCCCGGCCTCGGACGCCCGCGCGGCGATCTGGATCGCCAGGATCGAGTCACCGCCGAGGTCGAAAAAGTTGTCCGCCGCCCCGACCTCTGTGACGCCCAGCACGTCGCGCCAGATCGCCGCGAGCGTCCGCTCCGCCTCGGTCCGGGGCGGGACGAAGGCGGCGTCGAGGTCGGGCCGCTCGGCCTCCGGCGCGGGCAGCGCGCCACGGTCCACCTTCCCGTTCGGCGTCGTCGGGACGGCGTCGAGGCGGACGAACGCCGACGGCACCATCGACGCGGGCAGCCGCTCCGCCGCGACCGCGCGCAGCTCGGCCGCCGGGACCGGGGCGTCGCTCAGGTAGTAGCCCACGAGCCGGCGGGCCGGCGGCGCGTCGTCGAGGGCCGGGCCGTCGTAGCCGATCTCCTGGAGCATCCGCCGGACGTCCGCCTCGTCGATCTCGTCGTCCAGCTCCGCCAGCGCCTCCGCCCGCGTCTTGTGGCCCATCCGGACGTCCCAGGAGTAGGGGAAGGCGTAGTTGTGGAACCCGCGCTCGCGCTTGTGGACCCAGATGCCGGCCTCGTTGATGAGGCAGTTCGTCGAGCGCCCCGTGTCGCTGGGCCGGACCCACGGGAGGTGCCGGTCGAGGTAGGCCAGCATCTCGTCGAGCGGCGCGTCGCAGTAGCGGTAGAAGTCGACGAACTGGACCTCCTCGAACGTCGCGTCGTGCTGGAGCGCCTCGACGTCGAGCCGGCGGCGGACGGCGTCGTCGACGCGGTGGTAGGCCTTGCGGGCCTCCAGGATCGTCTCGTCGATCCGGTCCACGTCTAGGTCGTCGCGCGTGAACAGCTCCTCGGTGAGGCGCGTCTCGAAAAACTGCCCCCGCGAGAGGCCCGTCACGATCGTCGGGATGCCGCGCGCCCGGGCCTCCTGCATCCCCAAGGTGTAGATCGTCTTGAAGCACCCCTGGCAGACGTTGCTGTGCCGCTGGAGGCTGTCGACGAAGATGGCGTTCATGGCCGGCGTCGTGCCGAACACGTGGTCCACGCCGAGCGCCTCGGTCACGCGGCGGACGTTGGCCTTGGCCTCCTCCGAGATGTAGCCGTTGTCGAGCGTGAAGGCCAGGACGTCGAGCCCCATCTCGGCCAGCCGGGCGAGGGCGTACGTGCTGTCCTTGCCGCCGCTGAAGAGCATCAGGCAGTCGTAGGCGCCCGTGCCGCGACGGCGGCCCTCCACGATCGTCGCCCGGAGGTCGTCCATCGTACGGAAGTAGGCGCGGGCGCGGGCCTCGTAGGTCGCGAACGACCGGCAGAGGTGGCACACGCCGCCGGCGTCGAACGTGGCGCCGGGGTAGGTCGAGGGCAGGCCGCACGTCGCGCAGCGCGCCGCGGGCTCGGCGCGGGCGGGGCGCTCGGCCACGGCCGCGGCGACAGCCTCCCGGACG
>CAZDFV010000593.1:0-1513 GCA_964504495.1 uncultured Rhodothermales bacterium
ACGCGGCTCCACTTCCCCGGCCCGGAACAGGCCGAGCCGTCGCACGGCTGAGACAGTGCGCTCGGGGCGGCCGCGCCGAAGTCGCCCAGGACCTCGCCGCTGGCGGGCGCCGCGACGGCCACCTCGACCCGCGTCAGCTCGGCGATCTGCCGGCCGAGGTCGAGGAGCGCCGCCCGGTCGGGCTCGGCCTCGAGCTGCACGGCGAACCGGGCCGCCTGCTCGCGGAGCGTCTCGCGCGCCGCGTCACGGACCTGCCCGCGGAGCACGAGGAACGAGTACAGCCCGACGCCCACGACGGCGAGCCCGACGAACAGGGCGAACGTGAGCATCATCCACGTCTGGGTCGAGGCCCGACGTGGGTAGAACAGCTCGCGGACGGCGCGCCAGCGCATGAGGGGAGGGATGGGGGATGGGGGGATGGAGGGATAAGGGCACGCCTATCCCTCCATCCCTAATCCCTCGCTCATGCCTCTGGCTCGGCCTCCTCGACGAACCGGTAGCCCACGCCGCGGACGGTCTGGATGTGCTTGGCGAACTCGCCCAGCTTCTCGCGGAGGTTCTTGATGTGGGCGTCGACCGTCCGCTCGGTGACCATCATGGCGTCCTTCCAGATGGTCTCGAGGAGCTGCTGGCGCGTGAACGCCTTCCGGGGGTGGCGGACGAGGTAGCGCAAGAGCTCGAACTCGGTCAGCGTCAGGCCGAGGTCGTCGCCCTCGAGCGTCGCGCGGTACTCGTCCTCGTAGATCGTGAGCCCGGACGTCGAGAGCGTCTTCGACTCCTCGGTGCCCGTCCGGCGGAGGACGGCCCGGATGTTGGCGAGGACGACCTGCGGGGAGACCGGCTTGGTCAGGTACTGGTCGGCGTTGGCGAGGCCCTGGAGCTGGTCCTCCTCCTCGGTCTTGGCCGTGAGCATGAGGATCGGGATCTTCTCGGTCTCGACCCGGCCCCGCAGCCGCTTGGCGATCTCGAACCCGCTCATGCCGGGGAGCATCACGTCGAGGACGATGGCGTCGACGTCGGGTCCGGCCTTGCTCAGCGCCTCGTCGGCGTCGTGGGCCGTGAGGACGTTGTAGCCCTCCTCGCGGAGGAAGTGGGAGATGATCTCGACGACGTCCTCTTCGTCGTCGACGACGAGGATCGTGATCTCCTGGGGCGTGGAGGTGGCCATGAGGGGCGGGGCGGGTGAGGGGGAGGGGTTGGGGACTCGCTTTGTGAAGGTATCCAACCCGCCCGATATACACGAAGAGGCGGCCCGGGTTCTGGCGGCCCAGCGGGCGGCACGCCGTCTGGAGCGCCCTGGATGTGCGTGGGGCCCCCGCACGGGCTCCGCCGCCGCCCCGCCCCGGAGCTCCGGGCCCCCGGCCCGGCCTACGCCCCGGTGTAGACGTGGGCCACGCGCTCGGTCAGCCCGCTCGTCAGTTCGTACGAGATCGTGCCGGCGGCGGCGGCGGCCTCCTCGGCGGTCGGGCCGCCGGGCCCGAACAGGACGGCCGGGTCGCCCAGGCGGACGGCG
>CAZDFV010000594.1:0-1509 GCA_964504495.1 uncultured Rhodothermales bacterium
CCGCTCGGCGGCCGTCGAGCCGTCGAGGGCGGCGATCGCGTCGGCCCGGGGCTCGCCCCGCATCCGCCAGGCGACGTCGGCCTCGGCCGCGCCGCGCGCGTCGAGCCGGACCGTGGCCTCGCGGACCGTCCGGTTCTCGTCCGGTCCGCTCGTCGGCGTCTCGACGAGGTGGCCGCCCTCGGGCGTGACGAGGAGGGCCGGGCGGCCCTCGGTAAAAGAGCCGAGGTGGCCGAACGCGGCGTACGGGCTCGTGCACTCGAGCCAGACCGCGCCGTCGCCGGCCGAGAGCGCGTCCGTCCGCATCGTCGGCTCGGCCGGGGCGTCCGCTAGCGGGACGCGGAGGACGACGTGGTTGAACTCGTTGTCCGGGAACGCCGGGTCGAGGTCCGAGCCCTCGTCGCCGGCCCGGATCAGGGCCGGGTGCGACTCGATCCCGGCCTCGGCCAGAAGCGCCATCATGTAGTTCGTGAGCGCCTTGCAGTCGCCGTAGCGCCGCTCGAACACGTACGCCGCGTCGAACGGCTGCCACCCGCCGAGCCCGAGCTGGATGCTCACGTAGCGCGTGGTCTCCTGGAGGTGGCGGTAGAGCCGGCGGGCCTTCTCGGCGTCGGTCTCGGCCCCGGCGACGATCCGGTGGACCTCGTCGCGGGCGGCCTCCGGGAGCCGCTGGCGGCCGTCGGAGAGCCCGCCGTACCACGACCCGAACGCGCCCCACGAGTCGAGCCGGCCGGGCGCCCCGCCGATCTCGAACCGGTCGGTCCCGAGCCGGAGCTCGGGGAGCTGCTCCCACCACGGCGGCCCGAACGGCTCGGGCTCGGCGGCCGGCCACCCCTCGATCCGCCAGGCGTAGCGGTCGCGCCCGCGGACGTCGCGCGTGACGGACCCCTCGGAGAGGTCGCGCGCCCGCGTCCGCACGAGCGTGCCGGTCGGGACGAGCAGGTCGAACTGGGCCGCCTCGATGGGGTAGCCCCGGGGCTGGGGGCGCCACGTGGGCCACCCGAGGACGCCCCGGTGCTCGATCTCGTACGTCCACTCGACGGTGAACGGGTAGCCGTCGCCGTAGAGCTCGCCCGTCATGACGCGGAGGTCCTCGTAGAGCGAGCCGAGCACGCGGTCCTCGGCGTCGCGGCGGCCCAGCGTGCGGACGACGCGGCCCGAGCCGTCGCGGAGCGTGCCCTCGAACGCGCGGAGGTGGCGGAACCCGCCGTGGACCACCTGGAGCCGCCCGGCCGACTCCCGCCCGGCCGGCCCGAACGCCGTCATAACCTGGCGGACGCGCGTCGTGGCCCGGCCCGGCCCGTCCACGTCGTACTCGGTCTTGTAGAGCCGGACGACGACGGGGGCCTCGCCCGCGAGCGCGGACGTCCCGGCGGTCACGGCGAACGGCTCCGGCTGCGCGAGGGCGGCCGGCGCGGCGCTCAGGGCAAAGGCGAGGGCGAGGCGGCGCATGGTCGGGTGCATCGGCGGGCGGTGCGTCGGGGGTCAGACGCGCGGCTGGCGGACGGCTCC